>NZ_JBHUCD010000016.1:0-115729 GCF_042786555.1 Paenarthrobacter sp. NPDC056912
GCCTTGGTCTCCTCCAACTCCCGCTGCGCAGCGTTCTCCTCACCCTCCCGGACAATGAACCCACCACCCACCGAGAAAAACGTCGCCTCACACAAGACGTTCCCCTCCGCATCAGAGACCGCGAACTTCATCCCGTTCGTATGCCGCGGCAACACCGTCAACGGATGCAGGATCATATCCTCCACCGCGTAATCCAAGAGCACACCACCAGCCAGGTTCAACTTCCCCGTCTCCGCGATCGCCGCCAGCCGCTCCTCCACCTCATCCGGCAAGATCAACTCCGGGTGATACCCCTCCAACCCCAACAACGTGGCCGTCATCGTCCCGTGGCCCCTGCCCGTCGCAGCCAACGACCCATACAAATCCACCCGCAACGCCGCCACCGAACCCAGAACACCAGCGTCCTTCAACTCACCAGCAAACACCGCAGCAGCCCGCATCGGCCCCACAGTATGCGAACTCGACGGACCAATACCCACAGAGAACAAATCGAAAACACCAACAGCCATGGTCGGGATCCCTTAATACAGCTTGAAACGGTCCGGCAGATGGTCCTGCCGGATGGCCTCCCCCGCTTGTGGCGGAAGTCGACCGAAGCACGACGCCGGATGGCCCCCAAAGGCGGCAACCCGGCGTCGCAATACTTATTTAGTTCTACAATCCCACGCTACGCCACTGAACGTGCGTGGTGGCCCTTCAGGACGACGTCCTCTGCGGCCTCGGTCGCTTGGGCGCCCGCTAAGCGGACGCGAAGCTCCCTTAGACGGCCGCTGCCGGACGCCGTCCCAAAGGTATAGGCGTCTCGATGCCCAGAGCGGGGTATCGCTGCAGAACATGCCGTGCGAACGGCACCCGCGGCAGCGAACCCCCGAATCGGACTCGGTCGGGGTGGAAGTTAGGAGAGGTCTCCGCCATTCTTGGAGGCGTATTCCTCGGCCGAGAGCAGCGGGCCCTCGGACTCAGCAGCAACCTTGAACAGCCAGCCGGCGCCGTACGGATCGTTGTTGATCAGGGCCGGGTCGGAAACAACGGCGTCGTTGATCTCCGTAACCTCACCGGTGACCGGAGAGTACAGGTCCGAAACCGACTTGGTGGACTCAACTTCGCCACAGGTCTCGCCTGCAGTCACGGAAGAACCAACCTCGGGCAGGTCAACGTACACGATGTCACCCAGTGCGTCAGTGGCAACCTCGGAGATACCCACGGACACGAGGTTCCCCTCGCCGCGGGAAACCCACTCGTGCTCGTCGGAGTACTGAAGTTCGGGCGCTACTTTGGGCATTCTGATTCCTTTAGGTTGAGTGGTCTAAATCTAACGGTCGCTCCGGAGGTACGCGGCCCCTTCGGGACCGGTATCCGTAAGCGTGCGTCCAAGGGAGCATCGCGTCCGCTCAGCGGGCGCAATCTTCGACGGGGGGAGCATGCAGAGGTCGTCGGGCTCGAAGACCCGGCTTACTTTTGGCGCTTGTAGAACGGCAGTGCGACAACTTCGAACGGCTCAGACTTACCGCGCAGGTCAATGTCCAGCGCGGTGCCAAGCTCAGTGTGCTCGACGTCGACATAGGCCAACGCTACCGGGTACCCGAGCGTCGGGCTGGGCTGGCCGGAAGTGACTTCGCCTACCACGGCGCCGTCCTTGAGGACCGGGTAGTGGCCGCGTCCGGCACGACGACCCAGGCCTTTGAGACCTACGAGCTTGCGGCCGCTGGTGGATCCGGCGCCGTCTGCCTTCAAGGCTGCGAGTGCGTCCTTGCCGACGAAGTCGCCTTCCTTGGACAGTGCCACCACGGGTCCGAGCCCTGCAGCGAAGGGGTTTTCTTCGCGGGAGAGTTCGTTGCCGTAGAGGGGCATGCCGGCTTCGAGACGCAGGGAGTCGCGGGATGCGAGGCCGGCGGGGGTGAGCTCGCCCTCTTCTGCGGCGTCGGCAATGGCCTGCCACAGCGCTGCCGCGGAGCCGTTGGCCACGAAGATCTCGAAGCCGTCTTCGCCGGTGTAGCCGGTACGCGCCAACAGCAGTTCCTGGGTGCCGCCGTCGAACGTGAACGGAACCTCAACGGCCGCGTAGTACTTCAGTTCGGTGACCAGCGCGTGCTGCTCGGCGGGAACCAGACGGAGGAGGATACCTTCCGCACGCGGACCCTGCACTGCAATCAGCGAAGTCTCGGCAGAGGCGTCCTGAACCACGACGTCGAACCCGGCTGCGCGCTCCTGTAACGCCGTGGCAACAACCGCAGCGTTGCCCGCGTTCGGAACCACCAGGAACTTCTCGGAACCGCGACGGTAGGCGATGAGGTCGTCGATGATGCCGCCGTCTTCCTGGCAGATCAGCGAGTACTTGGCTTTGCCCTCGGCCATGGCGGAGATCTTGCCCACCAGGGCGTAGTCGAGGAACGCGGCGGCCTCGGGACCGGTGACCCAGACTTCGCCCATGTGGGAGAGGTCGAACAGGCCAGCGGAGTTGCGGACTGCGTGGTGCTCGGCCAGCTCGGAGGAGTACTTGAGCGGCATCTGCCAACCACCGAAGTCGGTGAAGGAGGCGCCGAGCTTTTTGTGCTCTTCATAGAGAGCTGTGTAGTTCTCAGTCATGACGAGTCCTTAGTTTTCGAAGTCTTCGATCGGCGGGCAGGAGCAGACCAGGTTGCGGTCTCCGGCTGCGCCGTCGATGCGGCCAACGGGCGGGAAGTACTTGTCCTGCTTGAGGTGGTGAACCGGGAAGGCGGCCTGCTCGCGCGGGTACGCACGGTCCCAATCAGAACTTACGACGGCGGCAGCTGTGTGCGGTGCCTTGCGCAGCGGCGAGTTCTCCACGGCGAAGTCGCCATTGGACACCTGGTCGATTTCCTTGCGGATGGTGATCATGGCTTCGATGAAGCGATCGATCTCCACCAGGTCCTCGGACTCCGTGGGCTCCACCATCAGCGTGCCCGCCACCGGGAAGGCAAGGGTGGGAGCGTGGAAGCCGAAGTCGATGAGGCGCTTGGCCACGTCTTCAGCTGTAACGCCGGTCTTCGCGGTCAGTTCACGCAGGTCCAGGATGCACTCGTGGGCAACAAGTCCACCTTCGCCCGTGTAGAGCACCGGGAAGTGGTCGTTGAGGCGGGAAGCGATGTAGTTCGCAGCCAGCAGTGCGGACTTGGTGGCTTCGGTGAGTCCTTGGCCGCCCATGAGCTTCACGTAGGCCCAGCTGATCGGCAGGACACCGGCGGAACCGAAGCGGGATGCCGAGATCGGGACGTCCTTGCCTTCGGTCCAGGATGCTGCGTCACCGGGCATGAACGGCGCGAGGTGTGCCTTGGCTGCGACCGGTCCCACGCCGGGTCCGCCGCCACCATGCGGGATGCAGAAGGTCTTGTGCAGGTTCAGGTGGGACACGTCGCCGCCGAACTTGCCCGGCTGGGCCAAGCCCACCAGTGCGTTCAGGTTGGCGCCGTCGATGTACACCTGGCCGCCGGCCTCGTGGATGGCGTCGCAGACTTCGCGGACGTCGGCGTCATACACACCGTGCGTGGACGGGTAGGTGATCATGATGGCCGAGAGCGCGTCCCGGTTGGCCTCGATCTTGTTCTTGAGGTCAATGTGGTCGATGGTGCCATCGGGAGCGGTGGCCACAACCACTACCTTCATGCCGGCGAGCACAGCCGAGGCTGCGTTGGTGCCGTGCGCGGAAGCGGGGATCAGGCACACGTTGCGCTGGTCGTCGCCGTTGGAGAGGTGGTAGCCACGGATGGCCAGCAGGCCTGCGAGCTCACCCTGGGAACCGGCGTTCGGCTGGATGGAGACTTGGTCGTAGCCCGTGATTTCGGTCAGCTGGGATTCGAGGTCGGTAATGAGTTCACGCCAGCCCTCGGTCTGGGAGTCCGGAGCGAACGGGTGGATCGAGGCGAACTCCGGCCAGGAAATGGCTTCCATCTCGGCCGTGGCGTTCAGCTTCATGGTGCACGAACCCAGCGGGATCATGGTGCGGTCCAGCGCGAGGTCACGGTCAGAGAGCTTGCGAATGTAGCGCAGGAGCTGGGTTTCGGAGCGGTGGGTGTTGAACACCGGGTGCTGCATGAACTCGCTGGTGCGCTCAACGGAACCTTCAAGCGCAAAGTCCTCAGCAGCTTCGGTGACCGAAGCGCCGAAGACCGAAGCGACGTCGGCGACGACCGCCGTCGTCGTCGTTTCGTCAACGGAGATGCCGACGGTATCGGCGTCGATGCCGCGCAGGTTGATGCCCTTGGCCTCGGCGGCGGCGACGATCTCTGCTGCCTTACCCGGGACTCGGACGGTGATGGTGTCGAAGAACGAACCGTGGAGGACGTCGACGCCGGCAGCCTTCAGGGATGCTGCAAGCGTGCGGGCGTGGCTGTGGGCGGTCTCGGCGATCGCTTTCAGGCCTTCCGGGCCGTGGTAGACGGCGTACATCGACGCGACGATGGCCAGCAGCGCCTGCGCGGTACAGATGTTGGATGTGGCCTTCTCGCGGCGGATGTGCTGCTCACGGGTCTGCAGCGCCAAGCGGTAGGCGGGGACACCGGCGTCGTCCTTGGAAACGCCCACCAAACGGCCCGGCATGGAACGCTCAAGGCCCTTCTGGACGGCCATGTACGCGGCGTGCGGGCCGCCGAAGAACAGCGGAACGCCCAGGCGCTGCGCGGAACCAACAGCGATGTCGGCGCCCTGCTCACCCGGAGGGGTGATGAGCGTCAGAGAGAGAAGGTCGGCAGCGACGGTGACCAGTGCGCCGCGTTCCTTGGCTTCGGCAATGACGGCGGAGTGGTCGAACACGCGGCCCGAAACGCCGGGCTGCTGGAGGACGACGCCGTTGATGGCACCTTCCGGGAGGCCGAGGGAAAGGTCGGCGACCTCAACCTCAAAGCCGAGTGCTTCGGCGCGGCCCTTGACGATGGCGATGGTCTGCGGGAGGCAGTCGGCGTCGAGGACAGTCTTGCCGTCCTGGGCAGCCTTGTTCTTGTTGGCGCGGCGCATCATGAGGACGGCCTCGGCCACAGCCGTTGCTTCGTCCAGGAGTGAGGCGTTGGCGATCGGCAGGCCAACGAGGTCCTGCACCATGGTCTGGAAGTTCAGCAGTGCTTCAAGGCGGCCCTGCGAGATTTCCGGCTGGTAGGGGGTGTAGGCGGTGTACCAGGCCGGGGATTCAAGGATGTTCCGGCGGATCACGGGGGGCGTGACGGTGTCGTAGTAGCCCTGGCCGATCATCTGAACAGCCGTCTTGTTCTTGGATGCGAGCTTGCGCAGCTCGGCCAGGACCTCAACTTCGCTCAGCGCGTCCTGCAAGGTGAGGGCGACGTCCTGGCGGATGTCGTTCGGAACGGCGGTGTCGACCAGCGAGTCAACGGTGTCGTAGCCGACGGACTTGAGCATGGTCTCAATGTCGGCCTGGCGGCGGGCGCCGATATGCCGATCGACGAAGGTGGTGGAGGCAGAACTAACCGTCACGAAGGAACTCCAATACTTGGGCGGCGTTTGGGTACGCCACAGTGGCTCGGGTTCCTCCCCGCTCTGTATTGGACCTGAGAGTTTCCGCGCGTTGTTGGACAACTATCGCTTGCACCGTCGGTGAGCACAGCGCCCTAGGGCACTTGCTACTTTCCAGAGTTGCCTCGCCGCGGCGGTGCATGGGCCTGAGAGATTCCTGGGGAGGGTTTGCTCCTACGGCGCCTGCATCACTAGCCTGCAGGACTCTCCCGCCGCAGATCAAAGGCATGTTCAGTTATGCGCGGCGCCACTGACGGCACGCCACAAGGGTTAATTGTCCTACGCGGCGGGCGGCGCCGCAAATGGATGGCTCGCTACTTCCGCAGGCGGTCCAAGACTCCCAGCAGGATCTCGACGTCGGCCTCCCGCCCCGCTTTGCCGTCTTCCTGGCCACCTTCGAACATCGCATTGAAGTACAGGCCGTCGCCCATGTAACTGACGGCCTTGGCTACCTCCGGTCCGACGTCCTCGGCCAGCACGTCCAACCACTGCTTCTGGATGCCGGCGAACCTGCGTCGGGTCTCTTCGTGGGCTACCTCGGCCAAGCGGGTGGCGGCCACGAACGCACGGTCCATGGGTGTGCCGGCCCATAGCGAGGACCGGATGAAATACGCAGCGGACCCGTCCGGCGCGGCCTTCATCTGTTCGATGTCTTCCTGCGCCAATTGGTCCAGGCGCTCCAGCAAGGCACTGATCAGCGATTCCTTGTTGGGGAAGTGATAGAGCAGCCCGCCTTTGGATACCCCTGCCCGCTTGGCGACGGCGTCGAGCGTGGCAGCACGCTCCCCCACCTCGATGAGGAGTGCTTCATAAGCATCCAGGACGGCATCCCGGGCGACTGGTTTTCGTGGCATGTGTACATCATTCCCTAAAGGCTTGGGGGGTTCCATTTGAAACTGTACCGTCTGGACGGTACAGTAAGAGTCATGTTCTCGCCGTCCTCAACCCAAGCACCCCGTTCCGCTCAGCCCATCAAGGGCACAACAGCACCGTGGCGCGACTGGACGGCCCTGGCACTGCTGATGTTCCCGGTGCTGCTCGTGGCCGTCGACAACACCGCGCTCACCTTCGCCCTGCCGGAAATCGCCCGCTCCCTGGATGTGGGCGGCGTACAGCTCCTATGGATCGTTGACGCCTACCCGCTGGTGCTGGCCGCCCTCCTTGTGTCCATGGGCAACTTGGGCGACAGGATCGGACGACGGCGGCTGCTCCTGATCGGCAGCACGGGCTTCGCGGCGGTTTCGGCTGCTACGGCATTCGCCCCCTCAGCGGAATGGCTCATTGCCGGCCGCGCCGCCCTTGGCGTCTTCGGCGCCATGCTGATGCCTTCAACGTTGTCCCTGATCCGGAACATCTTTACGGACCCGAACCGCCGGCGGCTCGCCATCGCAGTGTGGGCGGCAGGCTTCTCCGGCGGCGCCGCCCTTGGCCCGATCTTCGGCGGTTGGCTCGTGGAACACTTCTGGTGGGGCGCGGTCTTCCTGGTTGCAGCCTTCCTGCTCCTGCCGCTGCTCGCTTTTGGCCGGATCCTGATTCCTGAGTCCAAGGACGCCAACCCAGGCCGCGTGGATGTGCCGAGCATCGCCCTGTCGGTGTTCACCATGGCGCCGTTCGTCTACGGCATCAAGGAATTCGCCGTCCACGGATTCGGGGCTTCCGCCGCAGCCTTCATGCTCTTCGGATTGGTAATGGGTGTCCTCTTTGTCCGTCGCCAGCAGAAGATCGACAGCCCCATGCTGGACGTCAGCTTGTTCAAGAACAAAGTCTTCAGCACGGCCATCGTGGCCAACGTACTGTCCCTGTTCTCCATGACGGGATTCATCTACTTCTTCGCCCAGCACCTGCAGCTGGTGGAGGGGCAGTCCCCCATGGAGGCCGGTATCGCCATGATTCCTGCGCTCCTGGCAACAGTGATCGCCGGCCTGCTGGTGGTGCCGCTGGTCAAGCGCGTGCGGCCCGGATTCGTCGTGGCAGGCGGACTGACGCTGAGCGCCGTCGGGTACCTGATTGCCGTAGTGGGCGACCACGGCAGCGGCCCGGTCTTCCTCCTGTCAGCTTTGACGGTGCTGGCCGTGGGTGTGGGCGCGGCGGAGACCATCTCCAACGACCTCATCCTGGCGTCCGTTCCGGCAGCGAAGTCCGGTGCGGCCTCGGCCATCTCCGAGACCGGCTACGAACTGGGTTCACTCCTGGGAACGGCCGTGCTGGGCTCCATCCTCACCGCGTCCTACCAACACAACCTCATCATTCCGGACGGCGTCTCCACCGAGGCTGCCGGGAAGTCCGGAGAAACACTGGCAGGCGCTGTTGATGCGGCCTCCGCGCTCCCCGCTCCCTTGTCGGAAGCACTCACAGCCGCCGCCCGGATCGCTTTCGAATCCGGCGTCCACATCACTGCGGCGATTGGGCTGGTCCTGATGGCTGGAGCGGCAGTCCTTGCCGCCGTCGTACTCCGCAAGGTTCCCAAAGCGCAGTAGTATTGGCGCCAAAACCGGAAGGCCGGGCCCTGTACCGGGCCCGGCCTTCCTTGCGTTTGCGTGCCCCTCAGACGGCGGAATTCAGGGCCGACCCCAACCCCAGGCCGCGGGTGATTCCCCCGGTGGTTGCCGTCGCCAAGGCCGAAAGATAGTCATTGCGACGCCGCGCCGTGATGCGGGACTCGGGTTCAAAAGTTTGGTCCGGACTGTCCGCATAGTGGGCTGCCAGGCCGTCGCGCATAAGCCGGATGCCCTCGGCCCGTTGTTGGGAGACCGCTGCGTGGGTGGAGCCCAGTTCTTCGGCGAGTTCTTTCACCGTCCGGCCCGTCAGGTAGATCTCCTGGATCACGAAGCGCATCTTCTCCGGCAAAGCATCGACGGCGGCGCGGAGGTACTTGATGCGCTCATCGGCAAGGACCGAGTGCTCGGGGGACTCCGCCGGAGACGCCACGGTGTCCACCACTACTTCGTCGAGCGAGGTCAGGGTCCGCGCCGCATCGGCCATTGCAGCCTCGACATAGCTGCGCTCAACGCCCAGCGCCGACGCCATCTCGGAAACGCTAGGACCGCGCCCCAGGACACCGGTCAAAGTTTCCTGGATGGCCAATGTTTCCTTGATGCGTTTGCGGGCCGAGCGCGTCGCCCAGTCGCCGGCGCGCATCTCATCAGCAAACGCACCCACGATCCGCCGGCGTGCGAACGCGCCGAACGGAACACCGAGCTCCGGATCAAAGGAATCGGCCGACGTGATGAGCGCCAAGGAGCCTACAGACGCAAAATCGTCGCGCGACAAATGTGAGGCGCGCGCGCAAAGGTCAGAGACCAAGTAACCAACGAGCGGAAGGTGCTGCAACACCAGCTCGTTTCGCTGTTCGCGATTCAAAAGTAAGTCCCCCCATGAGACCGGAGTATTTAGTTGCAAGAACCTGAAAATCCGGAGTTCCGGACGGCGCCAAGAGACCAATCACAGCGACGAGGTGGGACTTCGAACAGGTACGTGTTCAGTGAACATATCACCTGAAAAGGACTCTGCGTGTACGCTCAACAGAAGTAAATATAAACCCTACCGAAACGTGATTTTGGCAGGCCATAAAACGAATTGGGGAACCGTGGGGGCGGACGAGCTATCGGCAACGCTGTGGCGCGAGCGAAGGCAACTTGATTTCTTGCTATTCCTGCTCGAAACGCAGCTCTTGCATCTCCGGGCAGGCAACTGGCACCGGCTGGGTTTCACCGCGGCCGAACTCGAAAAAGTCCTCGAGAACCTGCGTTTCGAATCGCTGGCCCGCGGCGTTGAAGCCGCCTCCGTGGCCGCCGAGTGGAAAGCCCCGCACCAGTCATCCCTTCCGTCCCTGATATCACTGGCACCCGACGGAATATGGCCGGAACTCCTGGAAGAGCACCGGCGCGGCATGACGGTGCTGCTTACGGAGATCGACCAGGCGGTTGCTGCCAATATCGCTCTGCTGCAGTCCCCTCCGGCGGGCTCAGTGGAACTGGCCGCAGATCTTTCACAGCCGGACGCATTGGCAACCCTGGCCGGCGGTTCCGACGACCTCGCCCTTCTTGCCCGCGACGCGAATGTCCAACGCGCCCTCGCCGCCGTACAGGGTTCTTCGCTCCCGTTGCTCAGGGACTTCCTGGGGCTCTAGGGTTTCTGCCGGGCTTGGGACGCTCTCTCACCTCCCGACCGTCCCCCACCGACGCTCACTCACCTCCCGACGGTCCCCTGCCGACGCTCACTCACCTCCCGGCGGTCCCCCACCGACGCTCACTCACCTCCCGCCATCAGCGCGAGAGCTCCAGCTGACAGGTGCGCGGGCATCTTCGCGACGATCAGATGATCTGGGCCATGAGTCCCAGTACGCGACGTCGGCATTTACGTGAGTGCCGACGTCGAGCGATTCCGTCCTGAAGTGAGAGAGGGCCGCCCAAAACCCGACGGGACGTGAGAGAGGGTCGGAAAAAGGGGGGACGGGCGGTGAGAGAGGGTCGGAAAAAAGGGGGGACGGGACGTGAGAGAGGGTCGGAAAAAAGGGGATCGGGAGGTGAGAGAGGGTCGGAAAAAGGGGGTCGGGAGGTGAGAGAGGGTGTTATTCGGCGGGTGGGGTGGTTGGGCTTGACGGAGTGGGTGCCGCCGGACGGAGGGTTGCCAGGAGCTCCTCGGCGTCGGGGCCGGCCTGGGTTGCGGCAAGGTTGGCGGCGGCAATGGCCTGGACAACTTCGCTGCGTTGGATGGACACACCACGGGGCGCCTCGATTCCAATGCGAACGCCGTCGCCGCGCCCTTCCATGACAGTGATGACAATGTCATCCCCGATCATGATCTTCTCGCCCGGCTTACGCGTCAGTACCAACATGCTCTCAATTTACCTTTCCGAGGGCGGGTGCGCTGGCCGGATTGCCGTCGATCCAGCCGATGGGAATGCCAAGTGTGTCAATCGTTTCAGGGCTCGCCGTTTCTGACGCGCCGATGACGGCGAGCGCGTCGACTACCGCGGCCTCCCCCGCCAGCAGGCTTTGAAGCGCCTGTACCCACGTTTTGGTGTCGTCTGCCTTGCGTCGGGCATCCGCGACGATCCACAGTTGATCGGCCGCGAGGCCCGCTATTCCGGCTGCTTTCAGCGGCATGTCGCGCGGACGTCCCAGCCCGAAGGCCACCACGACTGTCTGTCCTGTCAGCACCGCTTGGGCACGCGCCGTCATGGCTCCTTGCCGCCCATGGACATGCAGGTGGCCGAATGCACTCAGCTCCCCGGCGGTCCGAACGTCGGAGCCGCCCGCGGCGATGGACATTTCCAGGGCGGGTCCAAGGGCGTCGTCGCCGAGGCCCAAGAGGACGATCAGGTTACCGTCGCCGGTCATCGGGACCGGAACGGGTACAGCGTCCGACGGCGGCACCGTCACCAGGGCGGGTACGGGTGCGGGAGTCGGCGCAGGTTGGAGTTCCTTGCCGAGTTGTTCCAGCAAGCCCGCGAAATCCGGCGAAGCCGTGGACACCGGGGCCGGTGCGGGTCTGTGGAGCTTGATCTCGGCGGCGTCCGCTCGCTCCAGCAGGGCAGCAATGGCCGGGCCGTGAAGCTCGTGCACGGAGCCCGGAGCAGCAGTGACAGGAGTAGTTACGGCAGGTGCAGCCGAGACCTCCGGGACCTCCACGGTTGCCTCATAGCGATTGGCCGCGAACAGGCCGACGATGCCCGGGTTGGTCACTTTCTCGGCAGCAATGATCCGTGCTCCGGGCCCGTATTGCTGGACAGCCTTTTCACGGATGGCCTCAAGCGACGCGCCCCTAAGCTTGTAGCGCTTCTGCATAGCGGACCACCCCCACGGTTTCGATGCGGATGTCGGCCGACGTTACTTCGCGATACGACAAAACGGGGACACCGCCGTCGGGAGCTGCCACCAGGCGACGGATCGCCGGACGCAGGGCGGGCGCGCAGACGAGGACGGCCTGCCGACCAGTGGCCGCGGCGCCGTCCATCGCGGACTTCAGCGAGGTGAGGACGCCGTCCAGTTTGCTTTGGCCCATGACGATCTGCGTGCCTCCTTCGGCCGGACGCATGTCCTCAAGCATGGACTGCTCCAGCAAGGGGTCGATCATGACCACGTTGAGGACTGCCCCGTCCAGGTACTTGTGGGCGAGCACGGGCCCGAGTGATTGCCGTGCGGACTCGACCAACGACTCGGGGTCCGTGGATACTTTGGCCCGCAACGAGAGTGCCTCGTAGATCCTCGGAAGATCGTTGATGGGCACTTGTTCCTCGAGGAGCCCTTGCAGAACGCGCTGAACTTCGGCCAAGGACAGCAGCCCCGGCGTGAGCTCCTCCACGGCGGCCGGACTTTGCTTGCGGACCCCTTCGGTGAGCACGCGGACATCCTCGCGCGTCAGGAGCCGGGCGGCGTTGGCCGTGATGATCGACGACAGGTGTGTCACCAGCACGGACACGCGGTCGATCACCGTGGCCCCGGTCATTTCCGCGCTGTGCCGCATCTCGGTGGGAACCCATTTGCCGGACAGCCCGAACACGGGTTCTATGGTTGCGGTTCCGGGGAGCGCGTCCAGGAATTCTCCGAGCGCCAGCAGCTTGCCCGACGGCGCCACTCCCCTCCCGGCCTCGACGCCGGCGATGCGGATGGCATAGGTGGAGGGCGGCAGGTCCATCGCGTCACGGGTGCGGACCGGCGGAACCACGAGCCCTAGTTCCATGGCGATCTTGTGGCGGAGGGACCGGACCCGGGCGAGGAGGTCGTCCGAGGCTCCGGAGACGATGTCTACGAGGTCCGGGGCAAGCAGGATCTCCACGGGATGGACCCGCATGTCCTCCATGAGGCGCTCGTTGGGGTCTTCCTCTGCTGCCACAGTGGCGGCATTGTCCGCGTCCTGGGCAGCCGCGGTGGCCTTTTGTTGGGAAGCCACCCGCCGTGAAGCGAGGACCAGCAGTGCTCCCACCACTACGAACGGAAGGATGGGCATTCCCGGGATGAGCGCCATGCTGCAGGCTGCCAACCCGGCGATCAGCAGCGCGTTGGGTGACTGCATCAGCTGCGAGGAAGCCGTGCGGCCCATGTCCTCTTCGGCATTGGACCGCGTGACGATCATGCCGGTGGAAACGGCCATGAGCAGCGCCGGGATCTGGGTGACCAAGCCGTCGCCCATGGTCAGCAGGCCATAGGTGTTGAGGGCATCGCCGGCGTCCATGCCGCGCTGCAGCACACCGATGGCGATGCCGCCCACGAAGTTGATGATGATAATGATGATGCCGGCGATGGCATCGCCCTTCACGAACTTCGAGGCACCATCCATGGCGCCGTAGAAGTCGGCCTCCGCAGAGACTTCGGCACGGCGCTTCCGTGCCTCGGCGTCGGTGATGAGTCCGGCGTTGAGGTCGGCGTCGATGGCCATCTGCTTGCCCGGCATGGCGTCCAGGGTGAAGCGGGCCCCGACCTCGGCCACACGCTCGGCGCCCTTGGTGACCACCACGAACTGGATCACTACGAGGATGAGGAACACCACGGCGCCGATGATGAGCGAGCCGCCCACGGTGACTTTGCCGAAAGCCTCAATGACCTGACCGGCAAAACCCTGCCCTAGCACCAAGCGGGTGGAGGCGACGTTGAGTCCGAGTCGGAACAGTGTGGCCACGAGGAGCAGCGACGGGAAGACCGAGAAATCCAGTGGCTTCTTCACGAACATGCTGGTGAGCAGGATCAGGAGGGCCAGCAGGATGTTGCACACGATCAGGAAGTCGAGGAACGGCGCGGGCAACGGAACAACCAGCAGCAGCACAATGCCCACGATGCCCACAGGTACCGAAAGCCGGGCGAACTTGTTATTGCTCATGGCTGGAAGCTCTCTTTCATCTGATGAATCCCTCGTGCAGTCCCCCGCGTCTTCAGCGACATCACGAACGCGAGCACGGCCGCCACGGAACGGTACAGGTCAACGGGGATCTCCTGGCCGAGTTCGCACGCCGTGTGCAGGGCCCGGGCCAGCGGAATGTCCTGGACCATGGGCACGCCCTTGGCTTCGGCTTCCTCCCTGATGCGGGCAGCGATCAGCCCCGAGCCTTTCGCCACGACGCGAGGGGCCGATTTGCCGGCGTCGTACTTCAACGCAACTGCCACGTGCGTCGGGTTGACCAGCACCACGTCGGCGTCCCCGATCGCGCCGATCATGCGGTTCCGGCTCATGCTGAGCTGGCGCGACCGTCGCTGGGACTTGATGAGGGGATCGCCGTCGGTGTTCTTGTTCTCGTCCTGGACTTCCTTCTTGGACATCCGGGTTTTCTTGCGGTTGCGGCGCATCACCACGAAGATGTCCGCCGCTGCCAACACCAGGCCGGCGGCCACGGCAAACTGGATGAGCGCGCCGATCCCGCCTGCAGCGGCCGCGAGCACGCCGGCAACGGGCAAGCCGCCGGCCGTCAGCAACACGGGCATCAGGCCCTGGACCACGGCGTAGAGGACAAGACCCACGACGGCGGTCTTCAGCAACGCTTTGACGCCTCCCCAGAGTGCCTGGCCGCCAAACATCCTCTTGACGCCGGCGAGCAGGTTGAAGTGCTCGAACTCGGCGCGGAACCTCTTGAAACGGATGCCCCCTTGCAGCGCTGATCCGGCCAGCACCACCACGGTGACCACCAGGAGGAGCGGCCCCAGGATTCCGGCCAGGGAACCCAATCCTGCTTCGAGTGCGGCCACGGCTTTGGCGGGATCCGGCTCGGCAATGACGCTTTTGACTGTGAACAACTGGTCCACGGCAGCGTTGGAAGCGCTGGCGATGGTGGCCGGAAGCATCGCAGCAGCTGCTCCGACAGCCAGCCAGGCCATCAGATCCTGTGATCTGGACAGCTGTCCCTTGGACCGGACTTCCCGCATGCGTTTGTCCGTGGCTTGCTCGGTTTTTTCCTGTGAATCCGACACTAGCCCACCCCCATCAGGGTGTTTGCGGCTTGTTCCGCGAGCGTTGCAACGAGCCGGGGAAGGGCAAGGAAAAGGAAGCCTGCCAACGCCAGCGTGATGAAGATCTTCAGCGGGAAGCCCAATGCGAATGCGTTCAAGGCAGGAGCCACACGGGTGAGGAGGCCAAGCCCCACATCGGCCAGCACCAGGACCACCAGCAGCGGACCGGCGATTTGAACCGCGGCCAGGAACATCCCCGTCAGGGCTCCTATCATCGCTTCCACGGGCTGGGTGAGGTCCAGTCCGCCGGCAAGCGGCAACGCGTTGAAACTCCCGGCCAAGCCCCCGATGACCATCTGGTATCCGTCGGAAGCGAAGAGCAACGCCAAGGCCGCCATCTGCATGAGCCGGGTGAACTGGGCGCCGTTGACCATCATCTGGGGATCGAATGCCTGGGCCATTTGGAAGCCGCTGAAGAGGTCCACCAGGCTGCCTGCAGACTGGATCGCGGCGAAGATCACCATCACCAGGAAGCCCAGGACCAGGCCTGTGACCAGTTCAAGGACCACCGCCGTGACGAAGCCGGCGGTGTCCTTGGGCACGGCATCGGCGGAGAGCCGCTGCGAGACGGCCAGGCCCAGCCCGATTCCCAGCATCGCCTTGATGCGGGCCGGGATGGCGTGGTGGGCGAAGGGTGGAGCCACCACCAGGAAGGCTGTCATGCGGACCGACGCCAGCAGCAGGACCTGGATCCACGACTGGTCTATGGGGATGTCCACCTCACGTTCCGCCGATCAGTCCAGGGATCCGGCCGAAAAGTTCGTTGGTGAACGCGACCATTTCCGAGATCATCCAATGTCCGCACACCACCAGGGCGATGGCCACGGCCACGGCCTTGGGGACAAAAGACAGTGTGGCTTCCTGCAACTGGGTGATGGACTGCAGGAGTGAGATCGCCAGGCCAACCACCAACGCGGTGACCAGCGTGGGTGCGGCAAGTTTCGCGGCGACAATCATGGCCTGGAGGCAAATGTCCAGGACTGCGTTGGTATCCATCAGCCGCTCGAATAGCTCTGGATCAGGGACGTGATGACCAGTCCCCAACCGTCCACCAGGACGAACAACAGGATCTTGAAGGGCAGGGAAATCATCACTGGCGGGAGCATCATCATGCCCATGGACATCAGCGCGGCCGACACCACCAGGTCGATCACCAGGAAGGGAATGAAGATGACGAAACCAATGATGAAAGCGGCCCGGAGCTCGGAGATCATGAACGCCGGGACGAGCGTCTGGAACGGCACCGATTCCGGGTTGGCCGGGTTCTCCATCTTGGCTGCCCGGGTCATGAGGGCAATGTCCTCTTCACGCGTGTGGGCCAGCATGAAGTGTTGCAAGGGTGACCAGCCGGCGGACATGGCACCGTTGAAGTCCAGCCCACCGTTCAAGTAGGGCTGCACGGCGGCTGTGTTGATGTCCGCAATCACAGGCCACATGACGAACAGGGACAGGAACAGGGCCAAACCCGCCAATACCTGGTTGGGCGGAATGGCGGGCAGGGACAAGGCGTTGCGGGTCATGGCCAGCACCACGAAGATCTTGGTGAAGGACGTCATCATGAGCAGCAACGCGGGGGCCACGGACAGCAACGTGATCCCGATCAGCGTCACCACTGCCGTGGAGGGTGTCCCATCCAGTCCGTTGATGTCGATGCTGACGTTACCGCCGGGCTCCGGCGCCGCCGGCGGGGTAGGTGCGGTGGGCTGGGTGGGGTCGATCGGCGTCGCATGCCCTGCTGCCATTCCGAGCCACAAGAAACCGGCCGTGAGCAAGACAACGCACAGCGCGGCAAACCATCGCCGGGCGGCCGGCGATGCCAGGCAGGCCAAGGATCCCGCCCCGGAACCAGCAGATCGAATCAATTCCGGCGTCCCCTGAAGGCATCGGAGGCTTGCCGCCACGTGGAGGCGGAGAGGATGGACCCGTGCATCGGCGGCGTTTGGCGGGCAGGATCAACTCCACGGTGCGGCTGGCCGCCACGGTGGAGTTCGCTGCGCCTGCGAAGCACAGGAAGGGATCCCGTGACCGGGCCCAGCGGTCCGGTCACAGCCTCAGCGCGAGGCTCTGACAACGGTCCGCCCGAAGCCTGCCGGAACAGCTCAGCGAAGCTCGCCGGCGACTGCTCCTCCACAGCGTCCACGGTCTCCGCGACAACAGGAGCGTCGCTGCTGTGGAGGACGGTGACCGCATGCTCCGTGACGCCGAGCAGGAAACGTTTGTCCCCGGCGTCGACCACCACCACAGAGGCCTTCTGGCCCACCACCTGGCGGCTGACTACCGTGAGGGCAGCGTCGGCGCGCCGCCGGCCCTTGCCTTTGCCGAGGCGCTTCTGGACGAACCAGATCAGCCCCAGCACAGCGCCAAGGGCCACGAGCACGCGCAGCCCGAGGATGAATGAATCCATCTAGTGCGTTCCCTCTGCCCCGTCCAGGATGCGGGTGATGCGTACGGCGTAGTCCTGGTCCACCACCACTACCTCGCCATGGGCGATCAGCCGGCCGTTGAGCAGGACATCGGCGGGTGCACCGGCCGATCGATCCAGCTCGATCACCCGGCCCGGTTCCAGCGCCAAGGCGTCGCGAACAGACATACGCGTGCGTCCGATCTCAACGGTCAACGCCATTTCCACATTGCTGATGAGGCCAAGTCGCGCAGCCATCTCGCTGTCCTGGCCGCTGCGGGCGGCGGAGCTCAGGTTGGCACCGTTGTCCCGCACACGCACGGCGAACCAACCGAAGGGAGCGCCGCCGTCGCTTAGTTCAAAAACAGCAGTGCCGGGGTCGGACAGCAGCCCGGCGGCATCTTCCTCGCGCAACTCCCCCAGCACACCGGCGTCGAACGCTGACGCCGCCTGTTCCAGAGCAGGACGCAAGACATCGCCGGCCTGCACGGCACTCTGTACCGCGCCTGCCAGCCCGGAACCGCCAGCGGCGGCCAGGAAAGAACGGTCAACCAGCAATAACGCGAAGTCCGCCGTCGAGGCACCCACGAACGTGGCCGTCACTGCAGGTGAGGCATAGGTGGCGGCGTCCTGCGCGGGAACGATGCCCGCAACGCGGAGCGTGGAAGCGCTGGGCAGGTGCAGGGCGAGCCGCTCGGCCGCCGCCGCCTGAAGGGTCAAGATGTTGCTCATCGCTGGTGCTCCTCGGTTGTGACGATGACTGCGGCGGCCCGCGAGCCGTGGCGGGCAGCCGCGGCCGTGGCCAAACGGGTGCCGTTGACAGTGACGTCGAAAGGCCGGTTCTCAAGATGCTGCAACGGCAGGACATCCCCGACGGCGAGGCCCAGGATCTGCGCGGGCGTCACCGGTGCGGGGGTCAGGCGAACAGCGACGTCCACCGGTACCTGCGCGAGTTGGGCACGGACCAGGGCCTCGTTGTCCACGCTGTGAACGGTCGGGTTCACGTCTCCAAGGCGGGACAGGAGGACGTCGGCGGGGATCGCCAGCGTGGCCGCACATTGGGTTTCGCCGACGTTGACGCTGAAAGACGCCACGATCATGAGTTCCGACGGCGCAGCGGC
This sequence comes from Paenarthrobacter sp. NPDC056912, assembly GCF_042786555.1. Taxonomy (NCBI): domain Bacteria; kingdom Bacillati; phylum Actinomycetota; class Actinomycetes; order Micrococcales; family Micrococcaceae; genus Paenarthrobacter; species Paenarthrobacter sp. NPDC056912. The sequence goes on from NZ_JBHUCD010000016.1 coordinate 17,943, forward strand.
CTGCGCGAACTGGGAGTTGTACTGGATCCCGTCCATGGTCACCGCTTGGGTGAGGAGATTGCCCAGGGAGTACCGGAGATCCTCCAGGACCTCCTCGACCATGCGGGAGATCAGCGCCTGCTCGATCTGGGTGAACTTTCGTTCAGGAACAGCCGTATCCGTTGATCCACCCAGCATCCGGCCCAGCCAGGAAAGGGCTGCCGTTGCGGGGAACTGGATCACGAGCCGGGACTCGCTGCCGTCGATCCTGCACAGCACCATGGACGTGACTGATGGCAGGGAGGCCGAATACTCGTCGTAGCTTTGCATGCTCAGCTGATCCAGGGTTGCCGTGGACTTCAACCGGACCTTGGCAGTGAGCTGCGTGCCCCACTGGCGGGCGAACGTTTCAAACGCCACCTCCAAGACACGGCTGTGTTGCCGGGGCAACGTGGTGGGACGACGGAAGTCATAGACATCCACAGTGCGCTGGCGTGCCGCCGCGCGATCTTCCTGTTCTCCCACGGATGGCACTATCGGCACGTCAGCCGGCGGCGTAAGGCATTCCGTCCAGGACTATCCAGCGACTATTTGGCACCCTTCGCGGCAGCAGCTGTCTCCTGGGTTTGGGCTTCGATGGCGCCCGGGATCAAGGCCCGGACATCCTCCGGACTGGCGGACAGCAACACAACGTCCACTCGCCGGTTCAGTTCCATCAGCTCCTCGGTGGAGTCATCCGTCACCTGGCGGGCAGCACCGAAAGCCACCGCGCCGATCCGTCCCGGCGGCATGCCCGAGTTGTCAACGAAATACCTCAGCACATTGACAGAACGTGCCGCCGAAAGCTCCCACGTTGAAGCGAAGGCCGTGACCCCCTTGGCGGCATGGCCCTCCACCATGACCTCCAGACCGGAACCCACCACGGTGGGTGCGATGGTGTTCAGGATCTGGACGGCCTTGGGCGTAAGGTCAGGCATGTCCGGCTGGAAGAACGTTTGGGAGCCCACAAGCTTTACCGTCAGGCCGCGCTCTCCCACGACGAACTGCACGTTCGCGGCCAGGCCCGCGCCATCCAGTTTGGCCTGCATGGCATTCTGCAAAGCCGTAAGCTTGTCGGCCTCCTTGATGGCCAGGTCCAGCGCTGAAAAACCCTCGCCGTTGGCCGTTGTGAGCTCGGACGGCACCACCACACCGCTGGCGGTGTCCACCTTCTGGCTGATCTCCGTGCCGAAACCCGTGGCCAGCGAATTCCGCAGTTTCTCGAATTTGACCTGATCCACCGATGACATGGCGAACAGGACAATGAACATGCACATCAGGACGGTGACCATATCCATGTAGGAGGCCATCCACCGTTCGTCGACGTGGTGCTCTTCAGGCTGGGAGCCGCGCTTCCTGCGGGACCTCATGCTGCCCTGGACGCCGAAAGCTTGCCGGGCCTGCCGCCGTCGTCCGCTTTGTCTTTGGCGTCCTTCGCTTTGCCGCGGGGCTCGGCCGGGACCATCGCGCGAAGGCGCTCGGCGAGCAGCAGGGGCTGGGTCCCGTTCTGAACCGCAAGCAAACCCTCCATGAGGAGCGTCATGCGCTCAACTTCGAGCTCCGACAGTCGCTTCAGCTTGGCGCTGAGGGGCAACCAGATGAAGTTGGCGGACAACAGACCCCACAGTGTTGCCACGAAGGCTGCCGCGATCATCGGTCCCAAGTGGTCCGGCGAGGACAGGTTCTCCAGGACGTGGGTCAAAGACACCACCGTACCGATGATGCCGATGGTTGGCGCGTACCCGCCCAGGGCGGCAAAGAACTTGGAGGAAACGTGGTCGGCACGGACCTTGGTGTCGATCTCGTCCTCCATCAGGAGGCGGAGTTCCTCGGCATCCGTGCCGTCGGCGATGTTTTGGAGGGAGCGCTGCAGGAACGGGTCCTTGGCGTTGTTGGCCTCTTCCTCGAGGGACAACAGGCCGTCGCTGCGGGCTTTCTCGGCGAGACGGACCAGCTCATCAATGCTCGCCGTGGGCTTGGCCGGCTTGCCGAGGAAGGCCTTGGGCACATCCTTGAACGCCTGAATGACGTCGCGGAAGGTGTTTCCGGCCAGCCCCACCGCAATGGTGGCTCCAAAAACCAGGATCATGGGAGCAGGCAGGAGCAGCGACATGAGGTTCGCGTGTTCCAGGGTGACCATCGCCACCACGGATGCAAAGGCCAGGAGCAGACCAAGGATTGTCATGGGCTACCTTCCGTTCCGGTGGTCGTGATCGTTATCCGGGCTGTGGCCCGGATCGGGTTCGGATTCGGGCGATCGGACCAGGCTGAGGGGGTAGCCCGTGACGGCGGGCAGGTCCTGGGCGCGGCGGAGCACGCTGGCGCGGTAGTTCGCGATCAGCTCCACCACCTCAGCGAGCGATTCCCGCACAACGTAAGCGGCGCCGTCGAGGGTCACCAGATGGGTATCCGGACTCTCGTGGATCCGTTCAAGGATGTCCGGATTCACGGCGAAGCGTGTGCCGTTCAGGCGGGTGACAACGATCATGGGCCGTTTCTGGTTGGGCTCGGCTGGAGGTGGTTCTGTCCCCTACTGTCGGCCGCAAGGGGCGCCGCGTTAGGAGGCGGCAGGAAGACCGCCTTCCTCCCGGCGGTTAGCGCTTCAGGTTGCTCAGTTCCTGCAGGACCTCGTCAGAGGTGGTGATGATGCGGGCATTGGCCTGGAAGCCGCGCTGGGCGACGATCAGGTTGGTGAACTCCTGGGACAGGTCCACGTTGGACATTTCCAGGGAGCCCGATTCCAGGGAGCCCAAACCGGCGTCGCCTGGTGCGCCCAGCTGGGCTGCGCCCGAGTTGGCCGTGGCAACATAGGTGGATCCGCCGGCCTTTTCGAGGCCCTCCACATTGGTGAAGCGCGCAAGGGCCACGCGCGCCAGGACAGTCTTGCTGCCGTTGCTGAAGGAACCGATCAGGGAACCGTCGCCGGCCAAGGTGAAGGACTCCAGCTTGCCGGCTTCCGCACCGTTTTGGCCGGTGACTGCAAGCGTGCTCATCTGCGCGAAGCCGGTCACGGCGTTCATGTCCACGGAAATCCCGCCAACAGTCATTGTCCCGCCGGACGTGAGCGCGCCGTTGGTGAAGGTCATGGCGGACGTACCCGTGGAACCGTTCGCATCGGCGCCGGCCACGTTCCAGCCCGTCGCGGTGCGGCTGAAATTCATGGTGAGGCTGCGCTCGGCCCCGTTGGCGTCGAACACCTTCACTTGGCGCTCCACGGAGGTGCCCACGGCAGCGTCCGACGGCAGGTTCCCGTTCAGTGTGGCCCTCGTCGTAGCCACAGCAGGTGCTGTGGTGTTCGGAGACAACGTGATGGGCCCGGTGGCTCCGCCCTGGTTCACCACGCCGTTGGTGGCCGTCCACCCCTGGAGGATGCCGCCGTCGGGACTGACCAAGCGGCCCGCCGCGTCCATCTGGAAGTTGCCTGCCCGGGTGTAGTACTGCTGGGTTCCCTTTCCGGTGACAAAGAAGCCCTCGCCGGAAATCATGAGGTCAGTGCCGCGGCCGGTGCTCTGCGACGAGCCCTGGCCGAAGTTGGTGCTGACACCGGCCACCCGCACACCCAGGCCGACCTGCGCGGGGTTGGCGCCGCCCACGTCCTGCTGTGGCCCGGCCGCGCCCTGCGTCATCTGCGAGAGCGTGTCCTGGAACTGGGCGGACGACGTCTTGTAGCCGGTGGTGTTCACGTTGGCGATGTTGTTGCCGGTGACGTCGAGCATGGTCTGGTGGGCGCGGAGGCCGGAGATACCGGAGTACAGCGAACGGAGCATGGTGTTGCCTTTCTTCGGGTGAAGTTGGTGAAAATCAGCTGGTTGGAGGGGTGGCTGCGGTGGGGGCGGTCATGCCGGTGATCAGGTCCAGCGGAACTTTGGCGTCCCCCACCGTCACCGTCGGAACGCCGTCCGCGAACGACACCGCACTGGCAACGCCAGAACCCTTGGTCCCGTCGGCCAGCGTGTAGCTCACCTGGGTCCCGATGATCTGGGCAGCGGCCGTACGCATCTGCAGCGAGAAGCTTTCCTTGGCCCCTGCCGTCAGCTCGGTCATCTTCTCCATCATGGAAAGCTGAACCGACTGGCTCATCATCTGGTTGGTGTCCATGGGCGCGCTGGGATCCTGGTACCTCAGCTGCGTCACCAGCAAGGACATGAAAACCTCGGAATCCATGGTTTTCACGGGAGTCCTTGGTGCACTGTCCGACGCTACGCCGTTGTTGGCCGCAATTGCGGGAATAGTAGTCATGGTTGTCTCTCCTTCACCTCAGACGAGGATGTCCAGGCGGCTTGGGCTGCCGGGGTCATGTACGACGCCGGGTGCTGGCTGGCGTCGTTGCTGCGGTTGGTCTTCTGTCCCGTTTGCCCCAGGGTCACCGAAGCGTCGGGGCTGCGGCTCCGCGTCGCGGGGTGCGTTGCCGGTGGCACTGTCACCTCTGGCTCCCCCGTCCTGCGGGCTGTTGTGCGACGAGAGGCTCAGGCTGGCCCCGGAGTCTTCAAGTCCACGCCGGAGTTCCGGGAGGATGTGCCGCACTGCATCCCGGCCGGCATCTCCCGGCGCGAACAGCTCGATCCTTACACCCGCCGCATCAATGTGCGCCCGGACCGTGAGGGGGCCAAGGTCTTCAGGGGACACCCGCAGTGTCATGACATGCTGCCCCGGAGCGGCCGATGCCAGCGAAAACAGGGGCGTGGCGAGCTGGGCGGTGAGGGCAGGCTGAGGTGTGGGTGTGGTTTGCGGGGCGGGCGCTGGCTGCGGGGTGAGCGCGGGTCCGGCCGGGATGACAGCTGTGGGATGGACGGTGACCTGGGCCGGCGTGGGCCCGTGCATCGCGCCCGTTTCGGGGGTTCCCTGCGCAACAGGCCGTTCCAACCACCGAACCGGCAGCGAACCATCGAAACGGGCGGACGACGAGGCACCGGCAGTCGGGGCTGCGGTTGATGCGTCGGTCCGAGTGGTCAGCGCAGCCGGAGCCCCAACCAGAGAAGGGCCAGCGGGCACAGAGTCAGCCAAGGGCAGCCGGGCATCAACCTGCGCGGGCACACCGGCAGTCCCAGCAGTCCCAGCAGTCCCAGCAACGACACTTTCCCGCGGAGCTGCGCCCGTTTCGGGGGTTCCCTGCGAAACAGGCCGTTCCAACCAACGAACCGGCAGCGAACCATCGAAACGGACAGACTGCGAAGCCTCGGCAACCTGGTCCGGGGCGACCACAGGCACCGCCGCCACCACGGTCGCGCAGGCCCCCGAAGCCGCGGCCGCCTCAGGCTCACCCGTTTCCGGGGTTCCCTGCGGAACAGGCCGTTCCAACCAACGAATGGGCAGCGAGCCCTCGAAATGGGCGGATGACGAGGCACTAGCGTCGGTTGTCATGGCTGTTGGTGATGTGCCGGCCCCAGTGGTCCGCTCGGTCGGCGTTCCAGGCACAGGAGTGACACTGGAAATAACGCCAACCAAGGTCAGCTGGGCGTCACCGGGCTCGAGGACACTGGCACTCCCAATCTCCGGCGCGTTCACGGGCCCATTGACAGTCCCAACAACGACGCTTCCCTGCGCAGCTACACCCGTTTCGTGGGTTCCCTGCGGAACGTTCCGTGCCAACGGCCGAATGAACAGTGAGCCACCGAAATGGGTGGCCGAAGCCTCGGCAGTCATCACCGCATCGAACGCCCCGGCACCACCAACCCCGGCCGGACCCGCAACACCGGCCGCATTCAAAGCACCAGCAGCACCCTTCACACACGCGCTGCCCCCAACCACCGCCTGCATCACGAACCCCCAGCAGGGACGATCCGGCGAATCGAGGTCAGGTTGGAGTACTTTTCCCAGGCATCCCGGATCTGGATGGTCTGCCCGGGCACGGGCGCGTCGATTGCCTTGCCGTTGCCCAGGTAGATCGAGATGTGTTCGCCCCCGTAGCTGACCAGGAGGTCCCCTGGTTTGGCTTCTGCCAGTGAAGCCACTGGAGTGCCTTTCTGCATCTGGTCGCTGACAACGCGCGGCAGCTCAACACCCAGGTCCTTGAAGACCCGTTGGACGAACCCGGAACAGTCCATGCCCACCGCAGGGTTTGTTCCGCCCCAGACGTAGGGCACGCCAATGTACTTCTTGGCTGCTGCCACCACGGCGTCACCCGTGACTCCCCCGGAGGCGGTGCCGACAGCCCCGGCGCCAGCGGCCGCCGTCGTACTTCCAGCAGTTGGCACCAGTGCGCTCAGGCCGACAGAACTCAGTCCGGACGCCAGGGAAGCAGAGGAGGTTGTCCCCATCGCGCTGCTCAATGCTGAAGCGAAGGAGGCGGCGTCGGTGGCGGTTGCGGCGCTGGACGCAGGCGAAGAAGCCGCCGAAGCCCGCGCACCCTGGGCCAATTGCTGCAGCGAGGCTTCGATGCTCTGGATCCGCCCGATGGCGTCGGTCATGCTCACGAGGTGGCCTTTCTCTGCCAGGCGGCGGACGCGATCTCGTCCAGGACACCCTGTTCTGCGTGGAGGACAGACGCCGAATATTCGGCCTCGTGACGGATTTCGAGTTTCTCAAGACCCACCGCGCGTTGCTTGGCTTCGGTGTATTCGGAGCGGGCTTCGGCAGCGTCGGCGTCGGCGCTGGCGGCCAGGGCATCCAGCTCTGCGAGCATGCTCTGCGAGGAGGCACGTGCGGCCGCGATGGCCAGCAAGGAAGCAGAGTCGGCAGCATGGCCGGCGGAGTCTGCCAGCGCTTCGCGGGCTTCCGCCCGGCGCACACGCAGCAACGCCGAACGCGAGTTGGCCGCAGCCAGCCCGCTTTCCGCGGACTTCTGTTCGGCTTGCCGCAGCCTCAAGAGCCCTGCCAGGGAAAATTGTCGGTTCACGCGGCTCCTTCAAAGTGTCCAAAGTGCGCTGAGAGGCGGGAAAGTTCGGCCCAGGAGTGGCTGTTCGGAGTCGATTCGCCCATGCCCTGCCGGAGAAACTGGTTGATGGCGCCTTCGTGATCCAGGGCAGCGTCCACCAACGGGTTGCTGCCGTGCCGGTACGCGCCCACGTCGATCAGGTCCTGCGCACCCCGCCGCGCCGCGAGGACGCGCCGGAGCGTGGCGGCGAGCGCCGTGTGCTCACGCGCGTTGACCTTGGACGCCACGCGCGACACCGAGCCCAGGACGTCCACGGAGGGAAAGTGCCCGGTGACGGCGAGTTTCCGGTCCAGGACAACGTGGCCGTCCAAGATGGAGCGGGCGGCGTCGGCGATGGGTTCGTTGTGGTCGTCGCCATCCACCAGCACGGTGTAGATGCCGGTCACGGAGCCGGTTTCGGCGGTTCCGGCACGTTCCAGGAGCCTGGCCAGGACAGAGAAGGTCGACGGCGGGTAGCCGCGGGTGGCGGGCGGCTCACCTGCGGAGAGGCCGATCTCGCGCTGGGCCATGGCAACGCGGGTCAGGGAGTCCATCATGAGCACCACGTCCTTGCCGGCTTCACGGAAGGACTCGGCGATGCGGGTGGCGGTCACTGCGGCGCGAAGCCGCATGAGGGCTGGTTCGTCTGAGGTGGCGACCACTACCACGGAGCGGGCCAGGCCTTCTGGGCCGAGGTCGTCTTCAAGGAATTCGCGCACTTCACGGCCGCGCTCCCCCACCAGGGCGATCACGGAGACTTCGGCGTCGGTGCCGCGGGTAACCATGGACAGCAGCGATGACTTGCCCACGCCGGATCCGGCGAAGAGTCCCATGCGCTGGCCGCGACCCAGGGTGGTCATGGTGTCCAGGACACGCACGCCGGTCTGCAGGGGCGTGTCGATGCGCGCCCTGCTCATGGCGGACGGTGCTTCCTGATCCAGTTCGACCCGGTGGGAGAAGGGCAGCGGGCCTTTGCCGTCGATCGGCCGGCCCAGCGCATCCACCACGCGGCCGAACAACCCGGTGCCTGTGGGGACGAGCATGGGGGTGCCCTTGGCGCGGGCTGGAGCTCCGGCGGCAACTCCGTTCAATCGGCCCAGGGGCATGCACCGCAGGGCCCCGCTGACGGAGGCGACAACTTCGGCGTCGAGCGTTTCAGGACCCGAGCCTATGGTCACCAGCTCTCCTACGGCGCAATCGAGTCCGGCGATCTCCAGGCCCAGTCCCAGTACGGAGGTCACGGTCCCGACGCGTTGCGGAGCGGCGGCGGCCATGGCGGCGTGGAAGCGCCCCGCGTGCGGCCTGTACGCCGTCACGAGCCCGCCCCGAGCAGCGCCTGTTTGGCCCGCTCCAGCGCGGAGGCAATGCGGGCATCGATCCAGCCGTTCGGGTATTCCCCGACGGCGTCGCCCGGGTTCAGCGCGGCATCGGCCTTCAGCTCAACTCCGGCAACGTCTACGACGCCGGATGCCGCGAGCGCTGCCAGGTCACCCGGGTGGAGGCGTACGGTGGTGACGCTTCCGACGCCGGTGCTGCCGCCTCGTTGCGATCCAAGCGCACGGCCGAGCGCCGCCCGGGCAGTGTTCTCTCCTTGCGCCAGCTCATGTCCGAGGACCGCTTCCGCGAGGTCCATGGCACCGGCGGCGAGGACGTCCTGCACTTCGTCCAAGGCGATTTCCTGGCGTTGCTGCGCCGCCGTTGCTGCGGCCTGCAGAAGCTGAACGGAGCGCGCTAAAGCCGTGCGGCCGGCGTCGAGCATTTCCTCATGCTCAGCCCGCAGCTGTTCCTGGAGTCGGCGATGCTCGGCGGCAGCGGCCTGGATTCCGGCGGCGTATCCGGCTGCGTGGCCTTGGACGAAGCCGCGGTCCACCTCGCCGGAACGCTCCGACGATCCGACTGACGGAAACGTCACGCGGGCGAGGTGATCAGTAGACAAAGTCGTCCTCGTCCCCGCGTCGGACCACGATTGCCCCCTCGGCCTCGAGTTCGCGGATGGACCGAACGATCTCGGCACGTGCTTCTTCCACCTGTGAGGCGCGGACCGGGCCGGAGGCATTCATCTCCGATTCGAGGATCTCAAGGTTTCGGCCGGACATGTTGGCGCGGACGGTATCGAGGACCACCGGTGGGGCGCCCTTCATGGCCACGGCCAGTACGTTGGCGCTGACCCCGCGGAGGATCTGCTGGATGTCCCGCGGCTCAAGTTTCACGATGTCCACGAATGTGAGCATCCGGGCGCGGACTTCGGTGGCGAGTTCCGGATCCAAGGTGCCCAGGCCGTCCAGCACGGACCGTTCGGTGGTGACGTCGGAGCGGTTGATGATGTCCACCAACGGCTGGATGCCGCCGACGATTTCGTTGGACTTCCGCTGCGACATGACCGCCCCGGCCCTGACTTTGAGGGTTTCGGCCACGATCCCCACGGCTTCCGGAGAGGCTGACCCCATGGTCGCGATGCAGCGGGCGACTTCGATCCGCTGCGTGTCGCCCAGGCCTGACATGACCGCTGATGCCTTGCCGGGCCGCAGGTGGGCCAGAATCAGCGCAATGGTCTGGGGCAGTTCGCCGTCGATCAGCGCCAGGATCTGCCCGGGGTCCATCATCTCCAGGAACTCGAACGACTTGCCGGCCATGGTGGAGGCCAGCCGGTCCATGAAGCCTGCTGCTTTGTCTGCGCCGAAGGATGCTTCGAGAAGCCCTGCTGCGAACTCCTGGCCGCCGCGTGCCGTGCGGCGGCCGCTGACGGCAAGTCCATGGAACTCGTTGATGACGTGGTCTGCCACCACTGACGAAACGCGGCGGAGCCGGACGATCTCGGCCGCGATGTCCTCGGCTTCTGATTCGGAGAACTGCGCCATGACCGAAGCTGCGCTGCCCGGACTCATCTGCATGAGCACCACAGCGACCTTTTGCACGCCGCTAAGTGCCGAAGCCTCCGGGACGGTGTGGCTCATACGGACTGCCTTTCATCCATGAGTCCGCGCAGGTACTCGGCGGTGCGGGCAGGGTTGTCAGCCACCATGGCCTCGATCTGGGCACGCTTCAGTTCGCCGTCCAGCGCTTCCGAACCGGGGAGCGGCAATGCCGGAGTGGGTTGGATCGGAGTCATAGGCTGGATGGAGGTCAGCTCGATTGCCGTGGTGGCCGGTCCTGTGATGGCAGGCGTGGGGTTGGCTTCCAAGGCGTCGTAGTCCATCCGCTCGCCCAGGTCCACGGGCTCGCGGCGTTGGCGGCGCTTCAGGATGATGAGCACGGCGACGATCAGGGCGATCGCGGCCAAGAGGATGCTTCCAGCAAGAATGAGCGTGTTCATGAGGGCTGCGTCCTTGGCTGCTTCGGCGTCGGCTTGAGCAGCCCCCAGGGCTTCGGCGGCTTTGTCTGCTGCCGCTGTGCTGAACGGGAGCACCTCCACGGTAACGACGTCGCCGCGGGCAGCATCGATCCCGGCGGCTGAGGTGACCAGTGCGCGCACCGAGGCGACATTGACTCCGCCTGCGGCCGCTTCGTTGATCGCTACCGAAATGGTCTGGCGTTTCACGGCTCCCTGCGGGATGGTCCGGTCTTCGGTGACTTTGTTGACGGCGTTGTTCTTGGTGGTGTCGCTGGAATCGTAGCTTCCGTTGGCTGCGTTGCCGCCCGGTACCGCGATGTTGTCCGGACCCAGGACACCGGCGGCGCCACCGCCGGTTCCGGTGTACTTCTCGGTCTTGGTGGATTCGCTCAGGGCCGGGGTGTCAGCGGCCGGTGTGAACGTTTCGCTGCGCTGCTGGGCGGATTCAGCTGTGACGTCTGCTGCGACGGCCACTGTTGCGTTTCCAGGTCCCACCACCCTGTCCAGGACTGCTTTGACGGCGTCCGAGGTGCGTTGCTGGTAGTCCGCTGCCTGCTTGGACGAGGACCCCGTGGCGCCGGCGCCCACCGTGGAGAGGACGTTTCCCTGCGAGTCCACTACTGAGACGTTGGTGGGTTTAAGGTTTTCGATGGCGGCTGATGTCAGGTGCACGATTGCCTGCACTTTGTCCGAGGACAACGTGGTGCCCGGCTGGGTTTCCACGAACACTGATGCAGTGGGCTCGGGGGTAGTGTCCACGAAAACGGACTTCTCGGGGATCGCGAGCCGCACTGCTGCGCTCTTGACGCCGTCCATTGCCTGGACCGTGGTGCTGAGCTCGCCTTCGAGCGCCCGTTTGTAGGTCACCGACTGTTGGAATTCGGAGGACGTAACACCCAGTTTGTCCAGCAGGGAGTAGCCCGTGGCGGCGGCGGAAGGCAGGCCAGCGGCGGCAGCCTTGAGGCGTTCGTCATAGACCTTGTTTTCCGGGACCAGGATGGTGGATCCGCCGTTGCTCAGTTCGTAGGGAATGTTGTCCTTGCGGAGCTGCTCCACGATGCTGTTGGCGTCCGTGTCCTTCAACCCGGAGAACAGGGGCGAGTACGCGGGCTTCCCCAGCCACGCAGTGAGCGCAACGCCGCCAAGAACCAGTACGGCGATGCCAAGGATCGCGAGGGTACGCTGTGCCGGCGAAAACGCCTGGACGCCGCTGCCGATCTTGCGGAAGAACTGGGAAATCCCGGGTGGCATCAGGCCTGCATCCTCATGATCTCGTTGAACGCGTCAATCCCCTTGTTCCGGACGGTGGCCACCAGCTCAAAAGTCACTTGGGCGCGGGTCGAGGCAAGGGTTGCTTTGTGGATATCGTCCAGGTTGCCGGTTACCGCTGAAACGGCCAGCTCCTTGGACGCGGACTGCAAGGACTGCAAATTGTCGACGGCGCCGGTCAGCGCCGCGCCGAAGTCGCCTCCCGTGCCGGCTGACTGGGCGGCTCCGACGTTCCCGGTGTTGATGTAGCCGGTGCCGGTGACACCTTGGATGGCTTCGAGAGGGCCCAGGGCCATCAGGATTTTCCTATCTCGAGTGCGGCCAGATACGTTTCACGTGCCCGATCCACTACTTGGGCGTTGGCCTGGTATCCCCGCTGGGCGATGATCAGTGTCCCCATTTGCTCAGCCATGTCGATGTCCGGGTAGCGTACGTTGCCGTCGGCGTCAGCCAACGGGTGGTCCGGCTGGTACACGATCCTTCCCTCCCCGTCACCGAGCGGGGTGCTTTTGACGTACACCCCGTCACCGTTGTTCCCTTCGGCGGCCTCGATGTAGCGGGCCCGGAAGGCCTCTCCGTCGGTGCGCGAGGCGTTGTTCATGTTGGCCAGGTTGTCTGAAACAGCGTCGAGCCATTTGCGGTGGACGGTCAGTGCCGAGCCCGCGATTCCGATCGCGTCAAAGGTCATCAGTTGGTCCTCAACGCTGTGCGGAGGGAAGTGAACTCGCCGGCGGCGGCCCGTGAAGCGAACTGGTAGCGGAGCACGGTATCGATATTTGACAGGGTCTCCGTGTCCAGGTTGACGTTGTTTCCGTCCGTCCGGGTTGGCTCATCGGACGGGGAAATCGTGGCGTTCACCGTGCCGTCGCCGGAACGCACTGAGGCCGCCAACTGGTCTTCGAACGAGACCCGTTTGGCCTGATAGTTCGGAGTGTTGACGTTGGCAATGTTGTTGGCGATGGTCCGCTGGCGCAAGGAAAGCGCGTCCAAGGCGCTGGCCAAGGCGGCGGAAGTCACGGATTCAAGCACAAAGTCCTGCCTGGTGGTGTCGTAAGGCCAATCCGTGGCCATGCATCGAGCGATCCCTGCTCAGCATCAGTTATCGACACCGTTCGAAAGGCCGTTAGGAGAATCAGGCGACTAATTTTGCAAATGTGGTGCGCACTTTGGGCTCCTACTGCTAAGAATGTCGGATGAGGCGTCTTTTCAACGGCCACCTGTGGGTGCAGGGCTGCACACCGGAACTGTGGGCTTCGTTGTCGAAGAAGCGCTTATCGAGCCACCTGTTGAGGACTGCTGGGAAGACATAGTCGAGGTGTCATTCTGGCAGATGAACCAGTCCACCTCATGGAATGGGCAGCCGAAACTTCGTATCCGTTGGATCTCAAACGCGGGATCTATAGGGCGCGGTACTACGCCACCGGCATGGACGCGGGCCACGATGTGGACACGAGCCCCGAATCAGGCGAGATAGTGGACTCACACAAGCTGGTTCTTTGGCCCTCACGGAGCATTGAGCCAGACAAAGTGCTGCAGCAGCGCAGCGACTGTGCACGCTGGCGGCACGAGTGGGCTGCTTCCATTCCCGTATAGGTCCTCACGCCCCGTCCGTAGGGGCCGCCTTCCCATCCACGCTTGCCGTCAGTTGGTCAATCCGGTCCAAGGCATCGCTGAGCCGCCCTACGGTCTCCCACAGCGAGCGGTGGTCCTTCCGGACCTTCGCCAAGTCAGCGCCGGCAGAGGTGAGCGAGGAAAGGTCGAAACTGACGTTGGTACGGGCACCAGCGATCGCCGCCCTGAGCGCTCCAAAGGCCACCACCACGTCAGCTATGAGCGCCGGGTTCCCATGGGAGGCAAGCCACCCCAGGTCTTCGATGGCCTCGATCGCCCGCTCGCCCAGCACGGCGGAGGCCTTCGCCGCATCGACGGACGCCCGGTGAATCGCGTCTTCACGTTCTCGCCCCGGGTCCAGCCGGAAAGCGGCACCGAAGGCCCTGGAAGCCGCAGCGTCTTCATCGGCCAGGTGCAGGGCGGTTTCACGCAGCGCCCGGGCCCGCCCGTGAAGGTCTGCCAACTCGACGTGACCATCCTCCGTGTACCCAGCCACCATGGAGGTCAGGGACGCGGCGATGGCCAGCATGACCCCTGTCCCGGCACCACCGCCAGGAGAACCAGTGGACTCCGCCAGAGCCTTTGTCCAATCTTCCACGGTGGATCCCTGCGTCGTCACTGATGCGGAATCATTCATGCCACCCAGTGTGCCCGTGTTTTCGCAGCCCGCGAAGAAAACGTGTGGATACACTGGCCAGACGGACGGCGTCGAACGAAAAGGGCAAACCCATGACCATTGACCTCGAAGAGCTTTACAAAGACCTGCACTCGAACCCCGAACTTTCCTTCCAAGAGGTCAGAACAGCCGGGATCGCCGCACAGCATCTTGAAAACCTGGGCTTCACCGTGCACCGCAATGTGGGAAAGACCGGCGTTGTTGGCGTCCTGGAAAACGGTGCCGGCCCGGTGGTCATGCTCCGGGCGGACATGGACGGGCTGCCCGTCAAGGAGGCTACCGGTCTGGACTACGCAAGCACGGCAGTCGGCGTCGATCATGAAGGCAAAGACGTCCCGGTCATGCACGCCTGCGGGCACGACGTCCATGTGAGCTGCCTGGTCGGGGCAGTGGAGGCCCTCGCCAGCCAAAAGCAGGATTGGCAAGGCACCCTGATTGCGGTGTTCCAGCCGGCCGAAGAATGGGGCGGCGGCGCCCAGACAATGGTTGCCGACGGTCTTTACGGCCTCGTCCCGAAGCCCGACGTCGTCCTGGGCCAGCACGTGGCACCGTTTCCCGCAGGATGGTTCGGCATCCGCCCCGGCGTCACCATGGCGTCCGCGGACTCCCTCAACGTGACCATGCATGGCCGTGGCGGTCACGGTTCCCGCCCGGAAACCACCATTGATCCGGTGCTGATGGCGGCCTCGGCAACCGTTCGCTTGCAGGGAATCGTGTCCCGTGAGCTTGCGGCCAGCGACTCTGCCGTGGTGACCGTCGGACAGATCCACTCGGGGTCCAAGAACAACATCATTCCCGAGACGGCCACCCTGGGCCTGAGCATCCGCACGTTCAGCGATCCCATCAGGGAGAAGATCCTGGGCTCGATCGAGCGCATTGTGCGTAGCGAATCGACCGCGTCCGGGTCACCGAAAGACCCTGAGTTCGACTACGAGGAGCGCTTCCCGCTGACAGTCAATGACGAGTCGGCCACCGGGAAGGTAACAGCGGCGTTCCGTGCGAAATTCGGCGACGCCAAGATCATTGATCCGGGTCCCGTGTCCGGCAGCGAAGACGTTGGAGAGCTCGCAACCGCTGCCGGCGCTCCCTTGGTCTTCTGGTTCCTGGGCGGAGTCGATGCGTCCCACTTCAAGGACTGGGCCGAAACAGGCCGGTTTCCGGAGGATATTCCGTCCAACCACTCGCCGTACTTTGCGCCCATCATCCAGCCGACCCTGGCCGCCGGCACCGAAGCATTGGTCACGGCTGCGCGCGAATTCCTGGGCAGCCCAAAGTAGCTCGCATTAGTGGTTGTTCAGCGGCCTCAGAACAACCACTAATGCCAGCCAGTTGGGCTAGCCACGCACGTCCAGCAGCAACGGCCGGTCCGAAGCCGCGCCCGACGGCACTGAATCGATGGCTCCCAGCTGCGTACCGGCGTCGTGCTTCAACCGTGCGAGCGTGGCCATGGCGTCCGTCTGGGCGTCAAGGACGCGGCGGGCACGCTCCTCCAAGGCAGCGGGCAGCGGTCCTGCGTCGGCCGGCGGCGACCATGGCCGGACAGCACCGCCGGACACGGCCAGTGCGATGTCGAGCTCAAAACTGTCCAGAATCGCTGACCAGGGATCAGGCGACACCGAGCGCCCTGCCCGAGGAAACCGCCGGAGCAGAATCAGTGGACAACTGCGCTGCGGCCTCATGCCAGCCTTGCCGCAGCGGTTCCAGGAGCTCGATGGATTCCTTGGTCCGCTCAACATCACGGTAGATGTTGGCGCCGATCAAGGCCTGCATGGCGTACTCGTAGATGCTCGCCAGCGAGGCTGCCCCGTCCCAGAGGTCGGTCCGCAGCGTGGACTGAAGCTCGGCAACAATTGCCTGGGCGTGCAGCAGGTTTTCCCTTGCCACGTCCCAGTTGGCGTTCTCCTGGGCGAGCTGTGCGCGCTTGAGGTCCAGCAAGAGCCGGTCGTAGAGCATGGTCAGCAGGCGCGCCGGCGGGGCGGAAAGGACGGCGTCGTCGTTGTAGCGGGAGAGCTGCTGGGCACGGAGTGCACTGTAGGTCATTGCTTATTCTCCTGTGGACTGCTTGGAAAGGCTGGAAATCTGGCCGGACAGCCACGCTGATTGCGATTGGAGTCCCCCCAGCAGAACCTCCATGTTGGTGTACACGGACTGAAGGGTAGCGCGGCGCGTGGCCAGCCGCTGGTCCCAGTCGGCGATCCTGGTGCCCAGGTCCCGGACTTCGGACTCCCTGCCTTTGATGAGGCCGGAAATGGAACCGCTGTAGGGATCAGCGGCAGCTGTGGCAGCGTCCGCGACGCGGGTTGCGAGGGCCTGGACGGCAGTCTGGGTCGCCACGGGATCGGCGGTCATTGCGGCGGAGAACTTGGCGGCGTCGAACGTGAAGTTGCCGTCTTTGGTGATGTTGATGCCGTACTCGGCCGGGGACTTCCCGTCGATGGGCCTGGACAACGCGGCGAGGACCTGGTCGTTGACCGCCCGGACGCTGCCGTTGCCCGTGAAGATCCCGGCCTTGGGCACGGTGGCGCCGCTCGCGTCCGTTGCCTTGGACACGGCACTGTACATCGCCACGAAACTCAGGACGTCGTTGACAGCCGTGACCAGGCCTTCGGCTTTCTTGGCAATCCCGGCGACGTCGCTGGCCACTGTCACGGTGACGGGGGCCGCCGTCACCGCTGAGGCCGTGACCGAGACTCCCGGAAGGACATCGGCGAACGTGTTGGTGCCGGAGCTGAGGACCTGCTCGGCGGCAGTGCCCGCGTACAGTGTGGCTTTCGCGTCCTGCGCGGACTTCACGACGGCGGCACCAGGGTCCGCCATGAGGTCCACCGCTGTGCCCGCGGTAACTTGGGCAGCCGTTCCCCGGTACGCGGTGAAGGCACCTGCCGCGCCTGACGTGGTGGCCGTCAGTTGCAGGCGGTAAGTACCGTTTCCCGCGGGTACTTTCACTGCCTGGGCACCGCCGGAAGCGGCGTTGATGGCGGAGACCACGTCATCCAGTGAGGTGCTGGCCGGGGAAATCTCGGTCTTCTTGCCAGTGGCATCCACTATCGTCAGCCGGGCCGGAGCGCCGCCGTCCGTGGGCCACGTTGCCATGGCAGCAGTGACGTTGACCTGCGTCTGTGCCAGCTGCGTCACGGTCAGGTCGATCGATCCCGCAGCGGCCGCCGTCGTGGTTTTCGCGGTCACGGAAGGCGAGCTGCTGGTGGCGGTGAACAGGTTCAAGGCACCGGCGGCGGCATTGCCGGATGCGACGTCCTTCAGCGCGGTGAGTTTCACGTTGAGCGACTGCAGGGTGGAGATGACTGTCTGGTTGTTCTGTAGTTTGGTCTTGAGCTGGGCCTGCGGCAAGGCTTCGACGGACATCAGGGAGTTGATGATCGCGGTGGTGTTCAGGCCGCTCGCGAGGCCGTCGATGGAGGTTGCCACGGGTGTTCCTTCCGGAGGATGTCAAAGCCGATGGCGGCTGGCCGGGCCCACAACGAGCGGACCTGGCCAGCCGCCATCAGTTACTGCTGCTGCCTGCGAAACGCGAAGGTCCTAGCGCAGGAGGGACAGTACGCCCTGGCCGGACTGGTTGGCCTGCGCCAGCATGGCGGTGCCAGCCTGGGACAGGATGTTGGCCTTGGTGTACTTGACCATTTCGGCAGCCATGTCCGTGTCGGCGATGCGGGACTGTGCGGCCTGCAGATTTTCGCCGGAAACGGTCAGGGACTTGATGGCGTGGTCCAGTCGGTTCTGGTTGGCGCCCAGGTCCGAACGCTGCGCCGAAACTGCCGTGATGGCAGCGTCGATCGCCGTGATCGTGGTCTGCGCTGCGGCGTTGGTGCTCACGTCGAAGCCCGTTGCGCCGGTAGCGGAGGACAGCGTGCCCGCAGCCGTTGCGACGTCGCCCAGGGTTACCGAGATAACGTCGTTGGCCGAACCAGCGGTGCCCACCTGGATGGTCTTGGTGCCGCCCTTGAGGAGGTCGATGCCGTTGAAGTTCGTGGATTCCGTGATGCGGTCCAGTTCCTTGCCCAGCGAGTCGGCTTCCTTCTTGATTGCAGCGCGTGCATCACCGTTGTTGGTGTCCGATGCACCCTGCACTGCGAGGTCGCGCATGCGCTGCAGTACGGAGTGGACCTCGGTGAGGGCACCTTCGGTGGTCTGGATGATGCTGATGCCGTCCTGGGCGTTACGTGCGGCAACTGCGGAGCCGCTGACCTGGGACTTGAGGCCTTCCGAGATGGCAAGGCCCGCCGCGTCATCTGCGGCACGGTTGATACGCAGGCCGCTGGAGAGCTTCTCCATCGACTTGGAAAGGGTGTCCTGCGTGGCGTTCAGGTTGCGGTACGCGTTGTTCGCCATCAGGTTGTTGTTGATCTGCATGCCCATGGTGTTTTCCTCCGTGATGTGGACTTACTGTGCGGCGGCCCATCCATGGGCCGTCACAACCCACTATCGGAGGCGGTCCAGCGCCGGTTAGTAAAAATGCCGAGGAAAAGAACCAGCGTTTCCAGGGCACCGTCCGCCTAACGGGGAGGCGGCAGCGGCCGATAGATATTGGGGAGTTGGCGGGTGGCACGCCAACCCATCCCGCACCCTTACCCCGACCAGAACTGGAGTTGACCCCCGTGGCCATCCATGAACTGTCAGCCCTGCTGTGGCGCGAGCGCGAACTCCTGGATCTCCTGACCTTCAAGCTCGAAGAAGAGCAACTGTTGCTGACGGCCGGGAAGTCCCGTTGGCTGCCGCACGGCACCCGGGAAGTGGAACAGGTCCTGGACCGTGTTTCCAATGCCGGGCTGGCCCGTGCCGTGGAAATCGCCGCCGTGGCAGAACAATGGGGCGTGTCTGCCGACTGTTCGTTGGCGGAATTGGCCGCGGCATCGCCTGATCCCGCGTGGACAGAGGTCCTGACGTCCCATTTGACGGCCTTGCGGCAGCAGACAGCAGCCATCAAGGAACTCCGCGACGCGAACGAACAATTCCTGCGCGCAGCCGTCCGCTCAACACAGGAAACCATCGCCGACCTGAAACCCGGGGCCGGCACGTATGACGCGCATGGCCGGACCGGAGAAGCGTCAGCGGCCCACCTCGTCGACCGGCAAATCTAAGCACCCCCTGACATCCCGGCCGGACCAGCAAAGGACAACCACGTGAGCACTTTCGGCGGACTCAACACGGCCTACCGTGGCCTCACCGCAGCCCAGCAAGCCATCAACCTGGCCGGCCAGAACATCGCCAACGCCTCCACGCCCGGTTATACGCGGCAGAGGATCGAGCAATCCGCCATCAGCGCACCGCTCCCCATCGGGCTGAACCCGGCCACTGGCCAGGCCGGCCAAGGAGTCTCGGTGGACGGCATCGCACGGCTCGGGAGCAGCTTCCTCGACTCCGGCGTTCGGAACACCGCTGCCCAGTCCGGTTACGCCGGCATTCGGTCCACGGAACTCCAGCGGCTTGAGGACGCGTTGCAGGAACCCGGCCCGCACGGACTTTCGACGGCGTTGCAAACCTTTTGGGCGTCATGGCACGGAGTCTCGAACCACCCGGGCGAGTCCGCGCCGGCGTCGGTCCTGCTGGAGGCGGGGGCCACACTGAGCGCCACCGTATCCGCTGGCTACAAAGCGCTCGACGCGCAATGGAGCCGCGTCCGCGGCGAGGCATCAGCCACCGTGGAGGAGCTCAATGCCGCGGCCGGACACGTAGCCGGCCTCAACGCCACCATCCGTTCGGTCCTGGCTGCGGGCGGTTCGGCGAACGAACTCATCGATGCCCGCAACCAGATGACGGAGTCCATCGCGGCTTTGGCCGGCGGCACGGTCCGCGAGAATGCCGACGGCACCGCTGACGTGTTCATCGGCGGAAACGCCCTGGTCTCAGGGACCTCGCACCGTGAGCTCACGGTGGCTGGCCAAACGTCCTTGAGCGCAGCTGGTTCGCCAGTTCAGCTTGAGTGGGCGGACCGGCCAGGCGTCGCGGTAAACCTCGACGGCGGCCAGCTCGCGGGGGCGGTTTCGCTCCTTGCCCCCGCCGCGCCGGGGAGCTCGGGAACTGGGACGGGAGGGGCAATCGCCGAGGCAGCAGCAGCCTACAACGCCTTCGCCACGCAATTGATGAACGACGTCAACGCCGTCCACCGCACGGGACAATCGTCAACAGGGGCAGGCAACCTGGACTTCTTCACCAGCACGCCAGGAGTGCCCGCCGCACTGTCCATCCGGGTTGTCCCCACCAGTGCGGCCGGAATCGCAACGGGCGCCCCGGGCTCCGGCAGCCTTGACGGAAGCATCGCCGATCGCGTCGCGCAGATCGGCTCCTCGCCCGATGCCCCTGATTCGTTCTGGAGCAGCGTCGTGGCGGGCATCGGGATGGCCTCCCGCTCAGCCCAACAGCATTCGCAACTGTCGGACGCGGCTAGTGTTGCCGCCGTCGGGCAGCGCTCCTCCGGTGCGTCCGTCAGCCTGGACGAGGAGAACATCTTCCTGCTCGCCAGTCAACACGCCTACCAGGCGGCAGCCAGGGTCATGACGGCCATCGACGAGGCCTTGGACGTCCTGATTAACCGCACCGGATTGGTGGGAAGGTAAACCGTGCTCAATCGCGTCACCAACCAGATGATGTCGGCCTCCGCGCAGAGGAACCTGCAATCGGCGCAGTCCAGGCTTGCCGGTCTGCAGGAACGGGCGCTGACGTTGAAGAACATCAGCCGCCCTTCGGACGATCCCGCCGGTGCCGCGCAGTCCATCGCCATGCGCGCCCAGTTGAGCGCCGCCACGCAGTACGGCAACAACATCAGCGACGGCAACGGCTGGTTGGCCGCCGCAGACACGGCACTGGGGCTGTCCACCAACGTCCTCAACCGCGTCCGGGACCTGGTTGTCCAAGCGTCCAATGGAACCCTCAACACCACGGCCAAGGAAGCGATCGCGGTGGAGATCGAGGGCCTTGGCAAAGACCTCCTGACCCAGGCGAACACGCAATACTTGGGCCGGAACGTGTTTGCCGGGAGTTCGGACACCGACGGCGCCTTCAGCAACGCCACTCCCCCAACGTACAACGGTGCCGGCAACGGTTCGGTGGAACGCCGCGTCGATGGTGAGCGGACCGTCCGGGTGGATTCCGACGGCGGTACGATCTTCGGGGACGGCGCCGGCTCCGTTTTCGCTCTGGTGAGTGACGTCGTCGCGGACATCCGTTCAGGCGTCAATCCCAACGCGCGGCTGGGCGCCCTCGGTGACCGGATCAAGGCCGTCATCGATGGAAGGTCAGATGTTGGCATGCGGCAGGCTCGGCTCGGCCAGGCCCAGGAGTCCTTGGAAGGGATGAAGGCTACGCTGGAAACCCAGAGGGCCCGTGTGGAAGACATGGACCTGGGAAAGGCGGTTCTGGATTTGAAATTGCAGGAAACCAACTATCAAGTGGCGCTTGCCGTGACGGCCAAGGTGCTCCAGCCCACGCTCATGGACTTCCTGCGATGAGCCCGGCACCGGTGTTCGAGACACTGACCTTCGCCTCCCCCATGCCGGGCTTGGAGTCCGCCGAGGGGTTCTCATTGCGCGGAATTGCCGGGGCGGAGGGCTTGTACGCGTTGGAAGCCTCCACCCCGCGCGTCCGGATGTTCGTGGCTGATGCTGCCGTCTATGTCCCTGACTACGCCCCGGTCATTTCGGGAGCGGCCTTGGACTCGCTGGAGCTCGCAGGGAGTGCGGCCACCATGTTGGTAGTGGTGAACCCGACGCCGGACAAAACAACGGTCAACCTCATGGCCCCGATTGTGGTGAACCCCGCCACTGGCCGCTGTGTCCAAGTCATCCTGGACGGTGCTAAATACCCGCTGCGGGCCGAGCTGGGCTGAGGCGGCCCGGCGCCGCGGCCCGGGTGCCCGGCGCCCGTCCGCACGGCCTCAGAGCTGTATGACGCGCTGTTCGGCAGCGCTCCGGCGGGCAGCGTCGAGCACTTCAACGGTCCTCACGCCTTCCTCGGCCGGGACCGGCTCCGGCCCCTTGCGCCCCCCCAAAAAAAATAGCGACACGACCCAACCACCACGGAAAAAGGACTTAACGTACGCCAAAAATGAGGAAACCCAGATCACTAACGTACGATTTCGTCCGTTTTCTGTGGCGACCCCTATATGGGGTATGACCGTAGCCCCCATTTCACCCCAGCCGCTGTCCGTAGACGATGCAGCGGCAATTCTTGGAAACAAGACCGGCCTGACCGTCATCCGGCATCTGATGGACCATGGGCCTTCGACAATCACGTCGATCATTCAGGTCGTTGGGCGCTCACACACCCTTATCTGGAGGTGCTTGAAGGATCTGGAACATGCCGGCATCGTGAGCGCAAACGTTCCGGAAGGGGCACGCCACAGACGGGCACTGGTCTACGAGTATGTTCCCGAAGGCTTCATAGCGGCACTGGATCTCCTGAAGGACGCCTTCCAACCCTAAGTGTGGGGCACCCGATGAATGGACCCCGGTTGAGTCCCCGCGGCGGCCGGGCACGCAATGGAGGACATCTCGGGGCTCGGGGGCTTCGCTCCGGGTGAACGTACTGACCGTCATTACCGGGACCGGGAAGGCTATTCAGTCCTGACAGCCCGCATGGGGAATCCCTTGGGGGGAGGCTCCGGGCGGGGTGTTGGGGCAGTAGCATTGTCAATGCTGTCCCGGTCACTACCAGGGGTGGGTGGATCATGCCCCGCCCCTGGTAGTGTGCCCCCGCGTCCTCCGGTGCAGGGGTGCACTGGCCCGCTGTCGAGTCCCAGCGGACGGTGCGGCCGTCTACGCCCCCATGTGGACGGCCGCACTCCTCGTGCCAGCCGTGGCCGGGGGTCGTTCGCGGATCAATGCGGCTTCATATTCGGCCATGAGCGCCAAACATTCCGAAGACGAACTTGCCGTGCGCGGTCGGGGTGTCCACGATTCCGCTGGCCAAGAGGGATAGAGGATTCGGTTGGTGCGGATCAGCCCTTCCACCGCTCATGGGCTGACTGTCGGCTCCTGGACGCGGTCGGGATTCTCCGGGATCTGAAGGTCACAGATGCCCGCAAGGTCCCTTTAGAGGCACCGGTTGGGTTCGTCCCGGCGCCGTGGTCCGGGTATCTGCAGGCCGCGGCCGAGTCCGGGAATACGAGCGCGTACCGGCATTATTGGGAGCTGTGCACTTTGTTGGCTTTGCGTGGCGGGCTGCGCACCGGTGACTTGTTTGTGCCGGTTCACGACGCTACTCGGACCCGACTGCTTACCTTCTCACTCCTGAAAGATGGGGGTTGCAGCATGATGAGTTTTGCAAGTTGGTCGGTAAGCCAGCGGACTCGCCCCGGGCACTGGTCCGGATGCAGGAGGAACTGGACGAAGCGCTTGGTGGTCTGGAGGAGGTTCTTGCCCGCCGGGGATGGACCGGTGCGCCTGGACGAGAACGGTGACCTGGTGATCTCGCCCTTGACGGCGGAGGACGTTCCGGCCGATATCGTGGAATCCTAGGTGGCTATGCAGCCAGGACTTCCACTGCTTGGTGCACAAGCGGACGCAACCTGAAATTTCAAGACTTTCATCCGGGCTGGCTGAGTCTATGGGTTTCCTCGCGAAAGTCTATGTGCAGGACGTAAAGGCCGACCCTGGGAGTTGTTCCCCGGGTCGGCCACAAACTCGCGCTTCATCATCGACAACCACTTATTAATTAGGAGTTTGTGATTCAAATCCGGAATTCGTCCTATAACGGTTTCGGTGGATCTCCGATTTGTCCGTGTGGATGTTCCTAGGCAGTTGCCGCGTTCTTGCGAGTACGCATCACGTAAATTCCACCAAGTGCCAGGAGCCCGGCGGATGCCGCTCCGCCGCCGATCACCGGGTCAATCATAGGGGCGTTGACCACTTCCGGTGTCCGGTACTGGAGGTTGGTGGTTCCGCCGGAGATAGCACCATTCGATGAGTTCGTCAGGATGAATGATCCGTCCGTGTAAAGCGTGTTATCGGCCGCGCTGGACTGGACAGTCACGTCTGCGAGAAGATTCACACCGCTTGGTGAGCCGTTGCCGGCAGCGGGTATCGTGATTGAGCCGCTGCAGGTCATGTTCTTTCCTGCGTTGCTGATATTGCAATTTGTGAATCGCTTTGAAGTCCCCCCTGAGGGGACGCCCTGGTTTATGTCCATGCCCCAAACCTCAGGGGTTTCGAAGATTGAATTGGCTGGCGCTGTCAGGTTCAGGGTTACCGTACCAGTCTGGGTAACGCCGATTTGGTTGAGGACTTGGGCGCCAACATTGCCTGTGGCACCTATGGCGATGGTTTTTGCCGGGATGACAGTCGGCGCGAGGGTGGCTGCAAAGGCCCCCGCTGCTGTACCGGAGAGCAGTGCACCGGCTATCAGGGCGCTGGCGCCAGCACTAGTGATTGCCTTGCGAATCTTAGTGGTCATGGGAATGACTCCTTTGGTTTCTTGGTATTTGATGTGCTGTAAGAACGGATGCCGTCTATACGTTTTGAAGGAACCTAGCCCTAGAGCGAGGTGGTGGCCTTCGTGGTCTTTGCCGTTTGTGATGGAGCTCAGTAGATGTTGAAGTTTTCCTGAATCTGTTCGCGGTTGGTTGTTGCTGTCAGAGATAAGGACAGAAGGATGCGGGCTTTTTGTGGGTTGAGGGAGTCGGCAGAGACGAAGTTGTCCGTGTCGTCGGAGGGCTTGTGGGTGACGATGCCACTACCCACCCGAGTGGACCTCACTATGAGGGTGCCGTCTGCGGCTGTCTTGCGGGCCGCTTCTTCAGCAATCTGGGACATTGACCCGTTTCCAGTGCCTGCGACAACAATTCCCTTGGCACCTGCGTCAACCGCGGCCTCGAAAAGGGATCTCCCTTCGTTTTGGTAGGAGTACAGGATGTCGACCTGTGGGAGGGCATCAAGTTTGGAGATGTCGAAGGGCGTCTTTGTCGTGTGGTCTTTCAATATCGTGGCGTTAAAGCGGATATCTTCGCCGGCGAATTCGCCCAGATAACCCTGCTCCGTCGAGGCAAAACTGTCAGTGGCGCTGGTGTTCGTTTTGGTCGTGTAGCGGGCCGCGCCAATGCGGTCGTTCATGACGACCATGACCCCCTTGGCTTTTGCACCCGGATCGGCTGCGAGCCGCACTGCGTTGTACAGGTTCATGGGCCCATCGGCGCTGAGTGCAGTGGACGGACGCATTGCGCCGACCACGACGACTGGTTTCTCGCTCTTAACGACGAGGTTGAGGAAATACGCTGTTTCTTCCAGGGTGTCTGTTCCGTGGGTTACTACGACGCCATCCACCTCCTGGGAAGCGAGCAGGTCGTTGATCCTCTTGCCGAGGGTGAGCAGTACTTCGCTATTGATGTCGGGACTGTTGAAGTTGACAATTTGTTCACCGGTGACGTCAGCCTTGGTTTTGATTTCCGGGACAGCTGCGATGAGTGCGTCCACGCCGAGTTGTCCTGAGGTGTAGTCGGTGGTGTCTGTATTGCTGTCGGAGGTGCCTGCGATGGTTCCTCCCGTTGCCAGGATCTTAACGTTGGGCAAGTCTGACGTGGTCTTTTCCGCGGGAATGTCTTTGGCAGCGGACTGTCCGCTGGGCTGGACGGAAGAGCATGCGGAAGCGCATGGGATAAGTAGGCAAAAGGCCAGTGCGCTGGCTATTTTCACGGATGTTATTTTCATGAAGGCTCCTTTTGTCTCGTGCTCATGCGGGAGTGTGCCCCTAAGCGGAGCGAGACCACAGATTCGAATGGAAGTTGTGTTGCCATCCCGAAATGTCGTCGAACGCTTTGCTGTGTTAGCCGGGCGAGGGTGTTGGCAGACTTTTTTGGAGTTGTAGCGAATCGGTGTGCGGCGGGCAATAAGTGCATCGGCACCCGGGCGTCAGTGTGAGTCCGGTGCGGATCTCGAGGCTCCGCGAGTGTCTAGTGCTTGGCTGTGAGGGCTAATTCTTCGTGGTCCTTGCAGTCGGGCGCTTCGTCCTCGGTGAACTCCGTCGTGTCATCTTCTTTGCGGCCGATGACGACCGTGGCGATGGCGTTGCCGAGGGTGTTGGTGGCTGTGCGACCCATGTCAAGGATCTGGTCGACAACCAAGAGGACAGCGATACCGGCCGCGGGGATACCAAAGGAGGGAAGTACTGCGGCGAGGATCACGAGGGCTCCGCGTGGTACCCCTGCCATGCCTTTGCTGCTGACCAGGAGCAGGACGATCATGGCGATTTGCTGTCCGATGTCGATGCTGATGCCGTAGGCGTTGATGAGGAAGACGGATGCAAAGGTCATGTACATCATGGATCCGTCGAGGTTGAAGGAGTAGCCCATGGGTAGGACGAATCCAGTCGTACGGCGGGGGACGCCGAAGCGGGTGATCGCGTCAATGAGCTTGGGGAAGGCCGCTTCGCTGCTGGCGGTGGAGAAGGCGATGACCATGGGTTCGCGTATGGCCCCGATGAGTCGGAAGACGGACTTGCCCAGAAAGAGGAAGCCTACGGCGAGCATCAGTACCCAGAGTCCGCCCAAGGACGCGTAGTAACCGCCGACGAGGCCGGCGTAAGTAGTGAATCCGTCAATGCCCTGAGCGGTGAAGGCTGATCCGACGGCCGCGAAGATGCCCACGGGGGCTGCCCGCATGACGTAGCCGGTGAGTTTGAGCATGACAGGGACGAGCTCTTCGATGACGTCGGAGATCTTTGTGTTGCCGGCCCTTTTCAGCGCCAGTAGTGCGGCGCCGAAAAGCGTGCCGAAGACGAGGATCTGCAGGGCGTTGTTGTCTGCCATGGCCTGGATGAGGCTCTTGGGGGCGATATGTTCGATGAAAGTGAGGAAGTCGAGCGGTTTGGCGGCGAGGGAATCCACGGCGGAACTGTTCGACTCTGGCAGGTCCAGGCCCTTTCCGACATTGAGGATGTGGGCTGTGATGAATCCCCAGGCTCCTGCAATGACCGAGGCGGCGAGGAACCATGTGATGGCTTTGGCAAACAAGGGGCCCAGCCCAGTGGACTTGGTCATTCCGGTGATGCCGGTAACGATGATGGCGAAGATCAGGGGAGCGATCACCATCTTGATGAGGTTGAGGAAGAGGTGGGCGACGGTATCAAAGACATCAACTGCGGTTTTAGCCGCGTCTGCTGGCAGGGTTGCGTGGAAGATGAGGCCGGTGGCTACGCCGGCCACGAGTCCGATGACAATCAGGACGGTAAGCCTGTTCCTCATGATGTTTTCCTTGTTTTGGGCACCACAAATCGGTATCTCCATCGAGGAGTCGAATTGCGGTTCGGGAGATGGGTGCCGGCCCTTAGGCCAGGGGCCGGCCAGGGAACTAGCGGGTGATGTCCTGGAGGAGGGCGATGGCTTCGACTTCTACGGCAGCTCCGTAGTGAAGTTCTTTGACGCCGGCGACGGCTCTAGCCGGTCGATGCGCGCCAATCCATTCGCCGTAAATGTCGTCAAAGGCTTTCCAGTCGGCGATTTCGGTGACGTAGACGCGGACCTGTACAAGGTCCTCACGGGTTAGCGCAGCTGACGCGAGGCAGGCATCGACGTTGGCCAGGGTCTGTTCGACCTGGACGGCGAAGGGCTCGGCGGTAACCGGCTCGCCTTCGCTGTTGATGGGTAGCTGGCCGGAGATGAAGGCCATGCCGTTTACTACTGTGATGTGGCTGTACTTCCCCACGGGGGAGACGACGCCAACAGCGTTCATTTGCTGGATTGCAGGGGCTGTGCTGAATGGGGTCATGGGCTCACTTCAGGTAGTTGTAGATGGTCGCCCGCGAGACGCCGATGGCTTCGCTGACGGTGGGTACGGATTTCTTGATGTTCATGAAACCTTCATCGCGAAGTGTCCGGGTCAGCGCCCGCGTCGATTCGGCGTCCAGGCTCTGGGGCGTCTTTCCCCGTTCGGCCGCATATGTGGCGATGAATATCCGTATTTCCTGCAGGCTCTTGGGCCGCATGCTTTCTTCGACCATAGGAGCCTGTTCGTCGATCCGGGTGAGGGCGGAAAGCTGGTGTGTCAGCGTGCTGAGCAGTGAGATGTCGACGTTCAAGCACAGGGCCGCGATGTAATTTCCCTGACTGTCCTTGATGCCGATGGAGGTGCTTTTTGAGGCGCGGCCGTCAGGGAAGCTGTTGGCGTAGTTCTGCAGCACTGCAGGAAACTCAGGGTCTTGGATCCGGGCCAGTCCCAGCTCTGTGGCCGAGTCCCCGGGTTTACGCCCTGAAATGTTGTTTTCGACCGTGCGGACTGTGTGGAGGGGGTCGCGGAGGTCATGAAGAACGACTTCGCACAGCCCTGGGAAGGTCCGTCCGAGAGCTGTGGTGATCTTGTCCAGCTCGGACAACAGGTGCTCGGTTTCGGCGTTCTCAGGTGATGTCATCTGTATTCTCCAAATCACTCAGTTATTGCTGTGGCCTTGAGCGCCGAACCGGTCAGCACCAAGACGGTTTTCTCGCCGGTGCGAATCAGGCCGCGGTCCATGAAGGCCGGGACAGCAGCGCCGGCCATCGCACTTGTCGGTTCAGCATAAAGGCCCTTGAGGGCGAGTTCGTCGGTAGCGGCGCGGATCTGGTCTTCGGTCACCGTGATGATCGCGCCGGCGCTTCCTGTGACCGCGGCGAGGACCTCCGGTCCGCGCACCGGGTGGGCGATCGAGGCACCTTCAGCGAAGCTGTGTTTCCACGCGCCGTCGACCGGGACCGGTGACCCGGCGGCGAATGCCTTGGCGATGGGGCTGCAGTTCTCAGGCTGCACGGCCAGAATCCGGGGCATCTTATCGATCTGACCGGCACGCAGCAGTTCGCCGAAGCCGATTGAACAGCCCAGCACGAGACTTCCTGCCCCGGCCGGAACTACGACACTGTCCGGGGCGGTGAAACCGAGGCCTTCCCAGATCTCGTAGGCGATGAGTTTGGTTCCCTGCAGGAAGAAGGGATGCCAGTTATGGCTCGAGTAGAAGATTGAGCCCGACTGGCGGACCGCTTCGTCCGCAGTGTCTTGTCTGACCCCGGGAACGAGTTCGATCTCGGCGCCGTGGCGCCGTGACTGGACGATCTTTGCCGGCGAAGTGCTGGCGGGCACCAGAACCTTGGCCTTCATGGAACCGGCGGCGGCATAGGCAGCGACGGAGGAGCCGCCGTTACCGGAGCTGTCCTCGAGGACCCTGATGATCCCTTGGTCCTTCAGCGCCGAAAGCATCACTGTCGTCCCGCGGTCCTTGAAGCTGGACGTCGGGTTGAACCACTCGGGCTTGACGAAGACGTCGGCCCCGTTGATATGGCACGGCAGCAGTGGGGTGCAGCCCTCCCCAAGCGTGATCTTCTCACGCAGATGGTAGGGCAGGGCAGCCTCGTAACGCCACTGGGACCGCTCTCGGTCTTCGATGTCGTCACGGCCTATTCCGCGAAGCGCCGACACCATCAAGGGCGTGCCGTCATTGCCTCGCCACCGCGGAGCGTCGACCGGGTACTTCTCCCCGCTTCGGTCGTACAGATACGGGACGTCGGGATCCATGAAACCTCATTCTTGTCTGTGAGCTTGATTACAGTCTGTCTAACTTTTTACTGTTTGTCCAGCATTTCATTGAAAAAAAGTATGCGCTTGGACAAAGTGTAAAAAATGGTTCTGCGTTCCGTTTCCCAAGCAGAAGAAGGGGTGGCTTGTGAAAAAGTGAAATATCCAACGCTAAGGTTTGGCTGTGCGACGTAGTGGCCTGTATTTTCCGGGTTTGATGTGGCTGGCGCGGGGCCATGTGTAGTCGCCGGTGAGGTTGTTGTGTTCCCATCCCAGTGGTGAGAGGTACCGCAGGAGATCTGGATCAGGACTGTTGCCGGCGTTGGTGAGGGTGGTGATTGCGCGGTCAAGGTAGAAGGTGTTCCAGAGAACGATAGCGGCGGTGATGAGATTTAGGCCGCTGGCGCGGTAGCGCTCTTGTTCGAAGGATCGATCGCGGATTTCACCGAGCCGGTTGAAGAACACTGCCCGGGCAAGGGTGTTGCGGGCTTCTCCTTTATTAAGGCCGGCTGTGACTTTCCGGCGGAGGCCAGGGTCTTGGAGCCCGTCCAGCAGGAAGCAAGACCTGGCCGACACCCACCCCTTAGCAATTTCAGCCAGTGCACCCGAACGCCGTCCGATGCGGGGGTATGTTT
Source organism: Paenarthrobacter sp. NPDC056912 (assembly GCF_042786555.1). Taxonomy (NCBI): domain Bacteria; kingdom Bacillati; phylum Actinomycetota; class Actinomycetes; order Micrococcales; family Micrococcaceae; genus Paenarthrobacter; species Paenarthrobacter sp. NPDC056912. Next base: position 47,818 of record NZ_JBHUCD010000016.1, read on the forward strand.
TCGTGATTCACGTCACTAATTTAGGGATTCGCACTATTTTGTGATGAATCCTTTAACCGGAGGTATTCATACCGTGTGATCGGTCTGAGGCATGGCCTGTCGTGCATGATTGAAAGCAGAAACCAATAATGACGTGGAGAAGAACTTGGGCCAGTCTGGCATTGACGCCAGCAATCGCCCTTGGCTTGCTGTCCGGTGGGTCCACGGCCGCTCTAGCGGCCACGAACATCGAGACGGGTCCGACCGCAACCATCGCGGCAGCCACGCTGGGCCAGACACCTGGCACCTACACGAATTACACATTCGCTAACGCCCCGGCACAAGGTCTGAGCGATGTTGAGTTCGGTATCAAGGTCACGGCCGACCCGGGTAAGTCCGCCAAAGTCTTCTGGTCCAACCAGTTCCAGTTCAGCGATGGAAAGAACGCCTACACCGGCATGCAGACCAACGGGGCCGGGAACGCGCGGACCTTCATCTTCTCAGTGTGGGATGCAACCGAGGCCAAAGCGGGCGCTGCGGGGAGTTGGTGCCAGGACTTCGGCGGTGAAGGCGTCGGAAAGAGTTGCCGTATCAACGTTGAATGGGTCCAAGGCCATAACTACAAATTCAACCTCAACAACGAGGGTGACAGGTGGTTCGGCGTCACCGTCACAGACACCACGACAGGCACGTCCTTCAAGCTTGGTAGCATCCGCGCAGGATCCGACTATGTCAAATCCACGAACATGGTCTCCTGGACTGAGTACTTCGAATGGAACAACCCTAAGGCCACCTGCCTGGACCAGCCCTACTCCCGCGCTGAGATCGCTTTGCCCCGGGCCAATGCCGGTGCCGTAAACGCCGGGGTCCTGAGCACAAGTTTAAGCTCCGCGTGTCCGACAGATTTCAGTTCGATCGAAACAACCCCGTCCTCCACTATTCAGACCAACGCTATCGGTAACACCATCCGGGGACCGCTCATCGGTCTGAACAGCCGTGTCCTGGACGGCGGTCCGGGAACAAACAACACCCCCCTCACTACCAAGGCGAACGATTCGAACAACATCGGGAATCAGAATTGGGTCGTTGCCAAGGACGGCACCATCCGCCTGGGCTCGGCAACAGGGCTGTGCCTGGACGCCGGCGGTACAACCGACGGCGTCAAAGCCCTCGCCTATACCTGTCACGCCGGCTCTACGCAACAGTGGCGAAGCACCAATGGAACCCTGACCAACCCGGGCACCGGGAAATGCCTTGACGTATCCACAACCACCAACGAGGCACTCCTCTACACTTGCCACGGCGGCGCAAACCAGCAATGGACAGTACCAAAAGCCGGATAACCAGACCATTCGCTCCCAGTGACCTGATGACACCCAATGGCGGCGTCATGAAACGGTAAGCCCGAATTCCACCGAAATGCCCCGTACCGAGTCGCCGGTAAGGGGCATTTTCGTTCGACTTCGGTGGCCAGGACGCTTCGCCCGTGTTCGCGAAATCATGACGTCCGTTTTCTATAGCGAGGCACTTAGCGTGAATCTCCGTACCGATCTTCCCAAGTCCCCAGAGCTCAAGATGGCAGACGTCCTGCTACGCCCGCACCCAACGCCCGGGACGGGCATCATTGATTCTCTCTGACACCAACCGCGTGGCTCCCCGGAGGGTCTCAGCGACGGGGAACTGCTTGAGGCGGTCCGCCAAGGCCACGCTGAGGCATATGGCGTACTCTTCACCCGACGCGCCCCCACTGCTCTGCGCGTCGCACGGCGACGCACCCGTGACCACCAAATGGTTCAAGACGCCGTCCAAGAGGCCTTCGCCTCCATCCTGGCCGCCATCAACGCAGGCGCAGGTCCTGTAGGGACCTTCACCGCGTACCTATTTGTCAGCATCACCCGTCACATTCACCGGCAAATCGGGCAGCAGTCCCGTGAGACCCTGCTCCCCGACTTCACCGACTTCACCGGAACCACGTTCCTTGACTTCTCTGGCTGAGGCATTCAGGTCTCTACCCGAACGCTGGCAACAAGTCCTCTGGCACATGGACCTGAACGACGTCCCAGCCAAGGAAGCAGCCAAACTCTTCGCGCTCAGTCCCAACGCCGTTGTCGCCCTGCACCGCCGCGCCAAAGCCGGGCTCCGCCAATCCCAAAAAGGGGTGGTTGCAGAAAACGGATGAAATCGTTCGTTTGTGATCTGGGGTACTTCGAGCTTGCTGTACGTTAGAGTCCGTTTTTCCGCGGTGCTCGGAGGGTCAACGCTATTTCTGCGCCTTGCCCTGGAATGACTTGCCAGCGTTCGTTACCGGACGCCGGGGTCCCTTAGCGTTGGATATCCACTTCTTCACAAGCCACCCAACGCCGGGCACGCAATGGAGGGCACTCACAGCCTGGCGAGGGCTTCGCTCCGGGTGAACGCGTTCACCCGTCATCACCGGGACCGGAATGACTATTCAGTCCTGACAGCCCGCACGGGCCAGGGTGCGTTCATACTGTGCGGGTGTTGGGGCAGTTACGTTGTCAATCCCTGCCCCGGTCACCATAAGGGGCCGGCTGGATGGCCGGCTCCTCGGAAGTGCGCCCCTACCGTGGTCTCTTAAGCGGGGGCGTACTGGTCCGCTGATTCGAGCTCCAGCGGACAGTGCGGTCGTCCACTCCCCCATGTGGGCGGCCGCGCTCCAGCAGTCTTCCCCCCTCTCAGAGAGTCGCCGCCCGGCGCGCCCCTGCGCCCCGGGCGCCAATCCCCGTGCTGCTCAACGGCAAGGTTCCACACCAGGCGCGCATGCGCACAGTGAGAGCGCAAACACTCTCCTGCACATCACCGGGCCGGAAACGGATCATGACCGACAGTAAAATCACTTCAGCCAGGCGCCTTCTGGCCCAGGGAACACCTGCCGTCGATGTGGCGCGCGATCTAGGTGTATCCGTGCCAACGCTCTACCGCTGGCTGCCCGCTTCTTCACGGTGAGACTAGAACAGCGGGGCGCCGGCAGCAGGAGCCTTCGCTTTGGCACGCAGTGCCTGAACAACCGGCTCGCCGGCCCGCTGTGTTGCACATTCATGGTCTAACGTACGCAGGTAATCGTGCACAAGGGGCCTTAGCGCAGTTAAGTTCATCGATAGGACATTTGGCCGGGACGCAAGTATCGAGTCAGCAATCTCCTCCGCTCGGTCGGCAAAACCTCTCCGATGCCTCCGCCGGATCTCCTCAGCAATCTCATACACCAACGCGGAAGCCCGCGACCGCGCCACCCTGTCCATTCGTTCATCACCAGCCGCAAACTCTGCAAAGGCCTCATCGACCAGCTGCTGAATCCTTGCAAAGTTCGAGGGTTCAACACCGGGGAACGAAGAGACTCGTTCAATGACCGAAGCTGACAATTTCAGAACTTCGTCTTCAACGGTTGCGGCGTCGAAGCCTGAAACCTGTTCGAAGTCATCGTCATCGTCGACTTCCACGCCGAATCTAAGCCCGATCAACACATCGCCGACAAAGACAAGCGACCGTTCTTCCTCGTCGCCGTCAACCGCGGCCGAAGCAGCAACAAATCGAACCGCGCAAGTATCAATGACCCTCAGCGCAGCCTCAAGGACATCTACCTCTAAGTCGACGTCCAACCAAACGACCGCTCCCGGGGCTCCAACCGATACCTGCGCATTGATTACAGGAACCTCACGCTCGACGAGCAGATCCAGAGCTCTCAAATACGCGTGCTCAACATCTGACAGATTCTCCATACGCTCCAGGCTAGAAGACACCACCGACAATCCGACAAAGACTCCTTAGCGTAGTCTGACGTCCGTTTTCTCAAGCGACCCCCACATGACTCCCCAGATCACGCAACAGGCCTCCTGTGGGGCCGACCTCGAGGGTGTCCGCGCCGTCTTGGTCCATGATCGAGTGCACGCGCCATGCTTGGCCCAATTCACCCGAGGAGAGGACTCCGGCAAGCGTGAGGATGTCGGCGTCGCGGCGTCGGAATCGGGGGCGAACGGCTTGTCTGCCACTACATGGACGCCTGCCGCTATTGCTTCCAGGACCAGCTCGCGGCGTGTTTGCGGCGGGGTGGTAATGGTCACTGCATCAACCCCGGCCGCAAGCATCTCCGCCAGGCTGCCATAGACCGGAAGTCCTGGATAGTCAGCCTGGACTTCGGCTTGCCTGGCCTCTGAGCGCGCCACGACACCCACCAGTTCCACGCCCTCTGCAGCTTCAATGAACGGTGCATGGAAATACCTTCCACCCACTCCATATCCCACAATCCCGATGCGCACGTGCCGAGTCCTTCCGTAGGGTTTCGTTTCCTGCCATGCCACAGCAAGGCGGCAGCCGAAGCCACCGCCTTGCTGTTCGCCCTGCTTCTTTCGCTTCGCTTACGCCGGTACGTTCAGTGATGCCTCAAGGGCGGCATCGGCATCACGCAGGACCTTGGCGGCTACCTGAAGGCCTTCGATCCGGCCCAAGGACACGTCCTCGTGCTCGATGTTGACCAGCATGTTCGGGTCCACCTCATGGAGCGCGCGGAGGAACTCCGTCCAGTAGGCGGTGTCGTGACCGCGGCCCAGGGCAACAAAGTCCCACGCAGAGTTCTTGGGCCACTCGTTAGCCCATTCGTCGCCACCGAGGTTGGTTCGGTGCTCGTCCGCCGAGAGCCGGCGGAAGCTGTTGTCCAGCACGCCGTAGAGCGCGGCATTCTCCGTGTTCACACGGACATCCTTCGCAGCGGCCTGGAACACGAGAGGGCCCAGTTCGCGGACCACGGCCACCGGATCCATCTGCTGCCAGAACAAGTGGGATGCATCCAGTTCCACGCCTACGTGCGTGGCGCCGGTGAGCTCTATCAGCTTGTGGACGTCGGCGGTGTTGAAGACGATGTTCTGCGGATGCAGTTCCAGGGCTACCTTGACCCCGTGATCGGCGGCCAGGCGGTCGGTTTCCTTCCAGAATTCCGCCGCCACGCCCCATTGATAGTCCAGCACGTCAAGTGCTGCCGAGTTCCAGGCGTTGACCACCCAGTTGACGGTAGTGGCGCCAGGCTCCCCGCCGGGCAGGCCGGACATGGTGACCACGCGGTCCTGGCCGAGGCGTTGGGCCAGCCGGATGGAGCGGCGGATGTCTTCCGCGTGCTTTTCACCGATCTCGCGTTTGGGGTGCAGCGGGTTGCCGTTGCAGTTAAGGCCGGCGATGGAGACGCCTGTGCCTTCGAAGATCGCCAGGTAGTCGTCGCGTGCGGCGTCGCTTTCCAGGATCTGGTCAAAGGTAGGCACGTGCACGGGCGGCAGGAACCCGCCGGTGTTGATTTCAATGCCTGTCAGGCCAAGGCCGGCAATGACCTTCAGTGCCTCGGGAAGAGGCCGGTCGTGCAGGATCGCGTTGTAGACGCCGAGCTTCATAGCGTGATCTTCTTTCCGTTGTTCAGAGCCGATTCGGTGACGGCACCGAGCAATTCCATATTGCGGACGCCTTCGTCGAACGTGGCGCAGCGCGGCAGGGATGCTTCCGCGTCCAGGCCGGCAACCTCTTCGAGGAACGCACGGGCCTGGTAGCCGAAGGCGTCGTTCTGGCCGAAGCCCACTTCCGGAGCGTCCATGGCCAGGCCGCCGGCGATGTACGGGTGTCCCGGGCCGAGGATGACCTGGCGGTAGCCGTTCTCGTTGCCTGAGCCGTCGTTGAGGAACAACTGGATTTCGGACGGACGGCGCTGGTCGAACTTGGCGGCCCCGTTCTCGCAGAAGACCTCGAACTGGAGGCTGTTGGCATGGCCCGCAGCTACTCGGGAGACCTCGAAGCTGCCGGCTCCGTTGGCGAACTCTGCGTTGAAAGCTGCGTAGTCGTCGTTTTCAACAGCCTCGTAGGTGTCGCTGACAGCAGCGTGGTCGTGCCCGATCACAGCTCCGAGCGGCAACGGACGCTTGTCGATGGCCGTGGTGAGGCGGCCACCGCTGATGGATGTGATGTCGCCGCACAGGAACTCGGAAACGTAGGTCAGGTGGCTTCCGACGTCGGCCAGGGCACCGGAGCCGGGGCCGCCCTTGTAGCGCCAGCTCATGGGGGCGGCGGGGCTGAAACCGTAGTCGGTCCAGTAGCGGCCGCTGAAATGAAGCACATTGCCCAGGACACCGTTCCGGATGAGGTCGCGGATGTAAGCGATGCCCGGTGTACGGCGGAATGTGAAGCCGATGCGGGCGATGGTTCCGCCGGCCTCGGCGGCGCGGGCAGCGTCGGCCATGGCGCGGGCGTCTTCGAGGGTGTCGCTCAACGGCTTTTCACACAGCACGTGCTTGCCGGCGGCGAGCAACCCTTCCACCACTTCGCGGTGCAGCGAATTGGCAATCACGACGCTGACCACATCAATGTCATCGGCCTCGGCAATCGCCTGCCAGGACGTGTCATTGCGCTCGTATCCGAACCGGCGGGCGGCCAAGGAACCGAATTCGGCGTTGACATCGCCGATCGAGACCAGGCGCACCGGGGGAAGTACGGGGCTGTAAAGGGCAGATGCCGTGCGGTAGGCGGCAGCGTGGGCCTTGCCGGCCATGCCTGCACCGATGACGGCGACGCCGAGGCTCTCAGCCATTGATTTCTCCTTCGAAATTTCGCCGCCGCGTGGGGCGCTGTACGGCATTTTGTAGCGCTACAATTTTTACGCTGGCTTTGATCGTAACTATGTCTATATGTCCTGTCAATCATTAACCGACTATCCTCAAGGACAGACACGAAAGGCACATCGATTCCGTTGAACAGCCCCCAGACCAGACGCCCCACCCTGTACGACGTCGCGCGCCAAGCCGGCGTCTCGCCGTCGTTGGTTTCGCTGTTCCTCAAGGACCCGGAAAGGGTCAGCGAAAGACGCCGGGACGCTGTCCAAAGCGCCATTTCGGAGCTGGGATACCAGCCCAGTCGAGCGGCCACGACCCTTGCGAGTACCCGCACCAAGAGCATCGGGCTGGTCATTGACGACTACCGAAATCCCTGGTTCGTCGATCTCCTCAGGGGCATGGAATCCGTCCTCTCGGACCTCGGCTACCAAGTCATGCTGGCCGACTCCCGCCCTGGCGAAAACCGCATCAAGGAAGCCACCGACGGACTGCTTGCCATGCACGTGGATGCGCTGGTGCTCGCCGCCGAACCGAATGAAGCCATGCTCACGGGCATCTGGGTACCCACCGTGGTGGCCGGGTGGCGCCGAGCCGTTCCGGCGGGCGCGGACCTCATCACCAACGACGACGACGGCGGCGGCAGCCTGGCCGCCAACCACCTGCTGGGGCTCGGTCATACCCGGATCGGTCACCTCTCAGGAGGCGACGGCGCCTCTGCTCACCGCCGCGCAGGGTTCCGGCAGGCGGTGGAAACTGCCGGCGTCGAGGTAGTCATCAGCGAGACCGCCGGAACGTCGGAAGAAGACGGGTACGGCGCCGCTTGCCGGCTCCTGGACCATCACCCGGAAACCACGGCCATCTTTGCGGCGAACGACACCATGGCGTTGGGCGCTTTCGCGGCCATCAAGGCCCGGGGTTTGTCGGTGCCGGCGGAAATTTCGGTCATCGGGTACGACAACTCGCCGTTGGCCAAGTCCCGTTACCTGGACCTGACATCCATCGACAACCGAAGCGACATCGTGGGCGTGGACGCCGCACAGAGGCTCCTGGCCCGACTCGACGACCCAAGCCTAGAGGCCGGGCGGAAGCTCATCGAACCCCTGCTGGTCCTCAGGGGCACCACAGCTGCTGCCCGTTAGGACAACGTGGGAAAGGCGCCGCGAATGCAGCGCCTTTCGTTGGATCTGATTTTCGTTCCAGTCCTGGTTGGTACCTAGACTTTCTCGCGGATGCGGTCGATCTTCGGCTCGGAAACCTCGAATTCCCTGCGACGGCGGGCCAGGAAAGTCCATAGCGTTCCTTCCGTCCTTGGACGGCTCTCAGCAGGGACAACTGGTTCTTTTTTGGCCTCGGACGTGTGCGTCTCGGGCTTGCGCGCGGAGTCCTTCTTCGTGCGCCGCTCGAAGTCGTCATAGTACGCGTAGCACATACCCAACCTCCTTCAACGGCTGTCCTTTAATGGTCCTCGCACTTGGCCGACAAGTCGACTGTTATTTTGCGTGAAGGTGTGAGGCAGCCAGCCTGGATTCGTGGATCAGCTGATCCTGCGTCCGCCCAACCAGCTCACCATGGCGGGGTCGCGGTGGTCGAAGAACAGGCTGGATCCGGTATCGAGCGCCGCTATCAGGCCCATATGTTCGTCCGTCAAGGTGAAGTCGAAGACGTCCAGGTTCTGGGCCATCCGTTCAGGCCGGATCGATTTGGGAATGACCACCACATTGCGCTGGACGAGCCAGCGCAGCACCACTTGGGCAACGGACTTGCCGTGGGCTTCGGCGATGGCGCTGAGGACCGGATCCGCGAAGAGGTTGTTGCGGCCTTCAGCGAACGGACCCCAGGACTCGATCTGCACTCCGCGTTCGATCATGAGCGCCTGGTCAGAAGCACGCTGGTGAAACGGGTGCGTTTCGATTTGATTGACCGCAGGGACGATCTCGTTGTGGTCGATCAGGTCCACCAGGCGGTCCTGGTGGAAGTTCGAGACGCCGATGGCGCGGGCCCGGCCTTCCTTGTTGAAGTCCTGCATGGCCCGCCACTCGCTGTAGTAGTCGCCCAGCGGCTGGTGGATCAGGTACAGGTCCACGTACTCCAGTCCCAGCCGGTCGAGCGAGTTGGCGAAGGCCCGATTGGTGTCCTCCTGCACATTGCCCGTAGGAGCATGCTGGATCCAGAGCTTGGTGGTGACGAACAGTTCCTCGCGCGAGAGGCCGCTCGCCTTGATCGCTGCACCGACTGCCGCTTCGTTTCCGTAGGAAGCGGCTGTGTCCAGGTGACGGTATCCGGCGGCGAGCGCAGCCTCCACGGCGGCCTGGGTTTCCTCATCGGGGATCTGGAAGACCCCAAAGCCGAGGATCGGCATCTCGACGCCGTTGTTAAGTGTCACAGTCTGCATGGTTTTCCTTCGTTGGGATGTGTCGGTTCAGCGGCCCAAGGGGGCGTCGGCAGTTTCGTAGTCGGCGTCGCTAACGGGTTCCAGCCACGTGGCGCTCTCCCCGTTGTAGTGCTCCACCATGGCCAAATGGCTCATCAAGCTTCGTGACGTGGCGCCATGCCAGTGTTCTTCGCCAGGAGGGGTGTGGACCGTGTCTCCCGGGCGCAGATGGATCACCGTTCCATCCCTTGTCACCACCAGGCCATTGCCGCCGGTGCAGTGCAGGGTTTGACCCAATGGATGGGAATGCCAATTGGTACGGGCACCGGGAGTGAAGTGCACCAACGCTGAGATAAGCCTTGACGGGACCTCGCCCGCATGGAGGGGACTGACATAGACGTCCCCGGTGAACCGCTCCGCAGGGGCCACCGAGGCAGGGGCAACAGGTACTAGTTCCATACCTCCAGAGAACCAGCCCCCGGCCGGGCGGAGGAGTCCCTGCTGTGAGGTGTACTGCCAGTTCCTGTTGGAGCCGCCGCGGCCGTCGTAGCGTAGGACCATGGACAACAACAAAGACGTCCGCGATTTCCTCATGAGCCGGAGAGCGCGCATCACTCCAGCGCAGGCCGGCCTTTCCGCCTACAGCGGGACACGAAGGGTGGCGGGCCTCAAGCGCGAAGAGGTAGCGCTGCTGACCGGGGTCAGCACCGAATACTACGCCCGCCTTGAACGCGGAAATCTCCGCGGAGTCTCTGACTCAGTCCTTGATTCCCTGGCCCGCGCCCTTCAGCTCGACGAGGCGGAGCGCTCGCACCTGCTGGACTTGGCAAAGGCGGCGGCCCCGGCCCGGCCAGCAGGCGGCCGCACCCCGCGGTCCGAGGTACGGCCGAGCATCGAACGGGTCTTATCCGGAATGACCGGGACTCCGGCGTATGTCCGAAACGCCAAGATGGACATCGTCGCTGCGAACAGCCTGTGCCTTGCCCTCTATACCGGCATCCTCTCCCCCGCCAGCATGCCCTTGAACCTGGCCCGCTTCATGTTCCTGGACCCTCGTTCGCGGGACTTCTTCGTGGAGTGGGAGACCATTGCCGATGATTTCGCGGCAGCCCTGCGCGTGGAATCAGGTCGTCGCCCCCGCGACCGATACCTGAATGGCTTGATCGGTGACCTCGCGGCCGGCAGTCCGGAGTTCTCCACTCGATGGGCACGTCACAACGTGAAATTCCACCGCTCGGCAAGGAAGACCATGAGGAACCCATTGGTCGGGGAGATCGAACTGACGGGCGACGCATTGGAAGTCCCTGGCGAAGGGTTGACCCTTATCGCCTACACGGCCGAGCCAGGCAGCCAAGCCCAGGAACAACTTGCCTTCCTGGCGAGCTGGACGGCTGCCCAGTCAGCATCCCCTGCTGACACCGAACTACGGCAACGCTGAGTTGGCTGCCCAGACACCGAGGACTAGCTGGCACCAGCAATCACCGGGAAAATGCCGTCCTCGCGGCTTGCACCGCTAACCTGGTCTCCTCATTCACGAGGTCGGCGTTGATCACAGCCCCGGCCATGACCCCGGAAGCAGCGGACGCCATAACCTGCCCCGTGAGATCCGTGACGTTGCCTGCCGCCCACACACCCGGCACGGACGTCGCGCCGCCTTGCGCAGTCACTTCTACATGGCTCCCAACGCCCATGGGGTGTTCCACAGCGGAGACACCCAGCGACTCCAAGACGACGGAACGGGCCACCATCCGCGGGCCCGTGACAACGGCCTCCACAGGAATCACTGTGCCGGACGCCAGGACAACCCCGCTCAGGGCGTCGTCGGTAACCTGCAAGGACTGCACTTTGCCCTCCACCACGGTGATGGATCGGGCGGCCAATTCCTCCCACTGTTCCTCCGTCGGGTCCACGAGGTCGTTCAGGAACAGCGTGATGTCGGGACTCCATTGGCGGAACAGCATTGTCTGGTGCAAAGCCATCGGCACCGACCCCAGGATGCCGATGGCTTTGTTTCGAACTTCCCAGCCGTGGCAATAGGGGCAGTGCAGCACGTCGCGTCCCCACCGTTCCCGAATGCCGTCAATTTCGGGCAGGACGTCGGTGAGACCGGTAGTAACCAGCAGACGGCGCGCTCCCACCGTATGGCCGTCCGCCAAGTCCACCGCGAAGGCCGGCACCGAACCGGCCGTTGGGTCCGCCGTCGAACGTGCCGCGACCGCTACACCGGATACGACGTCAGCCCCATACTGCCGCGCTTCCGCGCGTCCGAGTGCCAGCAGTTCCTTGGGATCTATTCCGTCCCTCGAAAGGAAGCCGTGCACCCCCGCGGCAGGCGCATTTCGCGGCTCCCCGGCGTCGATCACCAGGACAGACCGCAGTGCCCTGCCCAGGGTGACCGCTGCACTTAACCCAGCTGGGCCACCTCCCACCACAATGACGTCATACTCATCGGCCATCCGGCTCTCCACTGGCTCTTTGCTCACTGTGCCTCCACACGTTAGATACGGTCCTGTACCGCTGATTCAATGGTTGGGCACTTCGGTCCAAAGCGGCAAGAAAATTTGCCGCTATGGCAAACTGGAGGGATGACTGCAGATTTCAGCACCATGCTCGACGCCGTCGGTCCCCGGTTGCGCGCCATGAGGACCCAGCGCAACCTGACCTTGGCGGAAGCTTCGGAGGCAACAGGCATCTCCGTGAGCACGCTCTCAAGGCTGGAGTCTGGCCAACGGAAACCCACGCTTGAGCTGCTGCTGCCCATCGCGAGACTTCACCAGGTTCCCCTCGAACAACTCATCGACGCTCCGGAAACGGGTGATCCCCGCATCCACCTCAAGCCCCACGTCCACGAGTGGGGCACCGCACTCCCGCTCACGCGACGACCCGGCGGAATCCAGGCATTCAAAATGGTTCTGCGGGGCGGCACCGGCAAGGAGGTTCCCAACCCCCAATCCCACGAGGGCTACGACTGGATGTACATCCTCAACGGCAAACTGCGGCTGATGCTCGGTGAGAATGACTTTGTCTTGAACCCGGGCGAAGTGGCGGAATTCGATACGCGGACACCGCACTGGTTTGTCAGTGCCACCGCGGAACCCGTGGAGCTCCTAACCCTGTTCGGCCAGCAGGGCGAACGCCTCCATGTGCGGGCCCGACCCAAGCGCTGAGCCTAGGAGGCCAGCCATTCACGAGCACTCCGGCGAATGCTGGACTGCTCCACGCCAGGTTCGGGCTGGTTGATCTCAGCCCACACCTCATCGAGGGAGAGTCCAAGGACATCGGCGATCGCGGCGACAGTGGGAAATGCGGGGGTCGCCACACGACCGGACTCAATCTTTCGGAGCGTCTCCGGCGAGACGCGGGCGTCCAGGGCGGTCTCCAGCATCGAACGCTCACCGCGGGCGCGACGCAAGAGAGCACCAAGGCGTTGTCCGCGCTCGGCCTCTGCGGGAGTAAGTGGCAGCCTGACCATGGCTCCAATTGTAATACCGGGATAATATGGCCGGGATAGTTATTGGTCACACAGAGAGAAAGGTGCCGCATGATCGAAATCCTAAGCCCCGCTGAATTGCACAGAGCAAAGGATACGGGGGCCTTGGTCGCCAACATTTTGCACACGCTCAAGGGCCGCGCCACCGTGGGCACCAACCTTCTGGACATCGACCAGTGGGCCAAGGCCATGATCCTCGAGGCGGGGGCAGTATCCTGCTACGTCGACTACGCACCATCCTTCGGACGGGGGCCGTTTGGCCACTACATCTGCACCGGCGTCAACGATGCCGTGCTGCACGGGCTGCCTCGCGACTACACGATTGCCGACGGCGACCTGCTGACACTGGATCTCGCAGTTTCCCTCCGCGGAGTCGCTGCAGACTCGGCCATCAGCTTCATTGTGGGCGAATCACGGCCTGCAGAGAGTGTCGCGATGATCGACGCAACCGAACGTGCACTGCGCGCCGGGATTGCTGCCGCCCGACCCGGCGCCCGGATCGGAGACCTCTCGTATGCCATCGGCGCAGTCCTCAGCGAGGCCGGCTACCCGATCAACGTCGAATTCGGCGGCCATGGCATCGGATCAACCATGCACCAGGACCCGCACGTTCCGAACACCGGCCGGCCCGGCCGCGGATACAAACTGCGTCCCGGGCTCCTACTGGCACTGGAGCCGTGGGTCATGGCGGACACAGCCGAACTGGTCACCGATCCTGACGGCTGGACGCTCCGAAGCGTGACGGGCTGCCGGACAGCCCACAGCGAGCACACCATCGCCATCACACCCGACGGTGCCGAGATTCTCACCTTGCCGACTCTGACCTAGGCTCGCCAGGGGCCGTTCCCGGGAAGTTTCACCACCGGGCCGGCACCCCAGGCTCGCTATACGGGGACCAGGCCACGCCGTTCGTGCCCAGGTGGGCGCGCTTCGGGTTCCGGGTCCGGGTCACGCGCATTTCCCGCTGCTTGACCTTGCCCCGGCAAGGGTGACGCTTTGGACTGGTACGTGTTCCCTGTGGGGGTGCTGATTTCGAGGGCGTGGACGTCCGCGGGCGCGGTTTTGGCGGTCCAACCGGGGTTTTCCTTGGTGTGGTTGCAGGCTTCACAGAGTCCGGCGCCGTTGTCCGCCGTGGTGGTGCCGCCGGAGCGCCAGGGCACGATGTGGTCGATGTGCCGGATGGGCGCGTCGCAGTAAGGCGTGCGGCAGGTATCGTCGCGGATTTCAATGAAACGTCTAAGCCGTGGCGGGAAGAAGCGGGCCTTGGAGTCCATGCTCAAGAGCTCGCCGGTCCCGGGTGCAGCGTAGAGCCGGCGGAGCCACACGGTGAACTCATCCCCCGTGCCAACAAGAGTTCTGGCCCATTCCGATGGGACGATTCCGTAGCCCTTGAGCCGGGCCGGTTCGCTGTCGCCTTGGAGAAGGGTTCGGTCGGTCATCACGAGTTGGAGCTCCACACCGCTGATCCCGCCGCGCTTGCCGGTGAGTCGTTCGACGAGGGTGTCGGCCATGACCTGTCCCCGGGTCCGCGAATCCCCCACCGAACGGGCCGATTCCGCCTTTCGGGTCAGCGCGTCAGAGGCGGCCACACCCTGGGCGGCGGGCAGCAACGCTGTCAGGTAGGTCATGGCATCTGGTGCCGGGCGCAGGCTCACCGTCCGCTCGCCCGCGGCGTGACCGGCACGCTGGGCCACCGAGCGCGGATCACGGCGATACGCTGCGGCCTTCGCGGCCGCGACGATGGCCCGGTCACCCTTTCCCTCGAACGTCCCGGTATCGGCCGCGAGTTCCTCGTCCACGGCGGACCGGTCCTCGACAGACAGGCCGGCGGTCTCTTTCACGAGTAGGGTGGCACGCCACTCGTTCAGCTGGCCCGTTTCCAGGGCGGCCATGGTGCGGGGCATCTCGGTTACCAACGCCTTCGCCAACCGCAGAAGCCGGGATCCACGGTTCGGGGACTCACGCCGAGCCAACGCCACTTGCGCCCCGACACCCTGGCCCCGCTCAGAAGCGGGCACACCGACAGCCTCCTGCTCGCCGCGCTGCGCCAGATCAAAAGCCACCGCAGCACGCGCCTGCAAGCCAGCAATAGCGGACTTCAAATCTTCCAACCCACGAATCTGATCGATCAGCTCGCCGCTCGCGGCACCGAGACGGACGGCGCCCAGGAGTGCGATGAGATCAGAAACCCGGGGTGCCGACTCCAGGGACAGAAGTCTTGCGACAGGATCAGACGCAACCGCTGCGCCCGCCTGACTGCCCCGAATCTGCTCCATACCCCAACTCTTCCAGCAGGCAAGAGCAACCATCAGACCCAATCGTTGCTATGTGGAAAACCCGATAACGCACCCATCCATCGACTCGCCGGCTCGTCGCTAATGGCCCCCATGGCAACCCCGGGGAACCCACCCCCGCCCGGTCACAAACAACAGTCACTCAGCCCGCCCTTGCACAGAAGCGTGACACAGGCCATACTAAATGAACGCTATTCATTTAGTGACTGTCGTCTCACGGAGTACACGCCATCATGATTGAAATCACCCGCCGCGAAGCCCCGGCTTCCATGGCCCGCACGGAACCGGCCACGCGCACCCCGCCGTGGACCGCCCCGCTGCGCGCCGACTACATCCAAGCCCAGCCCCAGGCCGTCGCCGCGTGAGCGTCTGGCGCATGCCGTCCGAAACGGCTCCCCAGGACCGCGTCTGGATGGCCTTCCCCACCGGCGGCTACACCTTGGGCGATACCGACGAAGAGGCGCACGCAGCGCGCTCTGCCTGGGCCGCCGTCGCGAACGCCATCCTCGAGTTTGAACCCGTCACCATGGTGGTAACGGCCGACGACGTCGAGACAGCCGCGCGCTACTTGGACCCTCGCGTCGAGGTACAGACTGCCGAACTCAACGATGCCTGGATGCGGGACATCGGGCCATCGTTCGTGCTCGACGCCAACAGGCAACTTGGCGCTGTTGACTGGATCTTCAACGGCTGGGGCGGGCAGGACTGGGCGGCTTGGGACAAGGACTCGCTGATCGCCGCGGACGTGAGCCAGCGGGCCAACGCCAGCCACATACCGTCCGGGATCGTCAACGAAGGCGGCGGCATCCAGGTTGATGGCGAGGGCACTGTCCTTGTCACCGAAACGGTGCAGCTGGACCGAGGCCGCAACCCTGGCCTGACCAGGTCGGACATCGAGGAGGAGCTGGCCCGCACCATCGGCGCCACCCACGTGGTGTGGCTGCCCCGGGGCTTGACCCGTGACTCCGAAAAGTTCGGCACGCGCGGCCATGTGGACATCGTGGCAGCGATCCCAAGCCCGGGTACGCTGCTGGTCCACTCCCAGCAAAACCCGGAACACCCTGACTACAACGTCTCCCGCGAGATCATCGACTTCCTGCGCACCACCCACGACGCAGCAGGCCGGGACTGGAACATCATCGAAGTTCCCGCACCAGTTACCTTGACCGACCACGAAGGGTATGTGGACTACAGCTACATCAACCACCTCGTGGTCAACGGCGGGGTCATCGCCTGCAGTTTCAACGACTCCATGGACGAGAAAGCCCACCGCATTCTCGCCGATGCCTACCCCGGACGCCGCGTGGTCAGTGTTGACGCCCGCGAACTCTTCGCCCGGGGCGGCGGCATCCACTGCATCACGCAGCAACAACCCTCGGCCAGCTAGAAAGGGCCTCACATGAGCCAGACAATCCGCAACGCTGCTTCCAGCAGCGCCGCAGCCGCACCGTCGCACGACATCAGCGGCAAGGGACTGGAGACGGGGCAGCTGGGGCTCCTCGCCGTCGTCGTTCTGGGCATTTCAACCATCGCCCCGGCGTACACCCTCACCGGTGCGCTCGGTCCCACCGTCAACGAAGTCGGACTGCAACTGCCCGTCATCTTCCTGATCGGCTTCATTCCGATGATCCTGGTATCGCTGGCCTACCGGGAGCTCAACGCAGACTCACCGGACAGCGGCACCACGTTCACTTGGGTCACCAAGGCGTTCGGCCCGTGGGTAGGCTGGATGGGCGGCTGGGGCTTGCTCGCGGCGAACATCATCGTGCTGTCCAACCTGGCGGGCGTCGCCGTGGACTTCTTCTACCTGTTCCTGGCACAGGCCACGGGCTCACCTGAGCTCGCCGACCTCGCCTCGAACAAGCTGCTCAACGTGGCCACCTGCTTCGTCTTCGTGGCGCTGGCCGTGTGGATTAGCTACCGCGGCCTGCACACCACCAAGATCGTCCAGTACGGCCTGGTGGGCTTCCAGCTGCTGGTCCTGGGACTGTTCGTGGCCATGGCCTTCGCCAACTGGTCCACGTCCGAGACCGCCGTTCCCTTTAGCTGGGACTGGTTCGACGTCACCAAGATCGAAACCTTCGGCCAGATCGCAGCAGGTATTTCCTTGTCGATCTTCGTCTACTGGGGCTGGGATGTGTGCCTGACAGTCAACGAGGAAACCGCCAACGGCAAGAAGACCGCCGGCCTCGCAGGCACGCTGACCGCCGTGATCGTGTTGGGCATCTACCTGCTGGTCACCATCGCCACCATGATGTTCGCCGGCGTCGGAGACACCGGAATCGGCCTGAACAACGCCGAAAACCACGCCAACGTGTTCACCGCCCTCGCGTCGCCTGTTATGGGACCGTTCGCCATCCTCATGTCCCTCGCGGTGCTCTCCAGCTCCGCGGCATCCCTGCAGTCCACGTTCACGTCACCGTCGCGCAGCCTGCTGGCCATGGCGCACTATGGCGCCCTGCCTGAGCGCTTCAGCCACATGAGCAAGAAGTTCTCGACGCCGGGCTTCGCCACCATTGCGGCCGGCGTCCTGTCCGCGGGGTTCTACGCAGTGATGCACGTGATCAGCGAAAACGTCCTGAACGACACCATCCTGGCCCTCGGCCTGATGATCTGCTTCTACTACGGACTGACGGCCATCGCCTGCGTGTGGTATTTCCGCAACAGCGTGTTCTCCAGCGTCCGCAACTTCTTCCTCCGGCTCGTGTGCCCGCTGCTGGGTGGGGTGGGCTTGTTCGTGGTGTTCCTTCAGACCGCCGTTGACAGCTGGGCTCCGGAGTTCGGAAGTGGCTCGGAGATCTTCGGGGTGGGCTTGGTGTTCGTCCTCGGCATCGGGATCCTCGCTTTGGGCGCCGTGGTCATGCTGATCATGTCCCGCGTCCGGCCCGGCTTCTTCCGTGGTGAAACTATCCGCAAGGACACCCCGGCCCTGGTGGTGCCGGAGTAGGGAAACAGCGAGTTCGCGGGAAAGCGGCCAGTTCGTGTGGAACATTCCAACGAACTGGCCGCTTTCCCGCGTCCTGAGCGCCCCCTCCCGGCGTCCTCATTCACCAGCGATGTGCTACGTCCACCACCAGGCGGGACCCGCCGTCGGGACCGTCCAAGGTGAACACCCGGAACGGAAGCCGGGCACGGAGCCCCAGCCCGATGCTCGTGGTGCCCTCAAAGCTGCCCGCATAAACCACCTGGCGGAACGTCTGATAGCCGGAAACGTTGGACAGGTCTGCCTTCGCGGCCGGCAAGTACGTCGGCTGGCCGTTCTGGTTGTACGACGGCGCCGTCACCACCACCTGCAAGTCCGCGTCACCGAGCATCGGGATGGGATAGCCCGTTGCATCCTGGATCACTACCGGAACGTAACGCACTGAGTAGCCGGCCACTTTGCCGGTCATGTCGATCACCAAGCGGTCGTAGCAGGGCTGTTGACCCGTGCGGACGCTGGTGACATTGGCGGAGCTCATGTCGGGATCGGCCTTGGCCAATGAGCCCCACGTGATACCGCAATATGATGCTGCCGAGGCTGGACCCGGCGCTGCCAGACCGAGTCCGGCAGCAGCCAGGACTGCTGCCAAACCGGCACTGAACTTCCTCATTTTTTGCCCCCTTCAGGCGAGATTGATACTTCAACATTAGGAGCGCATCCCGGTGTTCGGGCGGTTTGTAGCCGCTTCGGCGCATAACCGTTAAGGGGGCCTTTCGGGGGTCACGGGAGTGTCATCGGAAGCCCGTTTTGGGGCTGGTTCCAGACGGTTTTGGACGTCATCGCGCCCATGTTCGTGATCGAAAGTAACGACACCTGAGCGTTACCTGCGCCAGGCGAAACGCAAAAGCCCCACCGGACCGGTCCTGGTCTGGCGGGGCGAGGGGAAATGCGTTTGCCTGGAGTTTAGCCTTCGCAGTCTTTGCAGTACTTCAAACCGTTCTTTTCCAACGCAATCTGGGAGCGGTGGCGGACCAGGAAGCAGGAGCCACACGTGAATTCATCGGACTGTTCAGGAACCACGATGACGGTCAGTTCTTCGCCGGAGAGATCGGCGCCGGGAAGGTCAATTCCTTCGGCGGTATCGTTTTCCTCGACGTCGATGACTGCAGTCTGTGCACCGTTCCCGCGGGATGCCTGGAGTGCCTCAAGTGATTCAGCGGGAGACTCTTCTTCTGTCTTGCGCGGGGCGTCGTAATCAGTAGCCATTGAGGGTTCGCTTTCGTTGCTGCATAGTGCCTATTCCGGCACCTCAGTGAAGCAGTTTAGGGCATAGTACACGTGATCAACGAATACTGTGCCCAACGCGACATTGTGCAGCTTTCGACGCCGGCCCTAGGGCTTTGGACGGGCCCTTCCCGCGTGCGCCTGAATGGCTTGGGCGCTGGCAACGGTGACCCCGCTCAGGGCCGGAAGCCACGTCCAATCGCTTCGAAGTCCCTCGTCGGTTTCTGGTTCAGCGCAGTCCATAACGTAGGCGGCCTCGATCCATGCCGCCAGGGTGGTGCCGATTGAGGTGGCAAACGAGGCCAGGGATGCGATCATGCGGCAACGGTAACCGGGCCGGATGTGGGTGCCGTTTCGGCTGCGTCACGGACTTGTTAACTGTTCCGCCCGCCCCTCAGTCCCGCAAAGCCTGCTCCACGATGTACTCCGCGATGGCCATGGACGACGTAGCCCCTGGCGACGGCGCGTTGCGCACCATCACCGCGTCCCGGCGTCGTGCGATCACAAAGTCGTCCACCAGCGAACCGTCACCGTTCATCGCCTGGGCGCGGACACCGCGGGTCCCCGGAAGAATCGTTGCGCCCTCCAGCGACGGCACGAACCGCATGGCCTCACGGATGAACTTCTTCTTGCTCACCACGGTCTGAAATTCACGGACGGCCGACGGCACGTTCTGGCGAGCGAAATTCCAAAAACCCGGGAAGAGCGTGTAATTGAGCACGTCACGCACATTCACGGCATTCCACGCGTAGGATTCGCGGCCGAAAGATATGAAGGCATTCGGGCCGAGCATCATTTCGCCGTCAATGCGTTTAGTGAGGTGTACGCCCAGGAACGGATGCTTGGGATCCGGCACCGGATAGATCAAGCCCTTCACCTTCTCGCGGGCTTCCTTTCCCAGCAGAAAATACTGTCCGAAAAAAGGGACGATGCGTGGTGTTGCAGGCTCCCCGGTAGACTCCGCCAAACGGTCGGATTGCAGGCCCGCGCACGCCACCACAAGGTCGAAGTGTTCGCCGCCTTCCTTCGTGTGAACCACCACGCCGCTCATCTGCTGTTCCAGGGAGGTGACCTCCTGCCCCAGCCGGATGGTCCCGCCCGAGGCGCGGACGTCGTCGGCGAGCGCGTTGGTGATGGCCGCATAGTCAACAATCGCCGTTTCCGGCGAGTGCAAAGCAGAAAGCCCGACGGCGTTCGGCTCCACCTCGCTGATCTGCCCCCGCGAAAGCATCCGGGCACCAGGCACCCCGTTGGCTGTGGCGCGCGCGAAGATGCTGTCCAGGCGCCTGCTTTCTTCGGCCGTCTGGGCAATGACGAGCTTGCCGCAGGCCTCATACGGCAGGCCTTTCGCTGCGCAGAATTCCTGCAGCAACTCCACTCCCCTGCGGCATAGCGTTGCTTTCAGTCCGCCGGGTTCGTAGTAGAGGCCCGCATGGACAACGCCCGAGTTATGGCCGGTCTGGTGTGCCGCGAGGCGGTCTTCCTTCTCGTAGACGGTGACCTGGACGTCGTCGAGCTTGGCGGCGAGTTCCCGCGCGACAGCGACGCCGATAATCCCGCCGCCCACCACCGCGCAGCGTTTGATCTTCCTGGATCCGGTGTTCCCGGACATGCGGCGCTCCTCGTCGTTGGGGTCGGTCCGTGCCAGTCACAGCATTTCACGGGCAGGTTCCGGGGGCACGCAAGAGGGGCGGCACATTGCGTGCCGCCCCTCTTGTTTGGAACGTGGATTACTAGGCAGCCTGGGGCTGGTCGAAACGCTGGCCGGCCGGGTTGGACGGCAGGAGCGAGAGCACGAACACGGCAAGGGCGCCAAGGAACGGCACCAAGACGAGCAGTGCCAGCCAGCCGCTGAAGTTGCCGTCGTGAAGGCGGCGAACAAGCAGGGCGATGGACGGGATGATTGTTGCCAGGCCCCAGATGCCCAGGATGACGTAGAACGCAATGGCTCCACCGCCAAGGGTCACCGTTCCGGCATCGCTAACGGTAGCGCCGGCAGAGCCGACCACCGTGGCAAGGGTGTTCAGCACGGTGCTGACGATGACGGAAACCAGCGTCCACCACCAGTACTCGCTGCGGCTGGCACGACCGGTGAAGTCGGTGTACTTCTTGAAGAAACGCTTTACAGCTGCGCCGATCGGTGCGCCGTAGTACGGAGCCCAGAGCGGCGGCTCGCCGGCCTGTGCGGCGTACGGCTGGGTCTGTTGCGGTTGCTGCGGGTAGCTCATTGGTATATCCCCCGGGTTAGGTGTGGTGAGTAGTACTCAGTGATGAGTCGTGCTCATCGTAATGCCCCCGGCGCCGATAAGGCAGTTCGTTGGACAAAATTAACCGGGATTTAGCCCGTTGACGGATTATGTCGCCCAATTCCCAACGCTCTCTCACTTCCCGACAAACTTTTCGGAACCCTCTCTCCCTTCCCGGCGCCAATTTCCAAACGCTCTCTCACCCTCCGCATAAAGTTCGACGGCGATACTCGCCTGCGCGCCGAAAGTTCCGGACGGCAACATCCACGATAAGTGAGCGAGCGTCACCCAAAAACCCACGATAAGTGAGCGAGCGTCACCCTAAGACCGCCAGTGGGGCCGATCCTGCTGCATCGTGAGATCCTTATCGTGATCAGTGAGAATATGGATCATTGAAAACGTGAATTATTGCCTTTCATCACTATTGGAGTTGTCATGGGCCCGCAAAGCACCGAAGTGGAAACCCCGCGCCTGGCCACGGCCAAAATCGGCAACGACGTGGGTCTGCTGCTGGCCAAACTGCACGCAACGGGTTCCCTCCTGAACAACAGGGCACTGGCGGATTACGGACTCAGGGAACGGTACTTTTCCGTGCTGACAATCGCGTGCAGCGGACTGGAACCGACGCAGCGCGAACTCGCCGATTTCCTCAGCCTGGACCCCAGCCAGGTGGTCAGCCTGGTGGACGATCTTGAGCACCGCGGCCTGGTCAACCGGACCCAGGGAAAACAGGACCGACGCGCCAAGATCATCGTCTCCACCACCGAGGGCCGCAGGATCCACAACAAGGCGCGGGCCGCGCTCGAAGCATGCGAGCAGACCCAGCTCGCGGCACTGAGCGAGGACGAGAATGCCCAGCTGAGGGCACTGCTCAAGAAGGCGTTGTGGGGCTGACTTCGCGGTCGGATTCGTAGGATCTGGCGCGACGTGCAGGTTCCACGGCCTTGCCGGTCCTTGACGTGATTTCCATGAGCACCAAGGCCACCAGCGTCAGCACGGCGCAGACGGCAAAGACGCCCTGATAGCCGAATGCCGTCATCGACCCAAACGCGATGATGGGGCCGGACACAATTGCGCCGATCCTTCGGGTATTCGTGAAGAGGCCGGCCGCCAAACCAGGGCGGGGAATGATCCGCTGGAAAAGGGTCAGCCCAACGCCCGCCACAACCGCGAAGAACCACGCGTGCAGGACCTGCAGGGAGATGAGAGCGATGGGCTCCGCAGCAAACGTCATCCCGGCGTAATAGGCGATCCCGGCAAGGCATCCTGACGCGATCAGCGATTTCTCCGAGGCTTTCCTGCTCATGCGCCCGATCAGCAGGAGTGCCGGGATCTCCAGCGCCGCGGCGACACCCAAGGTAATACCGGCCCACATGAGCTGCCCGCCCATTTTCTGGTCGACGAAGAGGGCCATGATGGTCACGGAGCTGCTATCGGTGGCCTGAAGAATGATGAACCCGGCCACGACACCAACGACGGCGATCCTGGAGGATGCGCGGCCGTCCTCCGAAGTGCCGGCCGCTTTTGCGAGCTCAGGGACGGCTTTGCTGCGACGAAATGCTGCCCCCGTTGTCAGGATGTTCAACAGTGCCACAGCAGCAAGGGCCAACAGGATCGCGCGGCTGCCGTAGGACCCCACGATGAAGGTGGCCAGCGGTGGTCCGGCAACCCAGGCGAACGACACGATCGCGCGCATGGAGACGACGTCCTGGGAACCTGCTCCAGAGTGCTTGAGGTGGGCGAAGAAGAGGGACATCCCCACGCCGGATGGGCCTCCCAATGCCAACAGGGCAACCACAGCCACTGGCAGGGAGGACGTGAAGGCCAGCACGGCAGGGAGTGCCAAGGCCAAAACAGCACAGAGCAGCATCGGCCGCAGGTAGTCGCGCTTCCGGTCCGCGAGCGCCGGGATCATCAACGACGCGAGGAAACCACCAGCGTTGTACAGCGCGAGCACCCACCCGACATCGGCGGGCGAGGCGTCGAATAGGTCTACGAGCATCAGTGCCAAGGCTGGGGTGAGGAAGGCAAACTGCAGCCCCCAGAGCAACGCCATCGACGACGAAAGCATGTGCTTCACTGCCGACACCCCAGCCGCTGGGCCGCCGGGAGCGCGTTGATGTCTGTCACGTGAGGGGTCCTTCTGGGCAGGAGATTGGTGCACGTTCCAGATAACCAGCCTCTTCTTGCTGGTGGGAGTGCCTGCTGTGAGGTGTACTGCCAGTTCCTGTCAGGGCAAGGCACACCAAGCAGGGCAACCCAGACAGCGAAGGGCCGGGCAAGGACATTCCCTGCCCGGCTCCTCACATTGCCGCTAGAAGACCAGTTGCGCAGCGAACTCGTGGCGGCCCGGCCCCACGTCAACGGGTTCTTCGCCCGGCAGCTCAACTCGCGCCGTGGTCCCGGTGGGAATTTCGACGACGGCGGTAAGGCCGCCGTCGTCGATCCTCCACTGCACCGAAGCTGCACCGTACGGCGTCTCGTGCCGGACCGAAGCCGAGGTCAGGCCGCCACCGGGCCGGGGCTTGACGAGGATCTTCCGGTAGCCGGGTTCAAGCGGAGCGAGGCCGCCAACTACCCTGTGCATCCAGTCAGCTACCGCGCCGAGGGCGTAGTGGTTGAAGGACGTCATCTCGCCCGGGTTGATGGAGCCGTCCGGAAGCATGGAATCCCAACGCTCCCAGATGGTGGTTCCGCCCTGGCCCACGGCGTAGAGCCAGGACGGGCATTCCTTCTCCAGCAGCAGATCGTAGGCGGCGTCGATCTCGCCAGCAATGGTGAGCGCGTCGGACACTACGGGCGTACCCGCGAATCCGGTGCCGATACGGTTGCCGTTGGCCCGGACCAGCTCCGCCAAGCGGGAACCGGCCCGTGCTTTGGAGTCAGCATCAGGGAAGAGGTCGAAGACAATCGCCAGCGCGTAAGCCGTCTGGGCGTCGCTGGTCATGATGCCGTCGGGGTGGATGTACTCAGCCGCGAAGGCGTCGGCCACAGCGCGGGACAGCGTGAAGTAGTGCAGCTCGTCGTCGGGCTTGCCCAGGACGGCGGCAGTCCGTGCGAGGTGCCGTGCAGACCACGCGAAGTACGCGGTGGCCACAAGGTGCGGGTCCGTCATGGCTTGTGTGGGGTCCTCGGGTGGGGCGGTCGGATCGAGCCAGTCACCCAGCTGGAAGCTCCCGTTCCACAGACGACTCTGGCCAGCCAGCCGGTCCAGGAGATCCACCCACCCCTTGGCGCTGTCATACTGTGCGGCCAGGATGCCCGGATCATTGAAGCGCTCGTGGAGGGTCCAGGGGGTCAACACCGCCACGTCCCCCCAGACCGCGCCCGGGCGGATGGGCGTCCAGTAGTTGCCGCCCGGAATGACGGGCACGTACCAGGGCACGGTGCCGTCCGGGAGCTGCTCGGCGGCCACATCCTTGAGCCAGGAGGACAGCATGCCGGAGCAGTCGTAGAGGAAGCTGGCCGTCGGGGCAAAGACCTGGATGTCACCGGTCCAGCCCAGACGCTCGTCGCGCTGCGGGCAGTCCGTGGGGATATCCACGAAGTTGCCCTTCATGCTCCACAGGACGTTGTCGTGCAGCCGGTTCAGGTCCGGGTTGGAGGACTCGAACCACCCGGTGCGCTCCATATCTGTGTGGTACACCCGTGCTACAACGTTCTGCGCGATGTCCTCGCCGGTCCAGCCCGTCATCTCGGCGTAGCGGAAGCCGTGGATGGTGAACCGCGGCTCCCAGGTTTCTTCGCCGTTCCCTGCCAGCGTGTAGTGATCGGTGGAGTCCGCACCACGCAACGGGCGCGTGTACAGCTCACCATCTTGCAGGACCTCGGCGTGACGGAGCGTGACCGTGGAGCCTGCCTCCCCTCGGACCGTGATCCGGAGACGGCCCACCAGGTTTTGGCCGAAGTCGATCAGCGTCTTGCCCAGCGGAGAGGCCCACACCCTCACCGGACGGAGCTCATCGGTGCAGCGGACGGGCGGACCTTCCGGCGCCACCAGGGTCCTGGGATCGCGTTCGACGCCGGTGACCGGCTCCCAGCCTGAGTCGTCGAAGCCAGGGCTGCTCCAGCCTGACTGCAGTTCGCGGGCATCGTACGTTTCGCCCTTGTACAGGCTGGAAAGGAGGATCGGCCCGAAGGACGCTTTCCAGCTCTCGTCCGTGCCCACCACGGTGACCGAACCGTCGTCGTGCGTGATGTGGAGCTGGGCCAGCAGCGCGACCTTGTCTCCGTAGAGGTTGGTGTACCCGCCTTTGAAACCGATCCGGCCGCGGTACCAACCGTCGGCGAGCAGCGCGCCGATGGCGTTGTCGCCGTCGGACAGGTGCCCGGTGACGTCGTAGGTGTAGTAGCGCAGTCGCTCGCCGTAGACCGTCCAGCCCGGCGAAAGCGCGTCGTTCCCCACGCGGACGCCGTTGATCTCCACCTCGTACAAGCCATGGGCCGTGACGTACAGCCGGGCGGAGGCTACTGGCCTGTCAACGCTGAAACCCCGCCGCAGCAACGGCGGCCTGCGGTCAGTGTCCGGGTCCTCGTCCCACGCCGGGGTGACGGCGGTGGCCGTCCAGTCGCCGGGCTCCAGGAGACCGGTTTCGACGGCGGATGGCTGGCTCCATTCGCTGGGCACCTGGTCCCCGGCCCCCCACACGCGGACGCTGACTTCGGCGCGCTGGGCGGACTTCAGGGGGCTGGCTTCCCACGGAACCACAACGGACTCTGCGGATTCGATCCGTTCACCCGTCCACTGTCCATCGGCGGTGTTCACTGAAACCTGGTAGGCCTCTTGGACCCAGCCGGGTTCGGCGTTGGTTTTCCAGGAAATGCGCGGTGTGGCGAGGCCGATGCCGAGAGGCTGGGGCAAGTGTTCGAACGTTGCCGGATGCACGGTGGCGGGCATAGGGGAAGTCTCCTTGGTGGGGTGTGGGTCAGCCCTTGACGGCGCCGGCGGTCATGCCTGCGACGATCTGGCGGTTGAAGAACAGGTACATGATGAACGGCGGGACTGTGATGAGCAGGATGTTCATGAAGAGCAGGTTGTAGTTGGTGGTGAACTGGCTCTGGAAGTTGAAAAGGGTCAGCTGCACAGTGGCGTTCGCGTCTCCCGGCAGGAAGTAGAGCGGATTCTGGAAGTCGTTGAAGATATGCACTGACTGGACCACGATCACCGTGATGATGACCGAGCGCAGGAGCGGGAAGATCACCCTGAAGAAGAGGCGGATGGGGCCGCAACCGTCGATCACGGCGGCTTCGTCCAGTTCCTTGGGAATGGAGGCGATGAATGCCCGGAAGAGCATCACGCAGAAGGACAGGCCGAACGCCACTTCGATGAGGATCAGGCCAGGGAGCGTCTTGAACAATCCCATGCTTTGCAGCACCCAGATGGTGGGCACAATGGCGGGCGGGATGATCAGTCCGGACAGGATCAGGAAGTTGGCCACACCGTTCCACCGTGACTTGCGGCGCTGAAGGACCCAGGCGACCATGGCCGCGAGGATCACCAGGATGGTCACGCTGGCCACGGTCAAAATGGTGCTGTTGATGAAAGCGGTGACCAACATGAATTTCCGGGCGGACAGCACCTGCGTGAAGTTCTCCACGAACTGGAAATTGCTGGGCCACGCGAAATCGAGCTTAGCTGCTTCTTTCCGGTCCTTCACGGCTGTGAGGACCATGAAGAGCAGGGGAATGATGAAGACGACGACGCTGACGGCGATGGCCAGGACTCCGAGGCCGTAACGCTTGAGGGCGGTGGTCACTGTTCGACCTCCTTGCGGTTCAGGAACATGGACAAGGGCAGGATGATCGCCGTGACGATCAGGAACAGGACCACATTCCCTGCGGTGGAGAGGCCGTAGAAGCCGGCTTGGTACTGCTTGTAAATAACGGAGGCGATGACGTCGGACGTGAAGCCCGGCCCGCCCTTGGTCATGGCCCAAATCAGGTCGAAGGAGCGCAGGCCGCCGATGAGGGAAAGGATGATGACCGTTGCCGTGGCGGGACGTGCCAGCGGCAGGGTGATGTTGAAGAAGCTCTTGAAGGAGCTGGCGCCGTCCATCTTGGCGGCTTCGAAGTACTCCTGCGGAATGGAGACAATGCCGGCAATGTAGATAACAGTGGCCAGGCCGACTCCTTTCCAGACGTCCACCAAGGCGACGGAAATCAGTGCCCACGCGGGGTCGGTGAGCCACGCGGGACCTTGTATGCCGATGGCCGCCAGGCCCTCGTTGATCATGCCGTTGCGGGGGTCCATCAGGGCGGTGAAGACAATGCCGACGCCGATGCTGCTCAGCAGGACGGGGAAAAACATCACGGAACGCAAGTAGCCACGGGCGATGATCTGGGACGTCAGCAAGACAGCCAGGAGCATTCCCAGGACAACTTTGAGGACGGAAGTCACTAGTCCGTAGATGAACGTGTTGGTGAGGCCCTTGATCAGAGCCGGCTCCTGGAAGAACTGTACGAAATTGTCCAAGCCAATGAAGGTGAATTCGCTGAGGTTCCAGCGCGTCAGGCTGAAGAAGAACGACACAATGGTGGGGACCAGGAACAGTGCGGTGTAGATGACTGCTGCCGGGAGGTAGAACCAGTAGGGGTAGGGCGACTTGCCCTTGCGGCGCTTGGGCTGGGCGGCCTGCGGTACTGGACGTACCGCCGTCGGCGTTGGTGCGGTGTTCAGTGTCATGTGAATCTCTCCAAGGGCCGTCCGGACCGGAAGGGTCCGGACGGCTTGTAGGGTTCGGAGGTTAGTTCCAGCCGGGCAGGTTCAGTTGCTTGGCCTGCTTCTTGACGTCCTCGTCGTAGAGGGCGGCGCCGTCCTTGGCGGAGCGGATGCCCGAACCGACCTCGACGGTGATCTGCTCAAGGGCAGGACCCTTGACCGGGGACAGGAATTCCAGCGCGGGGCTGTTCTTGGCCTCGTCCTCGAAGTACGGGAGCATGTCCTTCACGGCATCCGGCACGTCCGAGGGAAGCTCGCAATCTTTCACCAGGTACGGTCCGGCCGCACCGACTGCTGCCGTCTGCGCATCACATCCAGCCTTGCTGGCGATGAAGGCCTGGAGCTTCTTGGCTTCCTCAAGGTTCTTGGTGGACTTGGGAATGTATGTGCCGCCCGGCATCCAGACGGTCAGTTTGTTCTTGGACGCATCATCGCCGGGAAGCGGGAACAACCCGAGATCGTTCAGCTTGTCCGGGTAGTTCACCTTGATGTTGTTGAGGGCGAAGCTCAGGATCGGGTACTGCGCACCTTGACCATTGACCAGCATGTCTTGCGCCTGCTGGTAGGTGGTGGAAGCGAAGTCCTCATTGAAAAGGCCGGCCTTTCCTGCCTCTTCAAGGTGTTCGAAGCCCTTGACCGCCGCCGCGTTCGTGGCGAATTTGGCCTTGTTGGCGGTGTAATCAGCCGGGAAGGCAGGGTCCGCGGTCACTACGTTGGCGAAGTCGCCCAGGACAAAGAGCTGTGAGGTCCAGGTGGTCTGATACGACTGTATGATCGGCGCGATTCCCGCGTCCTTGATCTTGCGGCTGTTGGCCATGAACTCGTCCCACGTCTTGGGGACCGAGAGTCCGAGCTTTTCGTAGACCTTCTTGTTGTAAAGGACCGCTCCGGCCATCCCGGTACTGAACGGCACTCCATACACTTCGCCGCCGGAAGTCACCACGGGCTTGAAGGAGTCGGTCACGTTGGACAGGTAGGACTCATTGGTGATGGGCTGCAGGTTCTGCTCGGGATTGATCTGCTGCAGAAGCGAGCCGGTGTTGTAGTTGAAGACATCGGCCATGTCGCCGGTGGACAGCCTTGTCTTCACGATGTTGTCACCGTCCCCGCCCTGCGGGCGGGTCTCCACCTCAACCTTGATGCCGGGGTTGGCGGCAGTGAATTCTTCGGCGACCTTTTCTGCGGCAGCCACGGTGTTCTCAGCGTTGTCCACCAGCCAGGTGATGGTCTTACCGTCGCCGGCACTGTTGTTGCTGCCTCCGCTGCAACCGGTCAGAGCCAGCGCCAGGACTGTCACTCCCCCAGCCAGAGCGGCCCAGCGCTGCTTGCTCATTGCGGCCATCTTTACCTCCTCGTAAAGCCACGGACTCCATAGTTCGTGGAACGTTTCAAAAGGACTCTTCAACCTCGCGGCCAGTCCTGCGATGCCATTGTGTAGATCGGTCTACGTTTTTCTACTGTAAGTCATGTCACAGTCGTTGCCAAGACTTTTTCGTAGATCAATCTACAATTACGAATGAAGGGCAATGCCGGAGGGGAAACCAATGACTGAACCGCTTAAACGCGCCACGATCAGCGACGTCGCTGAGCACGCCGGCGTTTCGCGCGCGGCCGTTTCCAAAGTTCTCCGCAACGCGTACGGCGTCAGCCCTGCGATGCGCACCAAAGTGGAAGAGTCCATGGCACTTCTCAGCTACCGCCCGCTGGCCCTTGCCCGGGGCATGCGCGGCAACAGCTACACCTTGGGCGTTTTCCTGGTAGACCTCTCCAACACCTTCTTTTCCGTTTTGGTGGAGGGCATCCGCGATGTCGCCGATGAACTCGGATACCAGGTATTGATAGGCCAGGCGCGCCAGGGGCTCGATGCGCAGAGGAAACTCATCGAGGCCATGGTGGATCGCCGCATGGACGGGCTCCTGTTGATCGCCCCCTTCGGGCCCAACGAGGAGTTGGAGCAGCTAGGGCGCACCATGCCGGTGGTGGTCCTCGGCAGGCACGGGCCCGCCGACTACTTTGACACCGTTGCCAGCGATGACATCGCAGGCAGCGCGCTCATTGTGGACCACCTCGTCGGGCTGGGGCACCAGCGGATCTCAATGCTCGCCAACACCATGCCGGAGAGTGAGCCAGGCATGCCTCAGACAGTCCGCCGGCACGGCTACAACCTGGCCATGGAGAAGCACGGCCTCCAGGAATGGATTGATCACGTACTTGGTCGTTGGGGGTATGAGAGCGGCCTGGAAGCGGGGCGGACAATAGCTCAGCGGCCACTGGCACAGCGCCCGACAGCCCTCCACGGCGGCGCGGACGTCGCCGCCCTTGGAGCGTTCACCAGCCTGTTCGATGCCGGGATCAGTATTCCCGCGGACATCTCCCTGGTGGGTTACGACAACGTCCCGTCCGCATCACTTCCACCCATCGGTCTGACCACTGTGGATCAGTCCGGCGTTCAGATGGGGCGGCAAGCGGCCGAGCTCCTCCTGTCACGGATTGAGGGACGCAGTGAATCCAAGCACATCCTGGTGCCGCCGAAGTTGATTGTCCGGAAGACGACGGCAGGACCGCGCGGCTCCGAGTGACGCATAGACATCTGCACAGCGCACCAGAAGGATGATATGCAGTTGTCCATTTCGGCGACCTTGCCGTTGTGTCAAGATCAGGGATCATGAACCTCCCGCTCTTTCACGATCCTCTGCAGGGAACCGTCACTGTCGACGCGCCCGCGCGAGATCCCCAAATCCACCGACCAGCCCGTACCTCCACCCGGCCCCCGCGCCAAGCCACCCATGGATCCAAGCCGACCCGGGCCGCCAGGCAGCGGGAGGTCGCAAAGGTCGCCGAGGATCTCCAGGCCCTGATGGCGAGGACTGCCGGCAGGCATTGATCCGTTTTCCACAACCACCCCTTGGGAAGCCCTGTGACATGACCCTGCAGCCCGGCCCGGCTAGTATCACTGGTTGGAGCGTCGCCATGATGCATAGCGGAAATATCGAAGGGTGCAGCGATGGAACTGGGGGCCACACGCGTTGAAGTGTTCGCCGACGGCAAGGTAACTGTTGGTGGTGAGACCATTTCACCGCCCGAGGGAATTGATCCTTACTCAGCGGCCATTGATGTACTTGCGCAGTATGCCAAGTCCTCCGGAGCTCCCGTGCTGGCGGATGCGATCGACCACGTCAAAGGCCAGGCGGGCCGGTTCCACGTTCATCCGGACGGTCGCGCAGAAGCAGTAACAGGATTCCCCGGCGCAGCGGAGTCCGCGCCCGCCCAGGCGCCCGAGGTATCTGCCCCGGCACAGGCACCCCGGCAGCCCGCCGCCGAGCCCGCTCCCGCCAGCCCGCCCTACGGTTCGGCACACCTTGAGACCCAATTCGTCCGGCCGGACAGGCCCCGGCCCACCAGCGGCATCCGCGGCGCGCTCTACGCGGCAACGGGTGGGTTTGTGAACCTCGGGCCCAGCGCCAAGGACCAGGACGAGGCCGAGTTGGAGCGCAGGATCGCCCGCCCGCTCTCGGGCAGTTTCAACACCGCCATCCTCAGCCTCAAGGGCGGCATCGGCAAGACGTCCACAACAGTCGGCGTTGGCATGATCCTTGCCGAATACCGCGGTGACCACCCGTGCGCCATCGATGCCAACCCTGACAGCGGAGACCTCGCTGAACGCGCGTTGGGTGAAATGCTGTACCAAAAGGTAAAGCCTCGAACCATCACGGACATTGTCCGGGACATCGGGCACATCACGTCCCTGACCACACTCACCGATTACATGCACCACGCCAACAGGCTGCACCTGGTGGCCGGCGAGCAGGATCCAGCGTTGTCGGATGCCCTCACTGCCGCCGAGTACTTGAAGATCAAGCAGTTGGTGTCCCAGTACTATTCGGTGACACTCACTGACTGCGGCACGGGCGTGTCCCACCCGGCAATGGCCGGCGTGCTCCCGGAAGCCACCAACTTGGTCATCGCCTCCGGCTACGCCGTAAGCGGCGCCAAACGTGCCCGTAACACCCTTCAATGGCTGGCCGATCATGGCTACGAGAACCTCGCCCGGAACGCCGTCGTGGTGGTCACGGACAAGGACCAAGTATCCAGCCGCGTCAACAAGCGAGCCATCGAAGAGCACCTGGGAGATTTCTGCCGCCAGCTCATCACTGTGCCGCACGACCGCGGAGTTGCGGACGGCGACCGCATTTCACTGGACAAGATCTCGGCCGGCACGCGCCGGGCGTACAAGGAGATCGCTGCGGCGATCGTGGATGGGTACGTCTAGACCCGCTGCGGACAAGGCTGCGGGACTAGCCTGCGGACGTTGCGTTCAGGATCCGTTCCCGCAGCCCGCGGGCTTCTCCACCGTCCCAGGAAGATGCTGCCGGGTACCGGATGGCCAGGTGCTGGAAGGGCGCATTCCCCAGGACTTCAACGTCCACGCCGGCGTGCCCATCCGCTACGGCTGCCCCACCTTTGTGCAGGGAAGGTCCAAGGACCAGCAACTGGGGTACCCTGAGCGCGTCCCTGCCCGCAGGCACACGAAGCCCAACGGCCCCGAAATGCAGGTCCATCCCGAATCCCTGGGCATTGGCATCCACGGCGGCGGACCCCAGCGCGCTGCGCTCCGGAAGACGAACTCCCCCCAAACGTGCTGCCATCAGCACATCGAAGGACTCCAGTACTCCGGCCTCAGTGCGGTATGCGGTGACAATGCCGGCAAATCCTTCCCCGGACACCAGTGCGATCCCCAAAGGCATGGTGGGCCGCAGCCACGCCGTCAGCGCTACCGCATCCCAGGGCTGCTGCAACGGTTCCGCAGCACCCATGAACGCCGGCGAACACCCGGCAGCTGCCAACATCCGGGTGGTGAACTTGCCCAGCACCAAGTCCCCCGTAGCCGCGTGCAGCACGCTGCCGTAAAGCCCGACGCCGGGACCAGCCACGGGCGCTTCACTCACCGCAGCCGCCGCCACTTCATGCAGGTCACCGTCCGGACCTTCGGTGACCCAGGGTATGCTCGCGGCTTTGAGGAACGCCACCAGCGGGTAGCTGGGAGCCGCATCAGCGTGTGTCTGCAGTGCAGCCACACCGGTCCCGGACGTCGCCACGCCTGCGCGCTCCAACTCCCCACGGAGCGAGCTGCTGAGCCATGGTCGCCGGGCGGGAGTTGAGACAGGAACCAGCGACGTCATGAGCCCCACTCGGCGTTGATGACCTCGTAGGACTGGGGATCAATCAGGAGCCCTTTTGTCCCGATGACCGTAATCATCAAGAAGGACCGCACGGCTTCGGCAGTGTCCTTGTCATGCGGGCAATTGACCTCGGACACCCAGGCGTCTCCTGCGAGCTGCTTGGCCACATCCTCGCCAAAGATCCTGCCCACCTCGGCACCTGGAGTAAGGGTGGGGACGCTGATCAGCCCCAGCCCCTCTCCCACCAGCTTCACCACCGAGTTCTCGGAGCCCGCCACGGCGGTGACCTGGAACTTGTCCTCGAATTGCGCGGAGGCGTAGGCAAACCTGCCTTCGCGAGGATCCTCATCACAAATCAGGTGGAAGTCATAGCTCATGGTTGGCAACCTCAAGGCCGTGGTGGAAGGTCTGGACTGTAACAGGGGGTCGGCTTGTCCGGAGAACCCTGGCCCGTCCGGTAGGCAGAGGGACGGGTCGCTCACCGTTCGCGATCGCTCCCTCGGAGTGGTCGCCGGAGAACATGACCACTGGTGCGCCGGCGGCTCGAAGGCCGGCGATGAAGGGGTCGTGCATCATGATGCCGGCCCCTGTGGTCCTGCTGGTCACCATCGCGAAGAGTCCAATGTCGGCTCCGGAGGGAAGGTAGCTTGCCAAGGCTTTCATTGGCTGGTTACCCGTGGCCGCGAGGATGTCATAGTCGTCCACCAGCAGGACGATCTTTGGCGTCCGGACCGGTGCGCCGTTCCCGTCGCCCAGCCGATCCCGCGCCTGGCCCGCAAGGAACTCCGCCAGGTGTGCAGCCCGCTGGCCGTTGGATGCGTATTCGCCCAAGTAGTTTTGAGGGATGAAGTCCTGCAACTGCTGGCGGGGATCAAACACTGCGAAGGCCACGTCGCCCGGCTGGTGGGCAGCCATCAGCTGGGACGCTGCGGTCCGGAGCAGGTTCGTACGGCCGGTCTCAGGGTCACCGATGATCACCGCTCCCCTGTCCCCGCCGAACAGATCAAGGCTCTCTGTGCCGGCGTCGTGCTCCCTGACGCCCAACGCAATGCTGCCGCGAACCGAATGGTAATCCTTCGGAAGCCGCGTCATGCCCGGCAGGACGCGTACGGGAGGAGCTGTTGTGGAGGTGTACTTTTGCAGGACCGCGGCAAGGTCCGCCAGTTCCTGCCCGGTACTGTCGCGGTCCGGGTGGGTGGCCAACGACGGCAGGGAGAATTGTCCGATCGTCTTCTCCAGCGTTAGCGCCCGCCCTGGCCGGTTGGCACCCAGAGTCGTGGCCAGGCGACGATCGATGGAATCCGCGGGATCGGCAAGATGCAGCTCGATCCTGGTTCCCAATAACGATTGTCGGGCCATCCGCACCTCGGACCAATTGCGCAGACTGACCACCACGTGCACGCCCAGGGTGCTCCCGCGCGTCATGACGTCGTGAATGGCGTCTTCCAGCTCGGGGAATTCAGATGTCAGGCTTCCGAATCCATCGATGAACAGAAACGCGTCCGTGCATCCCAGCTCGCCGAGCCCACCCCGGGACCGCAATCCCCGCATCGATTGCAGTGAATCCAGCTTGTGATGGTCGAACACGGCCTGACGAACGTTCAGCAGGCCTTGGACTTCTTCCACCGTCCGGCGAAGCAGCTCGCGGTTTCCGCGGCCCGCCACACCGCTGCAATGGGGCAGTTCGGCCAGGCCCGCCACCGCGTTTCCCAGCAGGTCTACGGCGTAGATATTGACGTCTTCCACGCTGTGGCTCAACGCCAGCGATGCTGCGATGGTACGCAGTGCCGTGGATTTTCCGCTTTGCGGTGCCCCGATGATGGCGAGGTTGCCTCCGCGGGCGGACAGGTCCAGGTGCCACGGCCCCTGCCATTGCCGGGCTGGGTCGTCGAGGATGCCCACGGCGGGGCTCAGGTACCGTGGTTGGGCCAGCCGTGGGCCTGTTGAGGTGAGGTCCAGTGAGGCGCCGGTTCCGGCCAAGGACACAGCAACAGGCAACGGCGGAAGCCACACCGGTTGGGTCTGTCGCGGCTGTTCCGCGGCGAAACCCACGACGGCGGTGAGGATGGTTGCGCTGTTGGCTTTCCCCGGAGGTCGGTCGGCTTCGATAGGACCGCTCCGTATCAACGGCACCTCAGTGTCCGGCTCCGCAGCCAAGCGGAAGGAGCGCACAGGGACGGCCTCCGGGACCGCCGCGCCGGCGTCGTCATCCTGCGAAGGCAGGGCACCGGAAACGTAAACTGCTCGGAATCGTTTGAAGACGCTCGTGTCCACTTTGAGGATGCCGTGCCCGGGGGCGCTGGGCAGGTGGTAGGCATCGGGCACATCGATGATGGTCCGGCTTTCACTCTCCGAGTTGGTGTGCAGCGCGATCCTGTACGCCAGATAGGTGTCCAGGCCGCGGAGCATGCCTTGCTCCACTTTCTGGGACGCGAGGAGCAGGTGAATACCGATGGAGCGGCCAATCCTGCCGATGGACAGCAGGAGGTCGATGAAATCGGCACGGGCGGTCAGGAGCTCCCCGAACTCGTCGATGCACACGAAAAGGTAGGGCAACGGCTCCGCGAGCGCCGGGTTATCCGGGTTCCTGCTGCGGGCGCTACGGTAATCGTTGATGTGCGCGAAGTCGCCGCCGCTCTTCAGCAACTCCTGGCGCCGTTTGACCTCGCCGGCAAGGCTGGAATAGATCCTGTCCACCAAACTGGCGTCACCAACCAGGTTGGTGACAAGGCCGGCCACATGTGGCGCCTCTTCGAAGGACGCGAACGTCGCACCGCCCTTGTAGTCCACCAGGACCATGGTGAGGTCCTCGGGAGAATGGGTAGCGATCAAGGACAAGACGATGGTGCGCAGCAGCTCGGACTTTCCTGAGCCGGTAGCGCCAACACAGAGTCCGTGGGGTCCCATCCCTTGCTGGGCGGGTTCCTTCAGGTCGAGGTGGATGGGCGTGCCGTCTTCGTCTTCTCCGATGGCTACTCGCAGGAAATCCGAGCCTCGCGGGGTCTTCCACAACTGGATCATCGCCTCGGCTGTGTAGTCGGTGAGGCCCAGAGCTTCTGCATAGCTGCGCGAAGACCGGTGTTCCCCGAATTCGTGAGACAACTCGGAGAGTCGGAGTGGAGCCAAGGCCCGGGCAACGGATCCGGCCACCACCGGAGGTACTTCGTCAGCAATGCCCCGAATGGTGTGGCCGGTAGCTGTAGCTTCCATGCTCAAGGTGCCGGGTGCCACCATCAGGCGGAGGTCCACACGCTCTGGCTCCTGCTGCTGTTCAGCCAGCACATGGATTCGGGTCACAGCGAGGCGGGACAAGGGAAGGTCGGCCGGGATACCGGGCAGCGCTGAAGCGTTCTGCCCAGGCAGGTCCGTGATGATGATCAGCCGTGGGAGGGCATCCGCGGGTACCCGTTGGAAGTTGCGGGAGGCGCTGTTCACGGCAGCTAGCCGGGCAGCCATGGAGCCTTCAAGCAGGCCGGCCAGCTCGGCCAGGGACCCGGCACGGCGCGGAGTTCCACGGTCCTGCAGGTGGGGCAGCCACTTGGTCCATTCCCAGTCATTCACCTCGGCGTCACCGGTAACAATGGCCAGTTCCACGTCCTCCGGAGACTGCCCGGCCGCGAGCTGGCACACCAGGCTCCGGCACAGCATCAGCGCCGTGTCCCTGTCCCCCACGATCGATACGTCCGACACCGAACCCAGCGGCAGCGTCAGGGGCATGTCCGGATTGCTGCCAAAGCGTTGGCGAAGCTGTTCGGCTTCGGAAAGCATGAAGGCATCCGGGCGTTCAACGGCATCCCCGCTGTCCTGGACCGTGATGGGACGGCGGGGAACACTGCCGGTGCCGCAACGGGTCACCAGGAAATCGGGGCTGGTGCGGCGGCGCTCCCACAGCCGGTGGGGATCGTTGACCACGCACTCCACCAGGCGATCCACCGGAGGGTGGGCCCTGTTGGATCCATCGCGTGCCTGCAGCTCTTCAGATTCGAAGTCGGCTCGTCGGCGGCGAAGGTAGTCCATGTAGAGCCGGCGCTTGGCAGCCCTTTGCCTGGTCGCCTTGCCGCGCTGGGAAAACATGAGCACCACAGACGCCAGGACGGTGGCCACCATCATGATCGCGCCGATACCGGCCAGGGACGATCCTCGGAAGAGCATCATGACGGTCACCGATGTTGCGGCTCCCAGCATGGGAACCAGGGCCAGCAGGTTCATTCCGCCCGCGCCGCCGGCCAGCTGCGGTGGCGCGTCCAGGAGTGCGGCCCCGGGCGCCCGCTCTGGAAGGGTGGTCCGCGCAGGGCGGTGAACTATTCGTGTGGTCATGCGCTTACGCCCTGTTGGCGGCCATCAAGGCCTTGCCGGTAAGTTCCGTGGCCGCGATCCTGGTGCGGGAGCCCAGCTTTCTGAGCTGCAGGCCGCTGCTGCTGGCCAGATGCCGATCATAGGACAGCACGCCGTCGCTCGAGGCTGCCTCGTGATTCTGCCGGGAACGGACTACTACGGGAACCTGG
The DNA here is from genome assembly GCF_042786555.1 of Paenarthrobacter sp. NPDC056912. Classification (NCBI taxonomy): domain Bacteria; kingdom Bacillati; phylum Actinomycetota; class Actinomycetes; order Micrococcales; family Micrococcaceae; genus Paenarthrobacter; species Paenarthrobacter sp. NPDC056912. The sequence goes on from NZ_JBHUCD010000016.1 coordinate 85,407, forward strand.
TGAACGTCCGGAAACGTCTCAGCAAGGGATCCCTGGATTGAGGCAAGTTTAGCTGCCTCGACGCTTCCCGGCGGTGAAACCAGCACCACGGCGTGGGCCGTTTCCAGCAGCGCCGCCGCGTGCCGGGACAATGGTGAGGCGCCGCCGTCGACGATTGTTACTGCCATGAAGCGCGACAATGTTGACGAGACATCCGTCCACTCCTGCAATCCAAGGGGTGCGTCCGCGAAGGCGGGCACGTCCGGCCTGCCCGCGGCGAACACCTGGTTGCCGCAGGACGCGGCGTTCTTGACGGCGTCGGGCAAAGTCCGGACAGGCTGGGTTCGGAATTGCCGCATGAGGGTTGTCAGTGGCGCGGCCTGCGATGCCCCAAGGCAGCGCAGGAGATTCCCGCTGTGATCGGTGGCGTCCACGGCCATGACCGGTTCCTGCCGGATACTGCCCATCAGCTTGGCAAGCAACGACGCGACCGTGGTGGTTGCCGCTCCCCCGGCCGTTCCCAACACCACAATGCGTCGTCCGGTGGTGATGGGGGCTTCGACTGCCGAGCTTGCACGGATCAATCGCTCCGAGAGCGCCCCGGAGGTCACAGCGTCGGTCACCTCAAAGCGGACACGCTCCCACCAGGTGTCCCCGCTCTTCTTGCTCGGGCTCTTCTTGTGTGGCGCGGTGGCCAGTCCCGCTGTGGGTGCAGCGGCGGGGCGGCTCGACGGCGGCGGGCTGGCTGCGGTGCCCATCCCCGGGAAGCCGCCCACCGGCGTCGTGCGTGTCCTCGTCCTGAGCGCTGTCTGGAGGACCGGCGAGTCGGTGCCCGGCTGGCCGAGCGGGAAGCCTGAGCGCGGTTGTTCAGCCAAAGGTCTGTCCTAGTTGTGTATAGGCGCCGGAAAGTCCCAGAACCAGCGGAATAGTGGCGAGGACGCAGATCAGTTCGAGTCGTGAGGCCATGACGCGAAGCCTGGCAGCGGTCTGATCCCGTACTTTGAGGATCGAGGCAACAAGAACCAGAGCTGCCAAGCTGGCCGCGACTGCCAGCAGCAGCGGCTGTTTGGTCGCCAGCGCAAAAACCTGGGTAGCACCCCAGCAGGCCCCGGCCGCTGCGACGTAAAGGCCGGCACGTTGGGCAACCAGGGGAAGAGCCAAGCCGCGGAACGTCAACGCCCCCAGCAGCGCGACGGACAAGAGGACCGCCCAGACTGGTCTGTTCTTCGCCGTTGCGACAACCACGACAGCGACGCAGGCAACCGCCGCCGCGGTCAAGGTCCAGCCGGTCAAGGTGGCCTGAGCGGCGTGGATAGCGTCCAGCGTGGTGCTGCGGGTAATCCGTTTCCCTTGCCGCTGGTCGTCGTCCAATCCGCTCAGACCCGTCAGGATCGTGGCCAAACGGGGTGCGACACCCAACGCAAAGATCGCAACAACGCCCGTCACTCCGGCCGAGAGCGGCTGGTCGCGCGTGCTGAAGGCCAGCAACGCCCACATACCCCCCAATGCAAGCAGCAAGCCTGCGCTGGAGAGGAACGGGACATACTTCCCCGTTGCTGCCGCCGAGGCAGCCAAGGCAACCACCAATGCGGCGGCCAGGAGCAACGCACCGGTTGCGAATGGTGCCACGATGAAGCTTGTTGACGCGGCGGTCGCCAGGCCCGCGAACACCAGCGCCAAGCCGGCGGGAGTGGAGCGTGCGCGGCCAGTAACAGCGCCGGCGATCATGAGCATGGCAGCGATTGCGATGCCAATCAGCGCCGCATTCTTGTTGCCCGTTCCACGGAGGACCACCACGAACGAGGAGCCCGCCGCCGCCAATAGCAAGCCGGCCACCACGGAGAGTCCAATGACCCTGAGGTTGCCCGTCCACAGCGCCGGCAGGCGTTCTGTCGAGTCTGCGGCAAAGGAGGGAACGTCGTAAACGTCCGGCGCGGCCGGAACGTTGCGTTCGTCGCGCAGGTACAGCATGGAGCCATCTGAGATGCCTGCCTCGCGAAGCGTGGACGAATTTTCCACAGTGATGCCCATGCTGGTGGTCAGCACCGCGGAGGTGAGCAGGGTGGTCCCGCCGCGGGCAGAACTCACCGTCTCACCGTCCGTGACCTGGTTCATCAGGTCCAGGATCTGTGGGATCAGCGTCGCCAAAGGCTCATCGGACGGGAGTCGCAGGTCAAGGTGCCGGTGGGCAGCAATGACAGTAACCCGGCTCAGGGCCGCACTCATAGGCTTCCTTCGATTAGTTTTACGGCTACTGCCGATGGCATTGCCTGTTTGGCGGCCTGTTCGCTGAGCAACTGCTGGACGAAGCTGAAGCCAACACAAATGGCCGCGATGAGCGCTGCGATCAAAAGGGACTGCATCAATCGCGCTGTCGCGGTTTTGTAAGTACGTTCCTGCGGGTTTTGCCCAAACAGCAGGGAATCGTCGAGTCTGTGTTTCCGCGCACGTGCTGATTCGAGCAGGCGGGAATCGTAGTCTTCAGCCATGTTCGGCCTCCCCAATCAGGCTCATGTATGGCGTCATAATGCCATCAACCCTAGACCATGGCACCGACTAAATACGGACCAGACCTTAGCACCTCATCAGTTCAAGTTTTACTTCAGGACCGTGATCGCTGACGTGCCGGATTTGGCTGTGGAGCCGCGACGTCATGCGGGTTACCGACGAAGCACCTAGACGGATTTCGGCAACACTCATTTTGGGGTGTTTCACCACCTAGGCGGACCCAAAACGGCACCTAGACCGCCTTCTTCGGCACCTAGACCGCTTCAGGTGAGGCATCGTGAAGCCCAGCACGACTTTGTACGCCACGTGGATGTGACTGGAACGTCATAAAGTTTTTGTCACCTGTTACTGCATCGACTGGACTTTACAACCCGCGTTGACCATTCTGTTAATGTGCTTCGGCGCCGCAACGACCGACCACTTCTCTTTGGGGGATTCAATGGCCATCTTCGATATGGGCGCCGAGACACTCGGCAACCTCACCAAGCAAACAGATGCTTCGCATCAGGACCTCGGCGCGTTGGTGCGGCGTTTCGTGGACGCCGTGACCCCGTTGGAGGGCAAATTCAGCGGAGCCGGCAAGGCCGCGTTTGACGCATTCAAAGGACGCTCGGACTTGGTGGCCTCGGAGTTGAACACCGCCCTGGCCGCGATCGTCCACGGCCAGTCCGGGATGAATACCGCCTTCACCCAAGGCGACCTCGCAGCCTCGGACAACGCACGCCGCTCCGAAGGCTCAGCGAACTTCGACGCCGCACGATTCCAAGGACGGGCATGACCATGACCAGCAACCGCATCGGCTACGACACCAACGTCTCCGCCCAGGTCCAGTCCGACATCCAAGCCCTGGCCGCGCAACTGGAAACCCTCATCGCAGCCCGCCAATCCGACGTGAACCAAGCCATGGCGGACTTCCGCGCCGACGGCGTGGACGCCGAATACCAGGCAGTCGAAGCCCGCTGGGGCGCCGCCGCCGCCGAGGTACGCGGAATCATCGCACTCGTCCGGACCACCCTGGCCCAGAACGACGACACCGCCACTACCGCCGCCACCTCTGCCCGCAACGCCGTGCAGAGCATCGGCTAAACCGGCATCTCACAGTAATGGTTGTCTGGAACATCGACGTCGGCACCGCGCGGGCGGTGATCTCCTTGACCGCCGGATCAGTTGCCGGGCTGGACATTCCGTTGTCCACGATGCAGGCCGCAGTGGAAGGGATCGCTACAGCGGTTCCCTCCGGCCAAGTCCAGCAAGCCCTCGGGGCGCTCGTGGAAAACGGCCTGGTTCGTGCCAGCACAGACGTGATCGAGCGCAGCAGCACGGTCCTGTCCGGGACCTCCGAAGCGGTGACCTTTTACGTGAGCGGGGATATGTCCATGGCCTCTGCCGCCGCGTCCAGTGCAGCGACCGTGTACCTGCAGGGCCGCGTCGGCGGGCCGCGGTAGCCCCCGGGACCAGGAAGAAGTTTGATGAGTGTGGATTTCAGGGATGTGTGTGCTGCTGGTGGCGGGGCGTCGGGGATCAGTGTCGAGGGGCTTCCGCCGTTGCCTGATCCTGAGGCGTTGGATACCCATGCGCGGGCGTTGGCGGCTTCGGGGGATGCTGTGCATTCCGGTGTCAACGACGCTGCCCGGTCCTGGGCCGGGCTGTCCGGGGCGTACGAGGCACCCGAGGCCGGGCAGGTCCTGGCCGGGTTCAATCCGGTGCTCTCCCGTTCCCAGGACCTGGCCGCCCTGACCGGCAAAGCCGCGGCCGTGCTGGGCGCCTACGCGGACCGGGCCAGGGAACTGAAACAGCGCATCACCGCCCTCCGGGCAGACATCGTTGCCCTGGACGGGCTCATCGGGGGCAACGATGACTGGCAATCACACCTGAACATCGTGGACCGGCACCGCGAAACCATGGACAAGGCCAGCGCCCTGGCCCAGGCCATTCTCGACTCCGACGCCGCCTGCGCCACGGAACTAAGCGCCCTGACCGGAGGCGAACGCTACAACGCCCCGGCCATCCCGCGGGCCACCCTTGACGGCTCCACCGACCTGATCGCCAACGGCCTGACCCACGCCCAGCATTTCTTCGGCACCGACCAGGACCTCCCCGACCTGCCCTGGGGGCCACCGAACGTGTCCCTGCGCCTGGGCGGGCCCGGTTCGGCCGGGCAGGGGTTCGTCAGCGCCCTGCTCGGCGCCGGGCAAGGCCTGCACACCCTGCTGGGCACCACCGACAAAGTCAAACAAACCCAGGCCTGGCAGGGAATGTTCGCCCTGGGCGCCGCGGCGGTCACCACCAAAGCCGTCATCGACCGCGGTTTCCGGGACACCACCGCCGAGGACCTCGACGCCGTCCTCACTGTCGGCGGGGCCCTGAAGGAGACCATCCACTACGACGACTGGGCCACCGACCCCTGGCACGCCGCTGGCGCCACCGGATTCGACGTCGCATCCCTCCTCGCCGGCGGCACCGGCGCCGGCATCAAAGCAGGATCAACAGCCGGGAAACTGGGGCTGACCGCCGAACGGCTGAGCATCGCCACTATGGACAGTTCCCGGCTTGGCGGGCTTTCTTCGGCTCTCAGCAACGCCGCCAACGGATTGCACCGGACCGGCCTGTTCCTGGATAAGCCCGGCACCCTGGCACTGAAACTGTCGGATTTGATGATGCCAGCAACCACCACCAAGGTCCTCGACGGAATCACCCAGGCAAAAGTGAATATGTGGGCCGCCCTCCTTGACGCGAAAACCGGGGCAGCGGACGTCATGGGCGGAGCGAAACACGCCACGGCCGATGGAATGAACCACATTGCCCAGGGCCTGCGAAACGCCGAAGCGAGCCTTCCAACCACCTTGCACCCGGACCCCAGCGGGGTGCTTAGCCGAACCGCGGGCAACAGTGCACTGCCGAACTGGCTGGACCATACAGCTGCAGGCATCCGGGAGAACACCCCTCACGCACAGGGTGGCTCCGGTCCTCACCTTGAGAACCGTACCTCGGCTTCGCCACCAACTGTCACCCCTGATCCTTTCCCGCCACAGAACAACATCACCAACACCGTTGTCCTGCAGCATGGGCACGACGTCTTCCCAGTCAGCCGCAAAGACAACTTCGCGGCCAGGACCGGGTTGCACCCCAACACCGAATACATCATCGACCACCGCACCAAAATGAAAGACGGTGCCGGCGGCCACACAGCCAACACGATGGAAAAGTTCTACACAGACGCCACAGGCCGGGTGGAACGCGTGGACACCTACGCAGGCATCAAGGGGGCGTGGTCAACCGAACTCAACAAGCGGGTGCCCAACGTCACCTACAACGTCGTCGCGAAAGCCGACGGCGGACTTGAGAACCACTTCACAATAATCACCGACGAGTTCGCCAAGCCCAAAAGCGTCCAAGCGCACATCACCGGGCTCCTCAAAGGCGACATTAACCGCAGCGCTTGGCAGCAAATACTCGCCGGCCGACGCGTCGGCGGGTCCGGCTACGACGGCGGCCACCTCATCGCTTCGCTCTTCGCCGGCCCCGGCGAAGGCGCCAACCTCCTCGCCCAACTCATGTTCCAAAACCGAGGTCACGGAATCCCCAACGTACCGGCCAACACCCTGGCCTTCTACCAGCTCGAAAGAGACCTGATGACAAAAGCCCTCCACCGCGTCGACACCGGACAACCCCTAGACTTGCACCTAAAGGTAGAAGCCATCCCAGGACCTAATCCCGGACTGCCCAGCGGACTCAAGGTGTCTCACTCATTTGACGAGGACTTGATTCAAGATGACTTCTTCCCAAATCTTGAGTTCCCCAAGTAGAGAGGCTCTCGATGCAAGATTCGATCGTTGACAATCCGCTTATTCAACAGGGGCTGGCTCGCCTTAAGGAGCATACATTCTCCGAGGCTGGACTAGGCTTTGGCGCTCAGGAAGTCGTAAGCACCTCGCTTATGTCTCAAGATACGACGAGGCGTTACGTCGATGTATGCCGTGACGGTCGGTGGGGCGGCCGTGGATGGCACGCTGATTTTCCTTCTGAACTTCTTGAGTACTGGCTGATGGAAGTCAGACGACAGCTGTATGCTCCAGGACTCGGCGCATGGAAAACCTTCAGGGTATTCCTTTTCCCGTCCGACGAAGGGCGACTCGAAGCATTCGATCACGAAATTCTGACGCGCGGCATGTTCGGTGATCCGAAAATTTCCAACAGCCCGGCATCAGGGCAGTCCGTTAAGGCGGATCTTTTAGCCTTCCCTCGCACAGAGGACAATCTTCAGGAATGGATGTGGAATGCGCTCCGTGCAGATGCTTTGACGCCACCGGTGTACAATCCACAACTGAAAACGGTCGATTGGGACAACAAACGCCTCCCCGTCAATGACCATGGTACGGATTTCTCCGTTGAACCGGTGGTCATTGACCCGTCAAAGGAACCGGGTGTCCTCGCGAAGATCGGCAGGAAACTCTTCGGCGCCAAGTAACGCCAACGCTCCAAAGGGCGTACCTGCCGGCACTGTCGCCTTCAAAACCGGCCCGGCCCAAATCGCAGGCTTCCAGAAGCCCCAGACTTGAATCCGCCGTTTACGACGCTCCCCCAAAATCGCCGGCACCCAACAGCGGAAATCGAAATCAACCGATTCGATAATTTGCGCGATACGGAAGACTAGAAATGCCACATGGATTTAGACTTACTTCGCCGCATGTATTAGCAGGACTTGACCGACTACACCATGAGGCCTTTTCCCTGAACGGAGCCGGTTTCGTTGCCGATGAAATCAGAATATCAGCGGTCCTGCATGAAGCTTGGTCCCGAAGGACAGAAGCAAGTTGGCTTGGAGGAGCACCCAAGAGTCAAGATTTTTCTGTAGCTTTTTCCGAAGAGAGCACCACCAACTGGATGTACGAGTTGCGACGTTCATCCTATGAAATTGGCCAAGGAACATGGACGAGTTGTATAGTACAAATTTCGCAGGCAGGCGAAAACTATATTGATGTCTTTGATGAAGAACTTATACGGCCTGAGACGCTCGCTAGAATCCCGGATCGGCCCGCAGATGGGGCGACTTGGGCCCAGGACCTCAGAACATTTCCAAGGACAGCAGAAAATATTCCACCATGGATGCGGGAAGTATTCCGAGCTGAAGGAATGATCCCTCCCATATACAATCCACAAATGAAAACCGTCGATTGGGACAACAAACGCCTCCCCGTCACCGACACAGGCACCGACTTCTCCGCAGAACCGGTATTCATTGACCCGTCAAAAGAACCGGGTGTCCTCGCGAAGATCGGCAGGAAACTCTTCGGCGCCAAGTGACGCCCACGCTCCGGAGGGCGTGCCGCACGGCACTACCATCCTCAAAACCCGCCCAGCCGAGACCGTCGGAAACCGGCTACCATCCACACCATGGGCATCCACATCGGCACGTCGGGCTGGAGCTACGACCACTGGGAGAACGTGCTCTATCCCCCGGACCTACAGCCATCCAAACGCCTGGCCCACTACGTTGCGAGGTTCACCACGGTGGAGCTCAACGCGAGTTTCTACCGCTGGCACGAGCTTGGCGACAAACGGGCCGTGCTGCTGGTCCAGCTCCCACCCGGGTTGGCCCGCGACGACGCCCGGTTGGACTATTTCCTGGCCGCCATGCCCCCATGGATCCGCGTTGCCGTTGAGTTCCGGCATGACAGTTGGGACCACCCCGATGGGTATTCACTGCTGGAGCGTCACGGGGCGGGCTACTGCATCATGAGCGGCGCCAACCTGCCCTGCATCCTGCGGGCCACCGCGCCGTTCGTCTATGTTCGACTGCACGGCCCGGATCACCAGCACCTATACGGCGGCTCGTACTCCGACGACGACTTACGATGGTGGGCTGACAGGATCCACGAGTGGAGCGGCTCCGGCAAGGACGTCTACGTCTATTTCAACAACGACGGCGGTGGTAACGCCGTGCGTAATGCGGACACTTTGCGGTGGCTGCTCGGGTGAACTGAGTTGCTGAGGCGGCCGGTGACGGTCAGGCCAGGCGTCCGCGAACAATCTCGCTGACGGTCTTGCCATCGAAGCGACCTGCCACCTTCGCGGTGACCGGCTTCATGACGGCCCCGATGGAACGCATCGAGAGTTCCTGACCGTCCGCTTTCAGAGCAGCGATGGCCTCGTCCACGATTGCTTCCACCTCTTCACGGGTGAGCGCTTTGGGAAGGTAGGCCTCGATAATCTCCGCCTCTGCGACTTCTGCCGCTGCCCGGTCCGCTTCACCGGCTTCGGTGTAGATGCGGGCCGTGTCCCGGCGCTTTGCAGCTTCCTTCTGAAGCAGCGAGGTGACCTGGGCGTCGTCGAGTTCCACCGGCGTCTTGCCGGACTTCTCGCGGGTGGTGATTTCGCCCAGCACGTTTCGCACAGTGGTCAGGGCGACTTTGTTGCCGGCCTTCATATGGTCGACGACGTCCGCTTTCAGGCGTTCTTTGAGTGTCATGATGCTCCTTGTTCCGGGTTCCTCCTGCTATCTTCCCAGCTCAAGCTGACAAGCAGGGCTTGTTGTCTTCGCTCAGCAGCGACTTTCCGTGCCCCAGGCCAATTCCGCGCGGCTTGTAGCCCTTTGCGGGTAGAATCGGGTGGAAAATTGGGCTGGGGGCATTATGACTTCACGCGGGATTTGCGTCGTTATCGAGGACGACGCAGACATTCGCGACCTCATCACGTTGATTCTCACCGGCGAAGGGTTTGAGGTCCACGGAGAGGAAACCGGATCCGGCGGGTTGCTGGCCGTCACCAAGCTGCGCCCGGCACTGATCACCCTGGATCTGGGACTGCCCGACATGGACGGACGCGACGTCGCTCAACGCCTCCGTGAGGTATCCATGGCTCCAATCGTGATGATCACAGCATTTGCCGAACGCGAGGACGAACTCCAGGGAATGGCCGCCGGTGCCACGGCCTACCTCATCAAGCCGTTCCGGCCCAGTCAGCTTAGGTCCATCGTCCAAGAACTCTGCCCTCAACGCCTGCCCTCGTGACCAGTTCTTCAGTCGCGTGTCCAACCATCCCATTGGCTCTGGATAGCAGCGGACGGTATCTCAGCACCGGATCAGCCTGAAAATGATGCAACGAGGAGCGCAAGTGGCGGGGGCGCATGCCCAGCGGGCAACGCCTCAACGAGCAGCGGCGCGTATCTCACTTTGTTACCGCTGCGTCCTCCGAAAAACCGGCGCAACTGCGCGGTAACGGTCCTCTCCCGCTGTGAAGGTTGACGTTGGAGAAGCCGGAATGATGCTAGTTCACCTTGAGCCGCGATGACGTCGAGCACGGCATCGACTCCAAGGCAGCGGATGAGCTCGTCCTCCAAGTCGGCATCGCAGACGTGAAACCCAAGTTCGGCCAGCGGACCAGACCCGACACCGGCCCTGTCTAGCGCGCGGGCAACTCCACGCGACTCCCCGGCATCACACAGGCCCAGGAGGCGGTGGTCGGCACCGCTAGGTCCGTAGCGGTCGAGGAAGTGGATGATGCTGGTCGCGCCGCCCATTGGCACCACGGACACCCGCTCCGCTGCCAGGTCGTGGCCAAGTCGAACGGCGAGTGTCTCCACCGCCAAGCGGTCACTTTCGCCTTCGACCAAAACCGTCGTCGCCTGCATGAAACCAGTATGTCCGACGCTTGGCTGCCGCGGCCCCCGCATCGCTTCCGGGATTTGCGCCATCGCCGCAGGGCCACGTTCTCGCTACCCTGTTGCTTGTCGGGCAGAACGCGAAGGGACTGACACCCATGGGCTACTTCATCCTGGTTATCGCACAGACAGTCGTGCTGCCCGTCATCGCCGGCATGCTGGAGCTTGCCCTGGTTGGTGGCGACCCGGTGCTGGTCTTCGGCAAATGGTGGGTGTTTTGGGGTGTCGGCACTCGTCTGCTGGTCGCTGGCCTCGCGCAGGTCTCGGGCAAAGGGCCCACCACCGCCATTCTCGGCGCGGCCACGCCGAGTGTTCAGGCGCAGCAACTCGCACGCGAACTCGGGACGGCCAATATCGGTATGGGACTCGCCGGCTTGCTCTCCCTCGTGCCGGGTTGGGCCCTGCCCGCTGGATTCGCCGGCGGCATCTTCCTCCTCATCGCCGGCATGTTGCATGTGCCGAAGAAGAACAAGAACGCAAAGGAAACACTGGCCACCTGGACTGACTTGGTGGTCGGATTCGCAGTGGTCGTGCTGGCTGTCTACACCCTCATCCGTGCTCTTAGCGGCTAGAGGGTCTTCGGCGATGCCCTCGGTTTAGGCTGTAGCTGTGAACCAATCGTTGGACGCGGGTCCGTTCTTTCACGGCACGAAGGCCGACCTTGTGGTCGGTGATCTCCTGAGCGCGGGATTCCGGTCGAACTACCGTCCCGAAGTCGTGATGAACCATATCTATTTCACCGCCCTCCCGGACGGAGCGGGACTGGCTGCGGAACTCGCGGCCGGCGACGGCGAACCGCGCGTCTACGCCGTCGAGCCGACCGGGCCGTTCGAGGACGACCCCAACGTGACCGACAAGAAATTCCCCGGCAACCCCACCCGCTCATATCGCAGCGCTGCCCCGCTCAGGGTGGTGGGCGAAGTCACCGACTGGACACGGCTTGCGCCCGAGGCACTGCAGGCGTGGAAGGAACGGCTGGCCGTACTTCTTGCGGACGAGCGCGGCGAAATCATCAACTAACAAGACACGAAAAACCCCTCCGTCCCGGGCGAAATCGCCGGAATGGAGGGGTTCGTGGAGCCCCCTGTCGGATTCGAACCGACGACCCCCGCTTATCGCGGCGCCGGGGGCGATGCCGGCCGGTATACGCCAACTACGCGCCCTCGGCGGTCATGCAACTATGACGTGTACTTCATGTGAGGCTTGAAGCCTGAAGTCTGCGCTCGGGATTTCGACCCCGAGATCGAACCTGGACGTGTGACTGGGCGTTCCTGGCTCGGAATGGAGTATCCGGCCCGGACCTACGACTCACAATCACCCCGTGGAACGCCTACCCCAGGTATCGGTTTGACCAAGGGGCCGGACATACGGTGGCGCAGATTCCGAATGGCCTGGACCTGTTGTGGCGCATCCTCGCTGAAATGTCCGCCCTACAGGAACCCCTCGCCCTCAGACTGACTCTCTAGCCGCTCCTTTTTGAGCATCTTGAGAGCGAACTGACGTCGCGAATTCGGGGTCATGTCGGAAATGTTCGGAGGCGAGCTATCGACATCTTCAATTTCCGAGCGAAGGGACTCGTAGACCCGGTTCAGACCGACCATGCGGTCCAGTGTTTCAAGTTCAAGGCTTCGGAGCGTTCGTTTGGCGCCCGCGCTTCCCACCGACGATTGTGCAACCACAAAGCTGCCTGCAACGTCGAGCATCGGCCATGCCCCTTCCCGGATGGCGGCCTGCAACCAGATTCTCGCGCCATTCTCGTCTAGCCTGATCCAGTCCCAGATAAGGTTCCAAACGTGAACGGGGAAGTCCAGCGGACTCAGGTTCCGGTGTCTGTCGAACTCTTCCTGGACAAGCTTCAGAAATCTCACTTGGGCATCAGCGTGGGCTGCCAGTCGTTCAGGAGTGTCTCGGGTAAGAAACCGATCCGTTCCTGTCGCGGCGTAGATCCAGAATGATGCAAGCGCCAGCCCTTCTTCATGCTGCGCAGCGGATTCAAGTGCTGCCACAACGTCTGTCGCCGGAAGGGAAAGATAGACCCGTTGCGAAGCGTATTGAACTCGGGTCCTTGGGGTGACGAGATCGTATTCATCACTTAGGAGACTGTAGTGAGAAGCCAACCATTCAAGCAGCTGCACCCCACCCAGCTTTCGCTCCTCGAAGAGATTCTCGAGTTTATCTACAAGGATGTCCGTCTTCGCCGCAAACTCCGACTCAACGCGGAGCAATTGCGGACCTGGTACACCGTCAATAATCTGCTGATAGGCAACCCTGACCAGCGCATCTGAAATGTCGCCTTCGGGTACTTGAAACGAAACAAACCGGTCGAAGTAGTCGGGGTTCGAGATCCGGCCAGCCTTCGCCCGAGACGAGTGTTCTGTCTGCGGCTCATGCCACGCGGACTGAAACCGCGGAAACAACAGCCCGAGAACGTATGCCACGCCATCAACATGGTTTTCCGAGACACGCGAGGCAGTCAACTTCGCCGACCAGTAATTTTTGCTGTATTTCTCGCGATTTCCGAACAGGTCGTGCGCGTTCATAGCAGCATCGGATGTGCCCAGCAGCTCGTCCCGCTCCCCGATCATCAGGTCGTAAACGAGCGGCTCGGCCGTCCGGAGCCAAGACACGAGCAAGAAATCGACCCAGTCCACCTCGTCTCTGACCTGATCGAAAAAAGCGTCGATCTGACCGAAATATCTCTTGATCGCCCGGGGCGTGTCCAACCTGTGCCTTATGTGGCCCCGGTAGGCCCGGGTGAAACGGTTCAGCTCTTCGGAGCTAGGACTGATGCTGAACCTGCTCGCAAATGAATTGACTGCCTCGTCGACCCAGCTCGAGGATTGCTCGGCCCGTAATGGCGGAAGATCAAGCCGAACCTGAACGATCTTTTCGAGATAGTTGATGGCCCGGCGTGGGTCCTCTGCGCCGACTAGGCCCGTGCGGCTCAAAACGTCGAGCAAGGTCTCTTCGTCGTAGGAGACAAGGTAATAAATATTTGGCAAACGCCCAATCAGCCGGATGAGCTTGAAGACCAACAGCAACTCTTCAGGCGCCAGCCGATCCAGGTCGTCTAGGATCATGAGAACCGGTTTGCCGGCTTTGCGCAAAGCGATTTCTGCTCCTCTTCTGGACTCTGCGACGCTCGGCGCGGAAGCTATCAACTCCGCTACGCCCGCCACCGCCTTGGACGGATCGATGCCCGCGAGACTCGCCAAGCTGGAAATCGGAGCGATGGATCGGCTGAATCCGCTAATCGAATTACGGACCCTTTTCCACGATTTTCCGGATGGCACCGACTTGTCGAGCTCACGGAAGAAGCCGTCCTGCAGAGATGGCAGGTCTTGGTAGTGCCAAGGATTGAAGTTGACTACAACCCAATCGCTCCCAGCCTCGGCGGGAATTCCTGCCAGCTTGTTGGTGAGGAGGTTCAAGACACTGGTCTTGCCCGCTCCCCACGGTCCGATGAGCGCGATTACCGAGGACTCGCTCTGGGAGCGGATACGTTTCAGCAACCCTAATGACGACTCCACGAAGCCCTCCATCCCCAACAAATCCGATTCGGGGGTGTCTCCGGAAATGGGGTCATCGCTCAGCCAGCCATCGAGAGTCACATTCATGGGCCGATTCTCCCATGTACTCGAACTTCGAAATTCTGCGATCAGCCCTGGCGGCGGTCGCGGCGTGCGTCGGAGAGGGCTGCACCCCGGAGCCCGTGGTAAAGAGCGCGGACAGCAGTTGGCTGGTCCCGCAGTCCCGGCCGTACCTCGTTCCGCCCGTGAATCCATATACGTGGAAGCGGCCGCCGCTTCAGGGGTCCGGACAGGCGAGCCGCCGATGGTAAGGGACCCGACGCGGCACGCAGCAAGTCTGTCACCACGGCGCCAAGGTCTCTCCGATAACGTCGGGGCATGTATCTGTCGAAGATTCCCGCCGATAAGAAGATCGACTCATCAAAGCTGGACACCTGGATCCAGATGAACACGGTCCGAAGTGCGATCCACTCACCGGGGCCGCCGTCGTCTACATCAAGGACATCGAGGCTGCGGCCTCCGGGCCACACATCGACCCGGTAGAGCTTCAGTCCGCCATTGACACAAAGGCAGTCCTGATTGTGATCCGACGGCCGGTATCCCGTTCAGGGCGGCCGGGTTCCGGCGGGATTCTTAGACGGCGACGACGTCGAACCGGGAGATGACCGCCGCCAGGAAGGCCACCGCGTGCCAGTCCCGCTTCGGTGAATCCTTCGGGCCGGCCAGACACTTGGCGATCAGGTCGCCAAGGGCACGAATGTTCCACGTCCCGGTCAGATCAAATGGGAGGCTGTCCTAGCCGTGGCGAGGCATTCTTCCAGCGTGGGCGCATTGCCGTAGATCAGCCGTGTGGCCAGATCGTAGGAGCTCTGCATGTGAGGCATGGCCGTCTGGTCGGGTGTGAAGGCCCGGCTCGCGGCGTAGCCGTCTGCCGGGCGCTCTGTAAACGGAAAACCTGCCGACTCGGAGTGATGCCCGATGTCGTCCACCAGCCGAGCGACACCGACTTGGCCGACGGCAGACAGTGCGGAGACGACACGGTCATCGTTCAGGAGGCAGTGGATGTCATAGAAGTGCCGCCCGCCGCGTTCCAGTGCCACATGGGCCCTTTCGTCGGGGAGCCGGGTGACCGCATCGTGGACAGCAGCCAGTTTCTCGAGCAGCGTGCGCTCCGGGGACAGCACCTCAACAGTCACCGCGGCGTATTCCTCGTACTCCGACTCCTCCTGCCCCAGGACCTCAAGGGCGTGTTCCGCTGCGATGGAGCGGATGTGCTTGGTTTCGGTCGGGAAGGTCCCGCCGCGGGTCCCCATCTCCAGCAGCACGCCTTCGGTGATCCCATGGTCACCATAAACGGCCGGGAAGTGGTAGCGCATATTCCGTTTCACGCCCTTAGATGAGTTTTCGAGGACTAGGCTCTCCGGACCGAGGCCCAAGCGGTCGCCGACGACGGTGCAGATGTCTTTGAGGACCTTGTCCTTTGCCCCGGCGGAGCAGTTGTCAGGGAAGCCGAGCAGAAGGTCCACGTCTTCTGAGAAGCGTTCGATGATGCTGAACCCGCGACTCAGGCTCGTGCCGCCTTTGAAGACCGCGGTGATCGGCAGGGCGGTGTTGTTCTTGTCTGTGACCGTCCGGCTCGCAGTCGCCGCGCGCAGCACCTCGATGACCCAGAAGTCTTTCTCGACGAACGCCTGTGGGAGGCCACGCGCCCTGGCAGCGGCGTCGACGAGGGCAGCGAGGTCATCCGCTTCGGTGCGGAGCTGAAGGGGCGTCAAACTGCCAGAGCCTTGCACAGCTCGTTCCACCGGGTGCGGACTTCGGGGCGCTCCCGGGGCACCGCAGCAGCGATGAGGTCCGGGTGCACACGGTTCTCCTTCACCGACAGCCGGGCGGCGTTGACCAGTGCGGTCCAGCCGCTCTCTACGACAGCCGGTTCGCGCAGCACCTCCAGCAGGGCGATGTCCAGGTAGGAGAGCTTCCGGCGGGCCGGGTTGTTCCGGGTGTGCAGCTTGACGCCGTCCAGTCCTTCTGGGGCCGGGCCGGTGACGGCGAGTTCGACTTTCGCCGGAACCTGGGTGGTGAGGCCTAACGCGCGCGCGGCGGAGAACCCGCAAGGGCCGGTGCCTTCCTTTCCGACTACTTCCAAGGCAGTGTCCAAGGCGTTGGGGCGTGCCATGCCGAAGCGGGTCTTGGGCCCTTTGAAGTACAGTCCACGTGCAGCCTTGACGACCTTGCCGGCTTTGGCCGCACGGGAGAGCGCGGCGCGGGAAGCCTCGGGGGAACCCGGGAGGTCGCCGGCGCGCACGTAGGTCCGCACGGGGATCTTCTCCAAGTAGGCCGATGCAGTCATCTTCGGGAACGGGGTCATGTCACAAAACAATACGGAGTTCGTGACAAATGGGCAACTTCTCTGCTCCCGTTTCTAGCGCCGGGCCGCCCTCACCGCGTAGGTCGTCGGGGCCGTCTCGATCTCCCAAGACCGGGACCATGTTCCCCTTTCGTCGGCCACCACTTGAGGAACTTCGATGCTTGACAGCCAGATCTCTGCCACGTCCTTCAGGGTGGGATTGTTGGACAGGCGTCCTTTCTCTTGCTGGCGCTGCGTCATGGAGACCAGCAGAGCGTTCTTTGCCTTGTCATTGGTCGACCCGAACTTGCTGTAGCTCCGCGTGACACCGTCCTAGCCACGGAACTTACTGCTGGCCCGCCACTTTGCCGACGCTGCGTCTTTCTTGGCGCTGATCGTTCCCCATGCGCCAACCGGCAGGCTTGAACGCCCCATCAGGCTGCAGCCTTCGAATTCTCGCCGATCCAGGCCACGACAGCGGCACGATCGTATCGAACGACGCCATGGAGCGTAGGGGCCGTCGGCCCGAGACCGGCAGAGCGCCAGTTCCGGAGGGTCTTGGGAGCCACCTGCAGCCAGACAGCCACTTCCGCCGTGGTCATAAGGTGTACTGCATTGCCCTGGTCCGTTGCCGGTCCCAAGGTCTTCCTGCTGGTCTGCATGGTTTTCCCCTATGCAGACCGATCGCCGACGGGCCATCGTCCGTCTCGCTAAAAGCGTGTGTAATCGTGTAGCGTCCAGTTTTCGCGCGTGAAAAACCCCTCCGTTCCGGGCAAAATCGCCGGAATGAAGGGGTTCGTGGAGCCCCCTGTCGGATTCGAACCGACGACCCCCGCTTTACAAGAGCGGTGCTCTGGCCAACTGAGCTAAGGAGGCGTGCCCCGGCAACCGGGGCGGTGCACAACAACGCTAGCCTGCGTTGTCAAAAACGGTGCTAGCCTGCGTTGTCAAAAACGGCGCTAGACAAGGGTAGCCCAGACCATCCCCGTCATGGAAATTCGCCGGTATCGGGATGCCTGCCCAACCATGGTTTGCACAAAGCAACGGCGGCCGGCCACCCCAGGTGACCGGCCGCCGTCGTCAATTCGGCAGGTTTACTTCTTGGCGTCGATCGCAGTCTGGATCTCAGCGTTCAAGTCGGTGGAGCCGTCCCACTGCTTGCCGTCGATGAAGACGGTCGGGGTGCCCGTGATGCCGATTGCCGCAGCTTCCTGCGTGGCCACCTTCACCCATGGACGGAACTGCTTGCTGTCCACGCACGAGTCAATGTTGGCCGCACCGACCTCGGTGGCCATCGCCTTCAGGTCCTTATCCGAGATGCCTGCACTGCCTTCGGCCGGCTGACGCTCAAAGAGAAGGTTGAAGAAGTCGGCGTACTTTTCCGGCGAGGAGTTCACCACGCACGCGGCAGCATTGGCTGCGCGCGAGGAGTAGTTGGTGGTGGACTGCTGGTCCAGGAAGCCGAGGGGGCGGTACTCAAGGGAGATCTTGCCTTCGTTGCGGAGGCTTGTGAGCGACTCACCGTAGGTGGTCTCGAAGCGCTTGCAGACGGGGCAGATGAAGTCGATGTAGGCGATGACCTTCACGGGCTTGCCGGCCTCGGCTTCGCCGCCGGGGACAGTCACGGTGGCGGGCTTGGTAGCCGGAGCGGACGGAACATCTGCCACGTTGACAGTGCCGGGTTCGGACTTGACCACTTCGCTGTTGGCCAGCAGGGTCACGCCGCCGTGCACGTTGCCGTTGGCCGGCGTCGGTCCGCTGTCCGCAACGGGTGCGTTGTTCTGGATGCTGGAGGTCACCACAAGGGCGATGATGGCGAGGATTGCCACTACGGCCACCACGATGCCCCAACCGATAAGGAGTTTGTTGCGCTTCTCCTTCTTCAGCTGTGCTTCGCGGATTTCGCGCGCTTTCTCCCGTGCCTGGGCGGTGCGTTCAGCCTTGGACAGGCGGGGTTCGTTTGCGGTGCTCATCAGTTCCTCGGGGTACTCGACGTCGTAGGGCATAGCTAGGGCAACGGGGACAGTTTACGGGAGCCAACTTGGAGCTTGCCCGTGTCCCACGAACCCGGTTGTTGAACGATCAAGTGCCCGGGAAGATTCCGCCGGTAGGCTGGGAGCTGAGTCACAGCAACCCCAGGGAGCATTAATGCAGGAACCGGCAAGCGAAAAACTCAGGACCGAACAAGGCGCCAAGGCCTCCCCAACCAGGAAGCCAACGGCGACCAAGTTCGATTTCATGGTGGTCTCGAACAGGCTGCCCGTCGATCGCTTCAGCAGTGACGGCGACGACGACGGCAACGGCTGGCGTCGTTCGCCCGGCGGACTTGTCACGGCGCTCGCGCCGATGATGACCAAGTCCGACGGCGCTTGGGTGGGCTGGCATGGCGCCCCGGACGAAACCGTCCGCCCCTTCAGCCATGAAGGCATGGACCTGGTCCCGGTCCAGCTCAGCAGCCACGAAGTGGAAATGTATTACGAAGGATTTTCCAACTCGACCATCTGGCCGCTGTACCACGATGTCATCGCTCCGCCGGAGTTCCACCGTACGTGGTGGGACTCGTACCGGCAGGTCAACAAGAAGTTCGCCGACGCCGTCATCCGCCATGCCGCAGAAGGTGCCACGGTGTGGGTGCAGGACTACCAGCTCCAGCTGGTCCCCCGCATGCTCCGCCAGGCCCGCCAGGACCTGAAGATCGGCTTCTTCAACCACATCCCGTTCCCTCCTCCGGAGATCTTCGCGCAATTGCCGTGGCGCCGGGAGATCATCGACGGCCTTCTGGGAGCGGACCTCCTGGGCTTCCAGCGACCCAGCGATGCCGGCAACTTCATGCGTTCGGCACGCCGCTTCCTGGGTGCCAGCGTCAAGCAGCAGCAGGTCCATGTGAAGGGACCGGACGGCGAAGTCACGCACATTGCCCGGGCGCAGGCCTTCCCGATCTCCATTGACGTCGACCAGATCCGTGAGCTCGCCGCCACACCGGAAATCATTGAGCGCGCCCAGCAGATCCGCAGGGACCTGGGCAACCCCACCACCATCCTCCTGGGCGTGGACCGCTTGGACTACACCAAGGGAATCGGCCACCGCCTCAAGGCTTTCGAGGAACTCCTCCGCGAGGGCAGCATCAAGGTGGAGGACGCCACGCTCATCCAGGTGGCGAGCCCCAGCCGCGAACGCGTGGAGCAGTATAGGCTCTTGCGCGAGGAAATCGAAGGCACCGTGGGCCATATCAACGGCACCTATGACACCATCCAGAACACTGCTGTCCGCTACCTCCACCACAGCTATCCCGTGGAAGAGATGGTGGCCTTGTACCTGGCAGCCGACGTCATGCTGGTAACGGCGCTGCGCGACGGCATGAACCTGGTTGCCAAGGAATACGTCACGGCCCGTTCGCAGGATGACGGCGCGTTGGTGCTCAGTGAGTTTGCCGGCGCCGCCGATCAGCTTAAGCAGGCGCTCCTGATCAATCCACACGATATCGACGGACTCAAGTCCGCCATCCTGGGCGCCATCAACATGCCGGCCAAGGAGGCACGCCGCCGAATGAAGCTGATGCGGAAACAGATCCTGGACCACGACGTCGATCACTGGTCTGCGGAGTTCCTGGCCGCGCTGGAGGAAAAAGTGGTGCGCGATGACAGCTGAGCATTTATCCCTGTCCCCCGAACTGTTGGAGGCTGTCCGGGACATCGCCGCTACGGACCAGCTCCTGGTGGCTCTGGACTTTGACGGCACCCTCTCCCCTATCGTGGACCGCGCTGAGGATGCGCGTCCCCTTCCCCGCTCGGCAGCGGCTTTGGAGGCACTGGCCGATCTTCCACGTACGACGACGGCACTCATCTCGGGCCGGGCGCTGGACAGTTTGCGGCTGGTCGCCTCCCCTCCCGGGAGCACACTGCTGATCGGCAGCCACGGAGCCGAAGTGTGGCTTGGGGAAGGATCCCTGGGCCTGGAGCTGGATCAGGAGCAACGCGCCAAGCTGGACTCCGTCCGCGAGGTCCTGGCGGAAATCGTGAGTGTCGCTCCGGGGACGTTGCTCGAACACAAGCCCGCCGGCGTCGTGCTCCACACGAGGCTCGCGAACGACGATGTTGCGGAGGACGCCGTCGAAGCCGCAACGCGGGTTCTGCGCGAGTACCCCGGCGTCTACCTGAAAACGGGCAAGAGGGTGCTGGAGACATCCGTGGTCCACGCCTCCAAGGGTGAGGCCGTGGAGTTCCTCCGCCAGGCGACCGGCGCCACTGCCATCTTGTTTGCAGGCGACGACGTGACGGATGAGGACGCACTGGGCAGGCTCATGCGCGGTGACGTTGGCGTCAAAGTGGGGCTCGACTTCACGCAGGCGCAGTACCGCGTGGAGGCACCCGTACACGTCGCGGAGCTGCTGGAAGCCCTGCTGCGGGAACGCCGCCGGGCAACCACCTCGACCCCGTAGGTGATGAGCGCAACATGTGACGTTCGTAACATTTAGGTAGTTCGTCCAAAAGTCTGACATACTCTTGGATGTGATGTGACGCACAGTACCGTGCGACGTCACACGATCCTCCCCGGCCATTGGCCGGGGAGTTCAACTGAACAAAATGAACCATTCACAACGGATCGTCCGGCACGTACCTGCCGGTGAAGGGATTGATAACTGTGGCTACAGTTACTTTTGATAACGCTACGCGTCTGTACCCGGGCACAGATAAGCCCGCCGTCGATAAGCTCAACATCGACATCGCCGATGGCGAATTCCTGGTCCTCGTTGGACCCTCCGGTTGCGGTAAGTCCACCTCGCTGCGCATGCTCGCAGGTCTTGAGGACGTGAACGCCGGCCGTATCCTGATCGGTGACCGCGACGTCACGGATGTTCCGCCGAAGGACCGCGACATCGCAATGGTCTTCCAGAACTACGCCCTGTACCCGCACATGACTGTTGCGGACAACATGGGCTTCGCCCTGAAGATCGCCGGCGTTTCCAAGGAAGAGCGCGCCGAGCGTGTTCGCGAAGCCGCCAAGCTCCTTGACCTTGAGGCTTACCTGGACCGCAAGCCGAAGGCACTCTCCGGTGGTCAGCGCCAGCGTGTTGCCATGGGCCGTGCAATCGTCCGTAACCCGCAGGTCTTCCTCATGGATGAGCCGCTTTCCAACCTTGACGCCAAGCTCCGCGTTCAGACACGTACGCAGATCGCATCCCTGACCCGCCGCCTCGGTGTCACCACGGTTTACGTGACGCACGACCAGGTCGAGGCCATGACCATGGGCGATCGCGTCGCAGTCCTGAAGGACGGCTTGCTGCAGCAGGTTGACACCCCGCGCAACCTCTACGACAAGCCCAAGAACGTCTTCGTTGCAGGCTTCATCGGCTCCCCTGCCATGAACCTGCTGGAACTGCCGGTGGTTGACGGCGGCGTCCAGTTCGGCGGAACCGTTTACCCCGTGCCGCGCGATGTCCTCGAAGAAGCACACGGCCAGACCGTCACGGTTGGTTCACGTCCGGAAGACCTGGAGACCGTCGGTAACGGCGAAGGCCTGCAGGTTGAGGTTGACGTCGTCGAAGAACTCGGCGCCGACGCCTACGTTTACGGCCACACCATCCTCGACGGCAAGAGCCACGACATCGTTGCACGCGTCGATGGTCGTCGCCCCCCGATGAAGGGTGAGTCCATCTTCGTTCGCCCGCAGTCCGGCCACGTGCACCTGTTCGACACCAAGACGGGCCTCCGCCTCGGCGACTAGTCCCCACCGGCACCCTAGCCTCGCTTCGCTCGGCCAGGGAACCCTGCCGGCGTGGGCCCATCCCGGCGCTACCGCGTCTGTAAGTTCCGCATTGTGATAGCGGCCCGACCCCTCCCGGTCGGGCCGCTCTCGCGTTAACCTTTCTCCCGGAAGAACGGCATGAACACGACAGATAACCTGATCCCCCGCCCCTCCCATGTCGAGCTCCTGGACAGCCCCGCCTTCACGCTTGCAGCTGCAGCACGGATCGCAGGAAATGACTCAACCGTGCCGGTAGCTGAGCAGCTCGCCTCGCTGCTGCGCCGCGGCACCGGTTTCGATGTGCCGATCGTTGCCGACACCCGTACCGGGGATATCGCCCTTCAGTTGGTGGAAACGTTCGACGGCGGCCCGGAGGCCTACGCACTGACGGTCACCGAAGGCGGGATCCAGCTCACGGCCGGCAGCAACGCAGGACTCTTCAACGCAGTCCAGACGCTGAGGCAACTGCTCCCTTCCTCCATCGAGGACACCAACCCCAAGGAAGGCGACGGCAGCTGGGTGATTCCCGCCGTCGAAATCCTGGACGCTCCGCGTTTCGCGTACCGGGGCCTCATGCTGGACGTTGCCCGCAACTTCTTCACCGTGGAGGAGGTGAAGAAGCAGATTGACGTGATGACGCAGTTCAAGCTCAACGCCCTGCACCTTCACCTCACGGACGACCAGGCCTGGCGTATCGAAATCCATGCCCCGAAGGAAAACCCGTCCGGTCTTGACTACGCCAAGCTCACGGCCGTTGGCGGGCACGGAGCGGTGGAAGTGCCCACTGCGGTGCCTGTGCGCGGCAACTCCGGCTTCTACACGCAACAGGATTTCAAGGAGATCCAGGCCTACGCCGCCACAAAGAACGTGTTGGTGGTCCCGGAGGTCGATCTTCCAGGCCACGTCAACGCCGCCCTCGCTGCGATCCCCCAGCTCAACCCGGACGGCCTTGCCAAGCCCATGAGCTCCACCTCCGAGGTTGGCTGGTCAACCCTGGATGCCGCCCTCCCCGCCACGTACGAGTTCGTGCGGGAAGTCCTGGGCCAGCTCGCGGAAATCACGGCGGGCCCGTTCCTGCACATCGGTGGTGACGAAGCCCATGTCACGGGACACGATAACTACATCGCCATGGTCCAGGAGTTCGCGCGGATCGGCACGGAGACAGGCAAGACGGTAGTGGGCTGGAACGAATACGCCGACGCCGGGCTTCCGGACGGTGCCGTGGTGCAGTACTGGCACGGAGACCTGGCGCCCGTGGTTCGCCGGGCTGACAGCGGGGCCTCCAGCGTGATCATGTCCCCCGCAGCCAACACCTACCTGGACCAGAAATACGACAAATCCAGCCCCGTCGGGCTCGAATGGGTGGAAGGCGGGCCGTTCACCTGGTCCGAGTACTACAACTGGGACCCTGCCCAAGGTGGCTTGCAGGATCACCAGATCCTCGGCGTCGAAGGCCCGCTGTGGACCGAAACTGTACGCAACAACCAGCAGGCCTATTGGCTCCTGTACCCGAGGGCTGTCTCCTTGGCAGAAGTCGCCTGGTCCGCCCAGGAGGCCAGGAACACCGGTGACTTCCGACGTCGGCTCGGGGCCTTCGGTGAGCGGCTCGCCAAGCAAGGTGTGGCGTTCCAGGAAGCGCCCGACGTCGAGTGGTCCGCGAAACCTGAATGGCCGTTCCAGGAAACGATGACAGGCAATAAGCCCGGGTACGGAACAATTGAGGCATGAGCGAGCAAAACGAAGCCCAGTGGCACGACGAACCCACCGATTACGGGCAGATCGGCAAGCTCCCCAGGACCGAAGCGGCCAGCGCGCAGGACACGGCTCCTCCCGCGAGTGTCATTGGTTCCCTGAACATCACTGCGGCCGCGGCGGATCCGGAGTTGCTGGACCTGCCCTGGCACATCGCTTTGGAGGACTGGCCCGCAGAGAACCTGGCCGCGCTCCCCCGCGGTATTTCCCGGCACATTGTGCGCTTCGCCCACCTTGGCGGTTCGGTCATTGCCATCAAGGAAACGTCCGAGCATGTTGCCCGCCACGAATACCACATGCTGCGGAAGCTGGCACGGCTGGACGTTCCGTGTGTGGAACCGGTGGCGGTCATTACCGGCCGGACCACTGCGGACGGCAAACCGCTCAACCCCGTGCTGGTCACCCGGCACCTGAAGTTCTCCATGCCGTACCGTGCGCTGTTCTCGCAGATGCTGCGCAAGGACACCCTGACCCGACTCATTGACGCGCAGGCACTGCTGTTGGTCCGCTTGCACCTCATTGGTTTCTACTGGGGCGATGTCTCCCTCTCCAACACGTTGTTCCGTCGCGATGCCGGTGCTTTCGCCGCCTACTTGGTGGACGCTGAAACGGGTGAGCTCTACCCGGACCTGTCCATGGGCCAGCGCGAATACGATCTCGAGATTGCCCGCGTGAACATTGCAGGCGAACTGATGGACCTGCTGGATGGCGGTCTCATTGAGGAGAAGGTTGATCCGGTGGCCACCAGTGAGCTGATCATGGACAGCTACCGCCGGCTTTGGACCGAACTCACGGAGAAGGAATCCTTTGAGCTGGGCGAACGCTGGCGTGTGGGCGCCCGCATCCGGCGGCTCAACGAGCTCGGCTTCGACGTGGAGGAATACGCCATCAAGACCACGGCGGATGGCTCCACCATCCAGCTCCAGCCAAAGGTGGTCGACGCCGGACATCACCAGCGCCGCTTGCTTCGCCTGACCGGCCTGGACGCTCAGGAGAACCAGGCTCGACGCCTCCTCAATGACATGGACCAGTTCCGGGCGGACAACAATCCGGACTTGGACGAGGAAATCAGTGCGCACGCGTGGGTCAGCCAGATCTTCGAACCGATCGTCCGCTCCATTCCGAGGCACTTGGCCGGGAAACTGGAGCCGGCGGAAGTGGTGCACGAGGTCTTGGAACACCGCTGGTACATGAGCCAGAAGCAGGACCGTTACGTCCCGTTGGCGGAAACCGTGCAGTCCTACCTGGATTCAGTCCTGCAGCACCGCCGGGACGAGGCAGCCATCATGTTGAACCCGGACACCGAGATGCTCAAGATCCTTGAGGTCGAGGTGGAGGAATCCGGCCGGTACGACGACGAAGACGAGTACCCGGACGCCGACGACTAACACCCACTGCAGAGAACCCGACGCCGGCACTCACGTGAGTGCCGGCGTCGGGCTTCTTTCGAGTACTTTGGGCTAGGGTTCCAGGGTTTCCGCGAGGCCCGCCAGGACTGGTTCGCGGCCCAGCTCGATGTGCGAGTAAGCCAACGAGTACGCCAGGTCCGGACGGCCCTTGAGGATCGCGTTGCATAGCTCCGTGTGCTCTTCGCGTTGGAGTTCGTTGCTGCGGTTGTGCGCCAGTCCGAAGATCCATCGCATCCGGCCAAAAAGCGGCTTCACGGATTCGATCAGCAGCCTGTTGCCGGAGAGGCGCACGATTTCGGCGTGCAGCTCGGCACTGATCAGGGCGACGTCGTCGGTACGGTCCTCGTCGATGGCAACCTTGGACGCGTCCATCAGCTCCTCCAGCCGGCCGCCGTCGCTGCCTTCGGCCACGCGGGTGGCCGCCATCCGGGCAGCGAACGTTTCCAGGCAGAGCCGGAGGTCGAACAGCTCATTGACATCCGTGAGGGTCAGTTGCCGGACCACCGCGCCGCGGCGCGGGAAGGTTGCTACGAAACCGTCCTGTTCAAGCCGTTGTATGGCCTCCCGGACCGGGATGCGGGACACGTTGTACAGCTCCGAGAGTTCCCGTTCGCGCAACCGCATGCCCTGGGCATAGGTGCCCGTGACGATGCCCTCCAACACCAGTTGGTAGACGTTCTCCGCGCGGGCCTCTTCATCACGGCCATTCCCCGTTTCCGGCGTCGCCTCAGCCACTGTCAAACTTCCCTTCATGCCAGTGTCCGACCCATTCGCCGGACGGCGCCGGTCAGCGTTCCAACCGAGCATACACGGGAGGAAACAGCTCATCGGCCGGGCGCTTCCGGGCGTCCCGGATTGTGTACGCGCCGCGCATCTTCTCGAACAGTTCCTGGCCTTTGGAACGCCAATAGTCCAGGTCAACACCGTCGATCGATCCGTCGGCCATGATGGTCCGTCCCGCCACCACGGAGAGCACCGCCTGCCGGGCCGTGCCGTTGAGGAGGAGGGTTCTGAGCGGGTCGTCGTGGACGCCGTCGCGGATGTCCCCCAAAGAGAAGGCCACAAGGTCAGCCTGCGCGCCGGGCTCAAGGCGGCCCAAGTCCGGGCGCCGCAGGGCGTGGGCTCCACCCAAGGTTGCGGCGTCGAAGTAACCGGCGACATCTCCGGCGTCGTTGCTGCCGGCCAGGATCTTGGCCAGCTGCACTCCGGCATCAATGCCGCGGATCAAATCCGGCGGGAAAGAGTCCGTGCCCAAGGAGATGTTGATGCCCGCTTCCTTGTACGCGTTGAAGGAGTCGAGGGTGCTGCCGTACCGCATGGACGTCAGGGGGCAGTGGATGATGCTGGCCCCGCTGTCCGCGATCCGCGCCAGGTCACCCCGGTCCTCGCCGTGCACTGCGGGGTTCCTGTCCGTATAGGTGGCGTGCGGGATCAGGAGGCGCTCGTTGAGCAAACCCGCTTGGTCCAGGAGTTCCAGGGGTGTGACGCCATGCCAGTCCAGGATGAGCTCGCGTTCGACGAGGCCCTGCAGCGAGTGCAGGCGCACCAGCACATCCCGCTCGGTGGAGGCTGCGGCCGTCGCCTTGAGCAGTTCCAGGTCCAGCGTCTCGATGCGGCATGGGAGCAAGACGCCGTTGACCAGGGGATCGTTCAGTTCCGTTGCGTGGTCAATGAAGCGCACGGCATCGGCGAGACCCTGTACTCCGCGGTCGTCGTCGAACATCACAGACCGTTCGCCGCTCTCAAGGACCACATTCACGCCCGACCGGTAGGCCGGGCCGAGGTAGCCGCGCAGGCCCAGCCGCCGGCTGGTCTCCGCCATGCCCACTAGTTCCTCGAAAGGTTCGGCCCATTCGGAGTGCACCTCGGAGGCGATGGGCATGTAGGTGGTGATGCCGTGGAGGACCAGTTGTATCAGCGCGTATTCGCGGATCTGCTGGCGTTCCTCGGCGGTGAAGACGTCCGCGCGGCTGTTGTGGAAGTAATCCTCGGACCACTGGTGGCCCTTGGCCTGCTCGGGACCGGCCCAGCTGTCCAGGACGAGGTGGTCGACGTCCGTCAGGGCGTCGAGGTCGATCAAGCCCGGCATCAGCAGGGCATCCCCCAAGTGCCGCTCCTCGTCCACCGGGCCGGTGAAGTGGTGGCCCACGAACTCGATGGTGTGGCCGCTGTAGACCACGCAGGCGTCCTCCATGAGCACGTGGCGTCCGTCGTGAAAGCCCAGTACATAGCGGGCGGTGACCTTGGTGGGCACGGCAACTCCTGTTTCTTGTCTGGCGAAGGCATTGCGAATTACTCTCTGGTATTCCAAACAGTACATTATTTGTGATTTACATCGCATGAATCGTGCTCTAGTCTATTTTGGTATACAAGAACTCACGGAGCCAGCTCCCTGGATCATGAAACGAGCAGAACCGTTGACCCAGTTACAGTCCGTCGAACCGAACACCGGCAGTCCGCCGCCTGATTCGGCCACGACGCCGGAAAGCAAGGCCGCCGCCCCCGCGGAGGCGCGTTCCTTGCTCGCCACAGCGTGGCTGAGGATCAAGCGCAGCAAGATCGCGCTCCTTAGCCTGTGCGTCGTGGTGGCGATCATGCTGTTCGCCATCCTGGCCCCCGTGCTCAGCGCGATGTCCGGCAACGATCCCTTCACCTCCAACACCAGCCCCGAGGTCCTGGACGACTTCCAGACTCCCGGCCTTCCCCTCCCCGGCTACATGTACCCGTCCGCCCAGCACTGGCTGGGCGTCGAGCCCGGCCTTGGCCGCGACCTCTTCGCCAGGCTTGCGTACGGCGGACAGGTCTCCCTGACCATCGCCCTGCTTTCCACGGCGGTGTCCGTGGTCCTGGGAACGGTGCTTGGCGCCGCGGCCGGCTACTTCGGCGGCAAGACCGACGCCATCATCAGCAGGATCATGGACCTGTTCCTGGCGTTCCCGCACCTCCTGCTGGTGCTCTCGCTGACGCCCATCCTGCAATCCCGGCTCCGCGATACTCCCCTGGGCGAAGGCAGCTTCCTGCCTATGGCGTCCTTGGTGATCATCCTGGGCTTCTTCGGCTGGGCGTACCTCGCCCGCATCGTCCGGGGGCAGGTACTGAGCCTCCGCGAGCGCGAATTCGTTGAAGCAGCCCGGTCCTTTGGCGCCTCGCACCTCAGCGTCCTGTTCCGGCAGATCATCCCCAACGTCATGGGAGTCGTCCTGGTGTACGCCACCATGCTGATCCCCACGAATATCTCCGCTGAAGCAGCCCTGTCCTTCCTGGGCGTCGGCGTCAAGGACCCCACACCGTCGTGGGGCCAGATGCTCAACGCTGCGCAATCCGGCAACTGGTACCTCAGCGACCCATGGTTCCTGGCCGTCCCCGGCATCATGCTGATCGTCACCGTGCTGGCCTTCAACCTCCTGGGCGACGCCGTCCGGGATGCACTGGACCCCAAGGCTTCGCGCCACTAACCCCCATTCATCTCCGTTCACCCAACCCCTATGAGGAGCATCATGAAAACCCCCACGAGAGCACTGGCGCTTTCCGTGCTGATCGCCATGGCCGCCACTGGCTGTGCTGCCGGCCAGAACCAGCCCGGCAATTCCAAGCCCGCAGAGTCGGTCACGGAGCTTGCGCCCAACGTGGTCAAGTCCGGTTTCACCGCCAAGGGCGGCAACGTCAACGTCCTGATGTCTTCGGACTTCCAGACCCTGGACCCGGGAAACAGCAACTACGTCCAGACGGCCAACGTCGGTCAGTTGTACTACCGCACGCTGACCATGGCCAAGGAGACCGCCGGCCAGCCGCCAACAGTGGTCCCGGACCTCGCCACGGACACCGGCAAGGTTTCCGATGACGGACTTAGCTGGACGTTCACCCTCAAGGAAGGCGTGAAGTTTGAGGACGGCACGCCCATCACCTCAGCAGACATTAAGTACGGCGTGGAGCGTACCTTCGCCCAGGATGTGTTCACCCAGGCACCGCAGGAATTGAATGCAGCGCTCGACGCCGGCGGGTACAAGGGGCCGTACAAGGACCCGGCCGCTGTGCTTCAGGCAGTGGAAACGCCCGATGAGCGCACCGTTGTTTTCCACCTGAAGAAGCCTTTCGCTGAATTCCCGGCACTGGCCTCACGGTCCAACACCGCTCCTGTCCCGAAAGCCAAGGACACCAAGCTGGACTACACCAACCACCCGGTTTCCTCCGGTCCCTACATGGTGGAGTCGTACAACCGCGGCAAGTCCCTGAAGCTCGTCCGGAACCCGCACTGGGATCCCGCCACGGACACCAACCGCTCGGCACTGCCGGACACGTTCAGCTTCTCGTTGTCCACGTCCCAGGCCACCATCAGCCAGCAGTTGCTCGCCGACTCGGATCCGAACGCCATCACTCTCGACTCCAACGGTGCACTGCAGACCTCGGATTCCGCCAAGTTGGCAGATGCCAAGGTCAAGGACCGCGTGGCTTCGGGCCTGCTCGGCTGCAATGACGTCCTGAGCCTGAACACGCAGAAGATCAAGGACCCGGACGTCCGCAAGGCAATCGCCCTGGCCTTGGACCGCCAGTCCATCCTGGTGCAGTACGGCGGACGCCGCTTCGGCGAAATCACACAGAGTCCCCTGAACGCCAAGATGCGCGGCTATGTGGAGACCGAGCTGGAACTGGACCCCGCTGGCAAGCCCAAGCTGGAAGAAGCCAAGAAGCTCCTGGAAGGCAAGGACTACCCCAAGACCCTCACGTACGGTTACGCCAACAACCGTGACGCCTTCAAGAACACCGGCACCGTGGTGCAGCAGAACCTGAAGGCCCTGGGCATCGACGTTGAGCTGGTTCCGATTCCTGCACCGAACTACTACTCGATCATGGCCAGCGAGCAGCTTCCTGACCTGGGCCGCTCCGGCTGGTGCGGCGGTGCCGACCCCGCGTCTGTCCGTACGTCCGCCGATCCCCTGCTCGGACCGAACAATGACGGCACCAGCTACGGCTTCTCCAACACGTCGCGTTACTACGATCCCCAGGTCTCCAAGGCCATGTTCGAACTGCGCAGCGCCGACGGAACGTCCGAGGAATTGGGCAAGAAGTGGTCCGAGGCCTTCGGCTCAGCATTGAAGACCTACCCGATCGTCCCGCTCATCCGGAGCCACACCAACAGCGTGGTGGGTTCGAACGTCCGCAACGCCCAGGTGGGTTACTTCTTCGGCGGCATCGACCTCTCGATCGTCGGCGTCGAGCACTAACCAGGCTTCGAAAACTATTTGGGCATAGTCCAGAAGGAGAAGCGGGGGGCCCCCGGCCCCCGGGGGGCCCCCCCCCCCCCAACAAAAAAAAAAATTATAATACGGCCCCGGGGGGTGTGGGGGGGGATGGGCCCGGGGGGTTGAAAAAAAAAAAACACAGAAAAGACAGGA
>NZ_JBHUCD010000016.1:115739-127946 GCF_042786555.1 Paenarthrobacter sp. NPDC056912
CCCAGCGCCGTGTTGGGTAATTAATGCTGGGTATATCATCACCCTTCGGCGGGGTAGTACAAAAACATTGTTTTCATAATTAATTGGGCATTGTACTTGATGCTCTCGGGGCCCGCCCTTACCCGGGGCGGCCCGCAACCACCACAATGATCACTTTCATTCTTCGCCGGACCGGGTCGTTGGTCCTGCTCCTGGCCGCGGTCAGTTTCATTACCTTCACGCTCTTCCAGCTGGGCCCGTCCGACCCTGCCGCTGCTGCCTGCGGCCAGGAATGCACGCCCGAACGTGTTGCCGAGGCCCGCGTCGCCCTGGGCATGGACCAGCCCTTCTTCATTCAATACTTCGACTACATCCGGGGACTGTTCTCTTCGCGGATGATCGGGGCCCCGGGAGCAGAGACCCTCTGCGAATGGCCTTGCCTCGGCAAGTCTTTCCAAACCAACGAGAACGTCGCGGACATCATCGGCCGTTCGCTCCCCTATACCTTCTCCATGGCCATCGGCGCCCTGGTGCTGTGGACCATATCCGGCGTCGGCCTCGGCCTGTTGGCCGCCCTGCGCAAGGGCAGGCCCGTGGACAAGTTCATCGTGGGCGCAGCTTCCGTGGGTGTTTCCCTTCCCATTCCGGTGACCGGCCTCTTCCTGCTGCTGCTGTTCGTCAACCAACTCCAGCTGCTGCCCTTCACCACCAATGAGATCAACAGCCCGTTCGGTCCGCAGGGACCCGGAGCCTGGGTAGCCAACTACCTGTTGCCCTGGATCGCGTTGGCCGTCCTCTTCAGCGCCTCCTACATCCGTGTAACCCGGACCAACATGATCGAGACCTTCGGTGAGGACTTCATCCGGACTGCCCGGGCCAAGGGCCTCGCGCCCCGGACCGTCACGTTCAAGCATGGCGTCCGGGCCGGCATCACGCCCGTGGTCACCATGCTCGGCATGGACATTGGCCTGCTCCTGGGCGGCGCAGTGCTCACAGAACAGATCTTCTCCGTCCCTGGCCTGGGCTTTACCGCCGTGCACGCCGCCATTTCCGGCGACCTGCCTGTCACCATGGCCATCACCATGCTCGCCGCCTTCTTCGTCATCGTGGCGAACGTCGTGGTGGACCTTGCTTATGCCGCCATCGATCCCCGAGTGAGGCTCCAATGACCCGCACGCCACTCACCTCATCTCCTGCCCGTTCCACGGCGAGCGCCACAGCCACGGCGCCGTTCCTGGAGGTCAGCAACCTTTCCGTGAAATTCCCTACGGACGACGGCGTTGTCTCCGCAGTGAACGGCATGGACTTCGCCTTGGAACGTGGCCAGACCCTTGGCATCGTGGGCGAATCCGGTTCCGGCAAGTCCGTCACCAGCCAGGCGCTCATGGGTTTGCTCAAGGGCACGTCCGCCCAGGTCACCGGCCAGGCGATGTTCCAAGGCAAGGACCTTGTCACCTTGCCCGAGTCCGCCATGCGCCAGCTGCGCGGCCGCAACATCGGCATGATCTTCCAGGATCCTTTGTCCGCGCTGCACCCCTTCTACACTGTGGGCCACCAGATCGCCGAGGCGTACCTCGTCCACAACAAGGCGAGCAAGAAGCAGGCCCGGGCGGCCGCCGTCGACATGCTTGGAAGGGTTGGCATCCCCAGCCCGGAGCAGCGGTTCGATGAGTACCCGCACCACTTCTCCGGTGGCATGCGCCAGCGTGCCATGATCGCCATGGCGTTGATCTGCGAACCCGAACTCCTTATCGCGGACGAACCGACCACCGCATTGGACGTGACGGTTCAAGCGCAGATCCTGGACCTCATGTCCGAGCTCCAGGAGGAAACCAACTCCGCGCTGATCCTCATCACGCACGATCTGGGCGTGGTGGCGGAGGTCTGCGACAACGTGCTGGTCATGTACGGCGGCCAGTGCGTCGAGTCGGGTCCCGTGGACGAGATCTTCTACGACACCCAGCACCCCTACACGCTGGGCCTGCTCAACTCGATGCCAACGCTGAACAGCGCCGCCAGCCGGCTGAACCCCATACCCGGCCAGCCGCCGTCGCTCCTCGACCTGCCCAAGGGCTGCATCTTCAGCGCGCGGTGCCAATATGCCGAACTTGCCGGCGACGGCGTCTGCGCCAGCCAGCGGCCCGAACTCAGGGTCGAAGACGGGCACGGCAAGCGCTGCCACTTGAGCGGCCCCCAGCTGATCACTATCCGGAATTCGCGTTAGGACCCGCCCTGGAACATCAACCGATTCTCCAGGTGGAGAACCTCCAGAAGCACTTCCCCATGAAGGGCGGGCTGCTGCCGGGCGCCGCGAAGCGTTCGGTCAAAGCGGTCGACGGCGTGTCGTTCAGTGTGGCGCGCGGCCAGACTTTGGGGCTGGTCGGCGAGTCCGGCTGCGGAAAATCCACCACGGGCCGCATGGTGGCCCGGCTCATGGACCCCACGGGCGGGCGGATCGTGGTGGACGGCGTGGACATCAGCCAGCTGCGTGGCCGGGACCTGTACGACTTCCGGCGCAAGGTCCAGATGATCTTCCAGGATCCGTTCGCGTCGCTGAACCCTCGCCAGACCGTGGGCACTGCAATCGCCGCTCCCATGGTGGCGCAGAAGATCAATCCGCCCGGGGGCCTCAAGAACCGGGTCAAGGAACTCCTGGACCAGGTGGGCCTGAAGCCGGAGCACTACAACCGCTTCCCGCATGAGTTCTCCGGCGGGCAGCGGCAGCGTGTGGGTATCGCCCGGGCCATTTCGCTCAATCCGTCAGTGATCGTGTGCGACGAGCCCGTTTCCGCTCTTGATGTCTCCGTGCAGGCACAGGTGGTGAACCTCTTGCAGGAGATCCAGCGGGACACGGGAGTTTCCTACATCTTCATCGCCCACGACCTCTCCGTGGTCCGGCACATTTCCGATCAGGTCGCGGTCATGTACCTGGGGAAGATCGTGGAGCAGGGCACTCGCGACGAGCTCTTCCAGAACCCGCTGCATCCCTATACCAAGGCCTTGCTCTCGGCGGTGCCCCTGCCGGATCCACGGGCCGCCCGGGAACAGGTGAAGATCCGGCTCCGCGGTGATCTGCCCTCACCGGCCAATCCGCCCAGCGGCTGTGTCTTCCGGACCCGCTGCCCGCTGATCGGCACGCTTCCCGAGGAGCAGCAGCAGCGCTGCATGAACGAGATTCCAACACCCGCCAGCTTCGCCGCTCCGGCCTGCCACCACACGGGGGTGGCCGCCGCGGCCCTGGCGGGTGTGCAATAGTCCCATTATCAAAGGAGCAAACATTGAATACCCTGATCCGCGCCGTCCGTCCGTGGGGGCAAGCGCTCAGCGACGTCTTTATTGTTGCTGGCCCGACAGGCGGCAAGATCACCGGCGTCGAGCCTCATGACCCGGCGCGTCCGGTTCCCGGCGACGTCACTGTCGTGGAGGGTCGCGGGCGCCTGCTGCTGCCGTCCTTCTCGGATGTCCACGTCCACTTGGATTCCACCCGGATCGGTTTGCCTTTCCGGGAGCACACCGGCGGTCCCGGCGTCTGGACCATGATGATGAACGACCGCCTGAACTGGCGCAATGCCGAGGTCCCGCTGCAGGAGCGCGTCAATGACACCTTGGGACGGATGATCGCCCGCGGAACCACACGCGTGCGTTCCTACGCCCAGGTGGACGTGGACTGCCGGCTGGAGCGTTTCGACGCCGTTGCTGCCGCCAAGGAAAAGTTTGCCGGCCAGGCTTCCGTGGACATCATCGCTTTCCCGCAGGCCGGTTTGCTGCTGGAGGAAGGCACGGTGGACCTCATGGAGGAGGCCTTGAAGGCCGGTGCCAACGTGATGGGCGGCATCGACCCGTGCACCTTGGACAGGGATCCGGCCAAGCACCTGGATATCGTCTTCGGTCTGGCTGAGAAGTACCAGGTTCCCATCGACATCCACCTCCACGAGCCGGGCGAACTTGGTGTGTTCAGCACGGATCTGGTGCTTGAGCGCACGCGGGCGCTGGGCATGCAGGGCAAGGTGACCATGTCCCACGCCTATCAGCTGGGCAGCGTCAACGAGGCCACTACGCGCAGGCTGATTGATGCCTTCGCGGAGCTCGACGTTTCTTTGGCTTCCGTTGCTCCTTCTGCTGCGGGCCAGTTGCCCATCCCGCTGCTCACCGAAGCCGGTGTCCGGCTTGGCCTGGGCGAGGACGGCCAACGCGATTACTGGTCCCCTTACGGCAACACGGACATGCTGGACCGCACGTGGCAGCTCGCCTTCACCCATGGTTTCCGCAAGGACGAGCTGATCGAGCACTCCCTGGCCATCGCCACTATCGGTGGGGCGAGCATCCTTGACCCCAACGCCACCCGCCTGAAGGACACGTCCCACCGGCCCGGCGTCGACGTCGGAGATCCTGCCGAACTGCTGCTGGTGGACGGCGAGACAGTGGCATCAGCCGTCATGGACCGTGGCAAGGACCGCACGGTCATCCATGAAGGCAAGGTAGTTGCCGACCAGCTGGAACTGGTCTAGGCACTGAAAACCAAGGCCGGTTCCGCCGCTTCGCAGCGGGGGAACCGGCCTTTGCCTTACTCGCTGCTTGCCGTGGGTGCCTGGTCCAGGGGTGTCCACCACGTCACAGGAGACGTTACTGTGAAACGCCGGCCGGACACGTCGGACGGGACCACCCTGATGAACTGGTCCTTTTGCCCTGCTTCCCAAGGAAACAGCAGGAGCCCGATGGTATCCAGGACATCTTGCGTAAGCGTCACGGCCGTTGCTTGTCCCTTGATCACAACACTCCACGCCACCCCGGTCTCGGCGTTGACCCCGTCGGCCTCCATTGCCACGGGCGCGTCACCGAGTGCTGCGTGAAGCTTGGTTCCCTCGCCAGTGCGGAAAACCATGGTCCCGTGGTCCACTTTGTAGTTCACGGGGAAGATATCCGGGTGGTTGTCCACCCAGACGGCAAGCCGGCCCACAGAGACACTGCGGAGGAGCTCCCAGCATTCGTTGGTCGCCAGGATTTCCGTGGCCGGAGTGCCTGCTGGATTCGTCCCGCTTGAGTTGGTCATACCGCGAGGATACGCCGGGGAATTGCGTGCCGACAGGCCCCGGCCGCCCCTGGGACAGTCGGTCCCGCTCTTCTTCGTTTCTCCCAGCATTCAACGGAGGGCTCACCGGATAGGTGCGGGCTTCGCCGTGCGCTCCGGGGCTGTTTCGGCCGATCCGGCACTCACCAGGGGTCCCCTGATGGCGAAGTAGCCCGCCCCGGCCAGCACCACGGCTTCGGCTGCCAGCGCCCAGAACGTCACTTCCCAGCCGCCGGTCGCTGTGTGCAGCAACCCGGCGCCGAGCGGACCGAGGGAAGCCAGCGCGAATCCGAATCCCTGGCTCATGGCAGAAAGCCGCCCCGCCGATTGCGGGCCCGCGGACCGGATCACTACCAAGGCCATGCCCAGACCGAATCCGGCGCTCTGGACGATGCCCAGCAATCCCACGGCCATGAACTGGAGCTCCGCCGGCGCCATGAGAACGCCCAACAGCGCCAATGCAACCATGAGGCCGAGTCCGGGGGCCATGAAGCGCAGGATGCCCGGGCGTCCAGCCAGCACCGGCGCCAGCAGGCTCGCCGGGAGCCCTGCCAGACTGAACCAGGCCAACGAGGCAGCGGCGTCGGCGGACGACAGTCCACGGGACACCAGATACACGGCCAGCCAGGAAGTGATGGCGAAATAGAGCATGGCTTGCAGACCGAAGAATGCTGTCACGGCCCATGCTGTCCGCTGTTTTCGGAGTGGCGCGACCGTGCCTGAGACTCCGGTAACCGTGCCCGCAGTGGGAATTGCCGCCGTCGGCCTTCCTCCGGACCGTTGGATGAGGACTGCCCCAAGCAGCGCCGGAACGGCCCACACCGCCAGGGCCCACGGGAGGTTGCCGCCGAAAGCCCGCTCCAGCGGCTGGACCAGCCCAGCGCCCAGCGCCGCGCCCAGCCCGAAGCCCATGGTGCAAAGGCCAGTCCACCAACCCGTGCCGCGATTGGCTTTCACGATCTGGGGAACCAGCACGCTGGCCGTCATGATGGCCATGCCGGCCAGGAAGGTTCCGGGCAGCAGGAGCGACGGCACCATGACCCGCAGAATCAGCGCCCAGGCCAGGACCAGGAGCGCAACGGCAACCGCCCGGCCTGTTCCGAGCCTCTTCGCGAGCCATGGGCCGATCGGTCCCGAGACTCCGAACGCCAACACTGGCAAGGTGCCCAACAGCGGCAACAATGCGGGGTCCAGGTTGAAGGTGCCCGGGACTTGGTTCATCACGCCGGCAACGGTTGTGATGGCGGGACGGAGGTTCACGGAAACCATCACCAGGGCCAGCAGCACCAGGCCTGCGGCGAAACCGGACCCCGGTCCGGAGAGGCCCGGTCCGGCTTGGCGCTTTTCTTCCACGTCATTCTCCTCAAAGCCATTTTGGTATACCAAGTAAGACTATGAGGAGAATCGATGAATGTAAATGCGCGTTAGTAGCGGGTAGCGATGTGACAGCCTAGGCGGCCTTTCAGTTTTTGGAATACCAGAACTAGATGGCCTTTCCAGGGTTGAGAATGCCTGCGGGGTCAAAGAGCTCCTTGATCCGGCGCTGCAGCTCACGCACGGGTTCGGCTTGTTCCAGACCCAACCAGCGCAGCTTGTACTGCCCTACACCGTGTTCACCCGTGATGGTGCCACCCATCTCCAAGCCAACGCGGATGGACTCATCCAAGGCAGCATTGAGGCGCAGCAAAGCGTCTGCATCAGTGGCCGGATCCGCCCTGTCCATCCAGAAGGTGGGGTGCAGGTTACCGTCGCCGGCATGCGCCACGACCTTTAGCCGGACCTGGAAGCGGGCGGCCATCGCTTCGAGTTCGGCCACAAAATCCACCAGGCGGGAGCGCGGGACGGCAATGTCCTCGCCAACCCGGAATTCATCGTCCACTTCAACGCCACGGCTGTTTCGGCGCAACTCCACCAGCATCTCCGCTTCCTCGCTGGCCTCGGTGGTCACCGTGGCCCCGCCAGCCGAAAGCACTTCCCGGACAACATCCGCTTCAGCGGCAGCCCCGAAGCCATCCGTCTGGATCAGCAACAATGACTTGCCGCGCTTTCGCAGGTCACCGCCGTTCAATTCATCCAGTTGCACCAGCGTGCCGTTGTCCAGGAGTTCCATGATGGCGGGCTGCACGCGGGCCTTCCCCACCGCCAGGACGCCCGAGGCTGCACTGCGGAAATCCGGGTAGAACGCTGCGATGGTGTGCACTTCCCGCGGGAGGTACTTCAGGCGGACCGTCACGCCCACCACAATGGCCAATGTTCCCTCGGAGCCTACAAGGAGCGCAGTCAGGTCGTAGCCGGCAACGCCTTTGAAGGTCTGGTGGCCGGTGTGCATCAACGAGCCGTCAGCCATGACCACGTCCAAGGCCAGTACGGAATCGCGAGTCACGCCGTACTTGGCACACCGCAGTCCCCCGGCGTTGGTAGCGACGTTGCCACCGATGGTGGACATCTTGTAACTCGCCGGGTCCGGCGCGTACATCAGGCCGTGCGCCGCGGCCGCAGCGTTCAGCTCGGCATTAATGACGCCGGGTTCGACGACGGCGGTTTCGTCGTCCGGGTTGAGGTCAAGGATGCGATTCATGTGTTCCAGGCTCACCATGATGCAGCCCTCGGTGGCATGGGCACCGCCGGAGACGCCGGTCCCGGCGCCCCGGGCCACGATCGGAATCCCATACGCCGCACAGCTGCGGACAATGTGCTGTACATCCTCCACGGACTCCGCCCAGGCCACCGCCAAGGGCAGGTGCCGAACCTCGGGCAATGGCCCTTGATCGGCCGAGTAGACGGTGCGGGTTTCCTCATCCTCCGCCACCTGGCCGGGACGAAGTCCAGCCGCTAGGTCCGCCAGGAAGTCACGCTGCCGTGATGAATATCCAGCGGCCTCCGTGGTGCCGACGGTGCGGCTTTTGATGCTTACTTCTGATGTACCGGCCATGGCCGTTTCGTCCGACAAAGCAGTCCCTTCACACGAGCACCGCGGACACGCCAAATCGGCAGTCTTCGCAGTGTTTTCCGTGCTCATAGTCTAGTCAGGACGATAAATAGTGATGCAGCTCACGAATGCAAGCGCTTCCAAAGCGTACAGGCCATTCAGGCTATTTGAGAACTCAGGCAAGGGATGCCTACGTCATAACACGGCAGATTGGAGTGGAAGCGTTCTCAATCGCGGTACTTGTCCTTACGATTGTTTCCATGTCCGTTGATTCATTGCTCTCAGTTGAGGCCCATGAGCCCGCTGCAGCCTTCGCGTCCGTTACACCTGTCCACGAGGCCTCCGGGGCCCACGGATGGTGGCGTTCCGCCGTGATCTACCAGATCTATCCGCGATCGTTCCGCGACCTCAGCGGTGACGGCGTCGGGGACCTGGCCGGCATCACCGCCGAACTGGCACAGCTGGCGGACCTGGGCGTCGACGCCGTGTGGTTGTCGCCGTTCTACCGCTCACCCCAGCGGGACGCAGGCTACGACGTCAGCGACTACTGCGATGTGGATCCGTTGTTCGGCACCCTTGCCAACTTCGATGCCCTCATCGCCGAAGCAAACAGGCTCCACCTGCGCGTTATCGCCGATCTTGTTCCCAACCACTGCTCCGACCAGCACGTTGCCTTCCAAGCGGCACTCGCAGCACCGGCTAACAGCGTCGAACGGGAAATGTTCATCTTCCGCGACGGCCAAGGACACGACGGCAACGAACCTCCTAACAACTGGCAATCACACTTTGGCGGCCCGGCTTGGACGCGCGTCACCGAGCCCAACGGGCAGCCCGGGCAATGGTTCCTGCACCTCTTCGACTCCTCGCAACCGGATTTCAACTGGGACAACCCTGCGGTCCACGCTGAGTTCGAACGCGTCCTCCGCTTCTGGCTGGACCGTGGCATTTCCGGTTTCCGGGTGGATGTGGCCCACGCCCTGGTCAAAGCCGCCGGCCTGCCCAACTGGGGCGGCCGTGCCGACGGCAGCAGCTCCGACGGATTCCCCGGGCAGGACGCTCCCATGTTCGGCCAGCCTGCGCTGCACGACATCTACCGCCGTTGGCGCTCCATCCTGGAAGAGTACGGCCCGGACCGCATCCTCTGCGCCGAGGCCAACGTGGACCCGCTCCCGCGGCTTGCACAGTGGGTCCGTCCCGACGAAATGCACCAAGCCTTCAATTTCCCATTCCTGCATGCGGGCTTGGACCTGAACCGATTGCGCCATGTGGTCACCGATTCCCTTGTCTCGCTGGACGCCGTGGGTGCCCCGAGCACTTGGGTACTGTCCAACCACGACGTCGTCCGCCACGCCTCACGCTTGGGCTATGACGGCCCGGGGCCTCGCGACGGGGACGGCATAGGTCCAGACGACGCCCAACCGGATGTGCAGCTGGGACGACGCCGGGCTGCCGCTGCCACCATGTTCATGCTCGGCCTGCCTGGCGGCGCCTACCTCTACCAGGGCGAGGAGCTGGGTCTCCCGGACTCCACGAGCATTCCTGCCGGCCTCCGCCAGGATCCTACGTTCGCCCGCACAGGTGGGGCGAGGATCGGCCGCGACGGCTGCAGGGTTCCGTTGCCGTGGCGCTCCGCAGAGCCCCACGCCGGCTTCGGCCATGGCGTGGATCCGTGGCTTCCGCAGCCTGAGTCCTGGCCCGCACTGGCGAGGGACAAGCAAGAGGCCGATCCGGCGTCGCACCTTAACCTCTACCGGAAGATGCTCGCCTTGCGGGCAGCGCACCTGCTTGGCCAGGGGTCGCTCGCCTGGGTGGAGGACTTCTGCACCGGGTCCTCGCTCGCCTACCTCAACGGCAGCACCTTGGTGATCATGAACGTAGGCGCCGAACCGATGCCGCTGCCTGGCGGCGAGCTGATCCTCCGCAGTTCCGCGGCCCAACCCGGTGATCCACTAGGCTCGGGGGAGACCATCTGGCTGAGGGCCAGCTAATTTTCCACTGAGGAGCCGCATGACCGGCATCAAGGACGTGGCCCGGCATGCGGGGCTGTCCGTTGCCACCGTTTCCAGGGCGCTCAGCGGCAAGGGCAATGTCTCCCCCGCCAGCCGGGAGCGTGCCCGTGCCGCAGCTGCCGAACTGGGCTTCGTGCTGTCTTATCACGCATCCAGCCTGGCATCGGGCCGAACACACAATGTGGGCTTGGTGGTGCCCTCGGCCAACCGCTGGTTCTATTCGGCGGTGATCGAGGGCGTCTCCGCCTCGCTGCTTGAGGCCGGCTATGACCTCACGTTGTACAACATCGGAGAAAACCCGGAACGACGACACAGTGTGTTCAACGATTTCCTGCTGCGTAAGCGCGTGGACGCGGTGATTGCGGTCTCCCTGGAACTCGGCGAGAGTGAAATCCAGCAACTCCATGCGGTGCACCGTCCCATCGTGGGCATTGGAGGTCCGCTGCCCGGGGCTTCAACCATCAGGATCGACGATTCCGGAATCGCACAGCAAGCCACCAACCATCTTCTTGGCCTGGGGCACAGCAAGATCGCGCACATTACCGGCGACGAAGCCCACGACCAGGACTTCAAACTGCCCGGCACCCGCCGCAGCGGTTTTGAAAAAGCAATGAACGACGCCGGCTGTCCCGTCAGGCCCGAATGGATCGTTTCCGCGGACTTCACCATCGAGGGAGCTTATGCGGTGGCCCGGCAGTTGTTGGCCAGCGCACCGGAGCGGCCCACTGCTGTGTTTGCGGCCTCCGACGAAATGGCCATCGGGACAATCCTCGCCGCCCGTGACTTCGGGCTGCGGATCCCGGACGACCTCTCTGTGATCGGCATCGACGGACACGACTTGGGCAACGTGCTGGGACTGACCACCATTGACCAGGACGCCAAGGGGCAAGGGGCGCTGGCAGTCCGCACCCTCCTGGGCGCCATCAGCAACGGTTTGGTCCTTGAACCCGCCGACACCCAACACCCCACCAGGCTCGTTGTGCGCTCCAGCACGGCGGTGCCTAAAGAGAGTCCTGCCCGGCACGCTTCCTAGTGTGCCTACGGCAGGCGGCGCTCCATCACGAGTTCCAGCTTTGACGTGTCCTGGGGATAGGGCCTGCTCCCACCGGTGGTTCGGAAACCATGGCGCGTGTAGAAGGCCAGGGCTCGGGCATTGTCCTGGTGGACGCCGAGCTCAATGAGCCGGGCACCGAGCTCCTTCTCCGCCGCCAGGCAGGCTTCTTTGAGGAGCTCGTCCGCCAAACCCAGGCCCCGGTGCTCCGGCGCCACATACACGCTGATGAGCATAGCCTGCCGTGGCTTTTGCGGGTCCTGCGGGTGCTTGACGACAACTCGCATCAGTCCACAGATCCTGCTGCCGTCCTGGCCGCCGTCGGCAACCACGGTGGCACTGGCATCCCCCGACATCGCCGCAGCACGTCCTTGCCATTGGGTGTCCGTTTGCCGGCGCGCCGCCTCGAGGCTTTCGACGTACGCCATGGGCGTGTCAGTGATCATCTCCAGGCGTACAGCCTTGAGCAGGCGCCAATCTTCGGAGTGCAGCCTGCGTATCCTAGGCAACGGCTCCGCCCATGAACCGCACATACCGCTCCAGCACCCGGGGCCAACCATCGGCGTAGGAGGCACGGGAGGCCGCAGGATCTTCAGCGCCTTCCCAGCCGTCGTGGACCAGACGCACTTCGGTGCCACCATCCACGGCGCGGAAAGATACGCGGATCTCAGTGGACCACAGCGGGGTACTGGCGGGATACCAGCTGGCATGGAAGGACAACGGAGGCTGCCAATCGTCAATGGTTCCCCAGACCGACGTTCGGCCATCGTCGGCAGTCTCCAGGATCAGGTTCTCTTCGAACTCGACGTGGGAGCCCGCACCGAAGACGCTTTCCTCTGCCAAGGGCCACCACAAGTGGGGGTGATCGGTGAATCCCTGGAAGGCATGTGAGACGGTGGTGGGAACCACGATGGTGATCACCAGCGGTTCCAGCTCATTGCTGTCCGGCTGTGAGGGCCCGGGATCCGATTCGGGGTGGCTGAAGAGGTTTTCCATGACCACCAACTCTACCGGCAGCCCGGGTCTGGCTTGTGTTTTAAGTGGGGAGAGCCCCGACCGTCGTGGTCGGGGCTCTGCCGTTTTTAATGTGTGTCCGGCGGTGTCCTACTCTCCCACAC
Source organism: Paenarthrobacter sp. NPDC056912 (assembly GCF_042786555.1). Taxonomy (NCBI): domain Bacteria; kingdom Bacillati; phylum Actinomycetota; class Actinomycetes; order Micrococcales; family Micrococcaceae; genus Paenarthrobacter; species Paenarthrobacter sp. NPDC056912. The sequence goes on from NZ_JBHUCD010000016.1 coordinate 127,894, forward strand.
CCTCCCGGGTGCAGTACCATCGGCGCTGTGGGTCTTAGCTTCCGGGTTCGGAA
>NZ_JBHUCD010000017.1:0-124135 GCF_042786555.1 Paenarthrobacter sp. NPDC056912
GCCCCATGCCAGGCCGGCGCTGCGCGGCCGCCCGGCGACAATGGGCCGCACCGGACGGGCAGGGACCTAACGCCCTCACTTCATATCGTCTAGCCCCTGGCCGAACGGGTTCCGGTCATACTGCGCAACAATGCTTCCTCCCGGATGAGCCGTGCTCCTAGCCTTGGTGCATGACCAAGCCGACCCTTCCCCAAGCGCCAGTGCGCCAGCCTGCCGGGGCTTCCTTGGAGCACGGGGTTGATTGGCGGGCAGTCTTCGCTTTCCCTAATCCGGTCAACGAATATGCGGCCCGGATCACGGCAGGCCTCGTTGTGGTGGTCGCTGTGGCGACGCTGGTCAGCGGGATCGGTTGGGGGTTGGTCGTCCTGGCGATTGGCTTCTGGCTCCGTGTGCTGTTCGGCCCCCGGATCTCGCCACTCGCCCTGCTTTCAGTCAAGGTCCTGGCGCCCATGATCGGGCATGCCAAGCTCGTTGCAGGGCCTCCCAAGCGTTTCGCCCAAGGCATCGGAGCCGCCTTGACCACCGCCGCCGTCGTTCTGTTCTTCACCGGCCTTCAGCCCGCTGCATGGGCCTTGCTGGGACTTCTCATCGTCGCCGCCGCGCTGGAGTCTTTTGTTGGATTCTGCCTCGGCTGCGTGATCTTCGGCGTCTTGCAACGCCGCGGACTGATCCCCGCCGAGATCTGCGAGGCCTGCAACAACATCACGCTTCGCCGGGCATAGGACAGGCAGCTACGCTGGTCAGCCGGTGGTCACGGCGAGCAGCCTGTCCGCCATCCCGCGCACCACTGCAGCCTCAGGGGCATCCAGGGCTTCCAGCCACTCCACCGGAAGACACGCATCGCCGTAGTACGCTCCCAGGATGTTTCCTGCGATGGAGCCCGTTGAGTCACTGTCGCCGCTGTGGTTGATGGCGACCGCAATGGCGTTGCGGAAATGATCGGCCGGTTCGCTGCCGCTGGTGGCCAGGACTGCGTAAAGCCCGACGGCGAGTGCTTCCTCCGCGATCCAGCCTTCACCGAGGGCTGTGGTGAGTTCCTCAGGGCCCAGAGGGTTGGACGCCTCCGAAAGACGCAGTGCCGCCTCAAGGCGTTCCGGCAATTCAGGGGCTTTCGTGGGGACAGCGTTGACGTAGCCGAGGGCCTCGATTGCGGCGCTGCGGACGTCACTGCCACCCACGATGTTGTGGATCAGAAGTCCGAAAGCCGCGGCGCTGAGCCGGGCCGAGGGGTGCCCGTGCGTCAACGACGCAGCATCGGAGCTGAGCTTGTAGACCGCCTCGCGGGGGATATGGGGCACAAGCCCGAACGGCGCAGAACGCATCACGGTGCCGCAACCCTTGGAGTCCGGGTTTACGGGGCGTGCCACGGTGCCCATCGCCCCGCTCGCCAGGCCGCTGAGGCAGGCATTTCCGGGTGCGCGACGGTGGCGTAGAACGTCCTGGGCATCGATCCACCGCGGCTGCGGGGTAGGAGCTGCGGAGGAAACGGCAACGTCCTGCGTGGCTAGCCAGCGCAGGTACGCCAGCCAAAGGCACGCGATCTCGTCCGCCGCTACACCGTCATTCGCCCATTCGAGGGCTTCCACCAGGCCATCAACTGTGTACAACGTCATTTGCGTGTCGTCCGAAAAGTGGGGGCCGTCGTCGAGCTGTCCGAACGAGGTAAGGCCGTCGGCACCGAAGCGCGCGCGGATCGCGGCCACGGAGTCGAATTCCACGGCATAACCAAGGGAATCGCCCAAAGCTCCGCCCAAAAGGGATCCATGGACGCGGGATTCAAATGACGGCGCAGCGGGGCCCGTGGCTTCAACACTCATGCCAGTAACTTACCGTGCCTCCGCTTACCCGCTGGTATGGTGGGGAAGCTGTCCGGCATTGAGAAACTTGGAGAGAACAACGTGCGTGAACCTGCTTGGCGACGAACAGGCAAAACACCTGACTACAGGTTTTCACTGGCCAACGAACGAACTTTCCTGGCCTGGATCCGCACCTCCCTGGCATTGCTCGCCGGAGCCGTAGCGGTGGACCAGTTGGCTCCCAACATCGCACCCCAACCCGTCCGGTTGATCCTGTGCGTGCTGTTGGCCTTGGTGGGAGCGGGCCTTGCCGCCCTGTCCTACCGCCGGTGGGGGCAGATGGAAGCCGCCATGCGGAACGACCAAGCCCTGCCGTTCTCCCGCGTCATGCTGTTCATGACGATCGTGGTGGCGGTTGCGGCGTTCGCTTTCGCGGTGCTGATCCTGGTGGCACGGTGACCTCTTGAGCAGGGAAGCCTTGTGAGCATGGACGTCCGTGACCCCGGCCTGCAGCCCGAGCGAACCACCTTGGCCTGGCGACGGACACTGATTTCGCTTGTAGTGGTGGATCTGTTTATCTGGCGGAGCTGGCTGACATCCGAGCCCTCCACCGGGCACATTGTGCCCGGACTGCCTGGACTCGATTACCAAGGAATCTGTGCGCTCATGGCAGCCGCGGCCACCGTGGTCCTGGCGTCCGTGGTCTGGGTTCGCTCACGGCAGCTCCAGGCTGGCAGCAAGGCAGCTTCCGCGCGTTTGGTCCTGGTCAGCACCCTGGCCGTGGTGGGCCTCGGCGCCACGGCAATCGCGGCCATCAGCCTGGGCGGCTAAGCTCGAATCAGGAACCCAGCAACCGCCCAGATTCGGCTGGCAAGATGCTTGAGGGCAACCCGGCCCCTTGAGCCGGCTATCCCAGGCAAACCTCACCGTGCCGTGCATGAGCTGCGCCGTGCAATTGCTGCGCAGCTCAACAGCTGCGCAGCGCAACGGAGCCGGCCGCCGGACTTCAAACCAATCGTAAGGATCATTCGACATGACCCCTCCTGTACAGGCTACTTCCGACCACGAACCGGGGCTCCTTGCCCGGCTATCGGCTGAGGCCCTCGGTTCGATGTTCGTTGTGCTCGTAGCAGTGGGTGTATCGATTTTCTCGAATCCGTCGTCGGCGCCGCTGCCTGCGGCCCTGGCAACCGGCCTGACCGTGACTGTGGCCATGCTGGCCTTCGGTTACGTCTCGGGCGGCCATTTCAACCCAGTACTCACGTTGGGAAACTTCATTGCCGGACGTATTCGTGCGGTGGCAGCAGTGGCCTATATTGCCGCCCAAATCGTTGGCAGTGTTGTGGGCGCGGCACTGGTCTACTTGGTGACGCTCACTGTTCCGGTGCTGACGGATGCCCGGGCAGCCTTCGGGTCTGTGGCGCCGGGGTTCGGCGAGCATGCTGCGGCACAAACCCAGATGGCAGGGGTCCTGCTGGTTGAAGTTGTGGGCTCAGCCCTCCTGGTTGCCGTGTTCCTTGGAGTCACGGCCGGTCGCCGTGCCCTTCCGGCCGCGGCCCCCTTCGCAGTGGGCCTTGCAGTGGCTGTGTTGCTCCAGTTCGGTCAGGTCCTTGGCAACACCCCCTTCAATCCGGCCCGCGCCACTGCCCTGGCTTTCTTCAGCCCATCGTGGGCCTTGGACGGACTGTGGCTCTTCTGGGTGGCCCCCTTGATGGGTGCCGCGCTCGCCGGACTTGCCTTCAGGGGCTTCCGTGGCTTCTCCCTTGGCCATGACGCGGGGGCCGGCACCCTTGCAGGCAGCACCGATGACGGCGTCAACGATGCTTTCGACGCGGACGAGGACCTCACGGCTGACGTCCGAGGATCCGAGGACATCAAGGGCAAGGAAATTGCGGAGAAAGCTGACGACGCACCCTCGCATCCGGTTGCGTCTGCTCCCGCCAAGGATGACGCACGGGACTTCTTCGACGGAAAGAAGGGCTAGAAACCCGTCTGGGTATGCGACGGACGGCTTGTCTGCGCTTTTTTGTCGGTGCCCACGGTTAGCTTGAGAATATGCGGTTACTCCATACTTCCGATTGGCATCTTGGCCGGTCATTCCACGGCGTTGGCATGCTCCAAGCGCAGCGCAGCTTTGTGGACCAGTTGGTGTCCCTTGTGGAGGCCGAATCCGTTGACGTGGTCCTGATTGCCGGGGATGTCTATGATCGTGCGTTGCCGGGATTGGACGTCGTCAAGCTGCTGGACGACGCCTTGGTACGCATCACGCAGGCAGGTGCCGCTGTTGTCCTCACCAGTGGAAACCACGACTCCGCCATCAGGCTGGGATTTGCTTCCCGTCTGTTGGAACGCGGGGGAGTCCACCTTCGGACGCGCATCGAAGAACTGGACGTTCCGGTGGTCTTGCCAATCGACACCGAGGCAGGCGGCGAGGTCGCGGTGTACGGCATTCCCTATCTTGAACCAAGGCTCGTCGCGGACCGCCTCGGTGTGGACAACGCCAGCCACTTCGACGTTACCCAGAAAGCGGTGGAGCGGATCCGCCGCGATGTTGAACGGCGTCGTGAGTCCGGCTTGGTGTATCCGGTAGTCCTGGCGCATACCTTCGCCAGCGGAGGCATCACCTCGGAGAGCGAGCGGGACCTCAGCATCGGAGGGCTCGGTGCCGTACCGTTGGATCTTTTTGACGGTTTCGCCTACACGGCTTTGGGGCATCTCCACGGCCGGCAGGAGTTGGCCCCCAACGTCCGCTACTCGGGGTCCCCGCTGGCCTATTCGTTTTCGGAAGCGAAGCACCACAAGGGCGCGTGGTTGGTGGACCTTGACGCTGACGGCGGGATCGACGTCCGGGAAATCACCTGGGAGGCTCCTCATGTCCTCGCAGTGCTTCGTGGCACTCTGTCGGACCTTCTGGCGGCTGAGACCCATGCCTGGGCCGAATCCGCGTACTGTCAGATCACCTTGACGGACGCCCAACGCCCGGCTCAGGCCATGGAACAGCTCCGGGCACGGTTCCCGGACACCTTGGTCCTGGCGTTCGACCCCGAAGGAGCTGAGGCCAAGACCAAGTCCAGCTACAGCAGCCGCCTTGCCGGAGCTGTGGACGACCTCGACGTTTGCTGCGGCTTCCTTCAACATGTCCGGGACCGCGGAGCCGGAACCGCGGAAGAAACCGCTTTGCGGGAAGCGCTCGAAGCTGTTCGTTTGGAGGAGGCGGAACTGTGAGGATCCATCGCCTGGACATTGAAGCATTCGGCCCGTTTGCCACCGCCCAGCACATAGATTTTGACGCCTTGAGTGCACAGGGCATCTTCCTGCTCAACGGAGCCACAGGAGCCGGGAAGACCAGCATTCTGGATGCCATCTGCTTTGCCCTGTACGGCTCCGTCCCCGGGGTGCGCCAAGAAGGCAAGCGCCTGCGCAGCGATCACGCTGCCCCTGGCGCCGAGCCGCGCGTGGTCTGCGAGTTCTCAGCCCGCGGCCGGCGTTTCCAAGTGTCACGGTCGCCCGCCTGGGACCGCCCGAGCGCGCGGGGCCGCAACGGCTTCACCACGCAGCAGGCCAAGACTCTCCTGCGGGAACTGGTGGCTGGAAACTGGGAAGAAAAGTCGTCCAGAAATGACGAAGTCGGGGCTGAGCTCTCCGACGTCCTCGGAATGGACCGGGAACAGTTCACGCGGGTAGTCATGCTGCCCCAAGGCGACTTTGCGGCCTTCCTACGGTCCAAGGCCAGCGACCGCCTGGAACTCCTTCAGAAGCTTTTCGGTACCCAGCGCTTTGAAGCTGTTGAGCGTCAGCTGGCCCGCCAGGCTGCCGAAGCTGTACGAGCCGTGCAGGACAACGCCGGTGAACTCAAGGCGTTGCTGGACAGGGTTGCGGCCGAGTGCGATCAGCTGGGACTTTCCCTGCCCGCCGAAGGGCAGGCAGTTGCTGCCGCCGGTCCTTCCGCTGGCCAGGATCCCGAGGCGTGGCTTGAAGAGGCCGAGGTGGACGTGCACCACGAATGGCATCGCCGGCAAGAGCACGCTACGGCAGCAGAATCCCTGGCCGGCCGCCTCGCTGAGGAATTCCAGGATGCCCAGGACAAATCGCTGCGCCACAGCCGGCTGGGTGCGGCAATGCAGCGGCGCGTCCTCCTTGAACTGGCCGCGCCTCGGGCACTTGAAAACAAGGAAATGCTCGGCAGGCACCGCCGTGCTGCCGTCCTGAGCGGTCATCTGGAGGCGGCCGACTCGACGGCCGGGAAGTACCAGGCAGCGGTGGCTCATGTGGCGGGCATCCTGGCGCAGCTGGAAGCGGCCGGATTGGACACCGCGAACCCCGCCGAAGCCCTAGAGGTTGTGAACGCAACACGTGCAGTCCTGGAGGCACGGCTTCCTGACGAGCAGCGCATGGAACAAATCGCTGCCCGAGTGTCAGCCAAGAACCGTGAACACAGTGAACACCAGGCGTCCGCGGACGCTGCCTCGGCCAGCTTGAAGAAGCTGCGCGAAGAAGCCTCAGCCACGGAATCCGGATTCGATGCGTTGAAGCTGATTGCCGACAACGTGGCGGCCCTCGGGCGGGAAGCAGCCGATGCGGCGGAGCTCGTGGATATCGTGTCACGACACACCACTGCTTCCGCCGAGCTGGAAACCATCACCGAGGACCACCGAGCCGCCCGCACCGCAACCCAGGACCTCCGGCAGAGATGGTTGGATGTGCGCGAACTACGGCTGGCCAATGCAGCAGGAGAACTGGCCGCGGCACTGGAAACCGGCAAGCCGTGCGCCGTGTGCGGCAGCGAAGAACACCCGAACCCGGCAGCGGCTGCGCGGTCGGCACTATCCATTGCCCACGAGGAAGAAGAAGCCAGGCAACTCTTCGAAGGCAGCGAAAAAGCACTCGGGCTCCTCGCCGGCAAACTTTCCCAGGCAGCCCAAGTCGTTGCAGGGCTGGAGGCGCGGGGCGGTTCCGCTGATGCGGTTGAGGCTGCCTCCCGCCTGGTGTCTGCCCAGGAGGCGGTCTCGGAGGCTCGAAAGGCAGCAGCGGCCCTGGACCAGCTCCGCAATACACACGAGGCCCTGACCAAGCGCATCGACCACCTGCAGGCCGAAAACGCAGACTATGCGGCGGCATCAGTTCAGGCGGCCTCAGCTGCGGTGCTGCTTCAGGAGCAGCGCGTTGCCTTGGAAACCGATCTCACTGGCCTTAGGGGCGACTTCCCCAGCCTGCGTCAACGCTTGGAAGCCCTGGACACCGAGCGTGCACTCTTTGAGGCGGCGGCAGCTGCGGATCGTGAAGTCGGACGTGCACGGCAGGCCAAGGAAGGCGCCATGAGCTCCCTCGAAAAGGCATTGCCGGCCGCCGGGTTCGGCGCCGCGGATGAAGCCCGCCGAGAGCTTCTGTCACCAGCCGATGTGGTGGGACTGGAGCAGGATCTGGCCGACTTTGACGCCGAAACTGCCCGTCTGGATGAGCTGTTCGCCGGCGAGGACCTCGTCCTGGCCGCCAAGGAAGCCAGCATTGGTGAGCTTCCCTTGGACGAAGCCGATTTGGCGGGCGCGAAGCAACGGGCGTTCACTGCTGCGGACCAGGCCAAGGCTGCGGCCCTTGAGGCCGGGCTTGCGGGAAAGTCCGCCGAGGCGGTGCTCCGCATCCGTGTTGCCTACGGGAAACTGGCCCAGGCCGGACGCGAACCTCGTGAGCGGGCCCGCCTGCTGGCCGAATTGGCTGACACTGTCCGGGGTGCTGGAGACAACAACTACCGAATGAGCCTGAACAGCTATGTCCTTGCGGCGCGGCTGGAACAGGTTGCCATCGCGGCCTCCGAAAGGCTTGTAGCCATGAGCGATGGCCGCTACACGCTGCAGCACACCGATGCCAGGGCTGCCCGCAACCAGAAATCCGGCCTCGGGCTGGAGGTCGTGGACGAGTGGACGGGACAGCGGCGCGATACCTCCACCCTCTCCGGCGGCGAGTCCTTCATGGCGTCCCTGGCCCTGGCCTTGGGCCTGGCGGACGTCGTGCAGCAGGAAGCCGGCGGGGTGGACATTGAAACATTGTTCGTGGACGAAGGCTTCGGCAGCTTGGACGAGCAAGCACTTGAGCAAGTGATGGACGCCTTGGAGGGACTGCGCGACGGCGGCAGGGTGGTGGGGCTGGTGAGCCACGTTGCCGAAATGAAGCAACGGATCAGCAATCAGCTTCAAGTGGTCAAGGGTCGGAACGGTTCGAGTATCCGGATTGCAGAAACGGTTTCCCCCTGAGCAGGATCCGATAGACTTAATCCGTTACACCGGGTCGCGCGCATCGGGAGGAGGGACGATGCGCAAACTTTAGCGAACCCGGATTAATGGAAAAATCTATTTTGGCCTCCCAACCCTTGTCGTCGGCACCTGCCCGCAAGTCGCGCCTGCCAGGCCGCTTTGGGCGTCTTCCTGAACTTGCCGGCCCAGGTTTCCTGCCCTTGGGCCTCTTCGCCCGGCTTCCCCTCGCCATGCTGACAGTTGGCACGCTGACGCTGGTGACCGCAGTCAGCCATTCCTATGCAATCGGCGGTATGGCTGCCGGCGCCGTAGGTATCGGTTCGGCCTTGGGCGCGCCGATCCTGGGCTCCTTGGCTGACCGTGCGGGCCAACGCAGAGTGCTGCTCGTGGCGGCCGTCGTCAACACCCTGGCCGTACTGGGACTCCTGGCAGCGGCCTACATGACGCCCGGATATGGCTCGGTGGGCGACGCCGTGGGCGTCCTTATCGCAGCCTTCCTTGCTGGTGCAAGCTGCCCGCAGGTAGGGCCGATGGCCCGGGTGCGCTGGATGGCGCTGACAACGCGCAATCTTTCGCCCACAGCTGCCAGCGGCAGCAGGAGTGTCGCTTCCAACCGCGCCGATTTGGACACCGCGTTGTCCTACGAAGGCACAGCGGATGAGGTGACATTTGTCCTGGGGCCGGCCCTGGTCGGGGTTCTGGCAAGCCTCGTTGCGCCATGGTTGCCGCTCGCTCTGGCCGCTGCCATGACCATCACCCTCGTTCCGGCCTTCGCCGTGCACCCCAGCCAGGATGCCGTGGTGCCCGCGCCGCGGAAGCCAGCCGCCGGCGTCGTGGTTTCGGGGGAGCAAGCCACGCAGGCAGCTCCGTCGCGCCGCAGCCGGTGGGCCGGTGCAGTGGTGGCAGTACCGGTTGTCGCGATGGTGTGCATGGGTACTTTCTTTGGTGCAACGCAGAACGCGCTCAGTGCTTTCTCGGCGCAGTTTGCCACGGCCGAGATCGCCGGACTCATGTACGCGGTGATGGGCTTGAGCTCAGCCGTTGCGGCGCTGTCCGTGGCGTTCTGGCCCCAACGCTTCAGCCTGGCTTCACGCTGGGTGGTGGCGGCCTTCGCCATGGCTGTGTTGTCTTTGCTGTTGCTGTTGCCCACCGGAATCTGGCCCATGGTCTTCGTGCTGCTCATTCTCGGCATCCCGGTGGGACCAGTGATGGTAACTGTGTTCAGCATCGGCGGCGTAGTTGCGCCGGCGGGTCGAATGGCGACGGTCATGACGGCCCTCGCGAGCGGGATCGTGGCCGGAACGGCGCTGGGCTCCTACCTGGCCGGACAGTTGGCCGAAACGCAGGGTCCCGGTGCGGCGTTCGTGGTTTCCATGGCGGCCGCGGCCGGTCTGTTGCTCCTGGGAGTTCTCACGTCCCTGGTGATGAGGCGCAGGTCTCAGGCGTAGTCGAGCGCTCCGGCGAGGGACAGCGCCATAAGTTCCACCAATCGCATGGACCGTTCTTCGCCGGGGTCGGTCAAGTGCTGCATGCTGATGCCGTCGATCCCGGAGCTGAACAAGCGGGTGCTGGAGGAGATGGCCGCCCTGACGGACCAAGGGACGGCTCCGACGGCGGCCGCGTAGCAACTGCCGCATATCGACTACCCGACTGCGGCTGCCGGGCTTTCGGTTCAGGAGCCGTCAATCGCCGTTGCGGTAGCCGGTGGGGGAGTTCCCGAAGGCGGCCCTGAAGATCCGGCTGAAGTGGGCGGCGTCGGTGAATCCCCAGCGCGCGGCGATGGCGGTGACGGGGCGATCGGCCAGCACGGGATCCCTGAGGTCCCGCCGGCACCGTTCAAGCCGGCGCTGCCGGATGGAGGAGGCCACCGTGGTGCCAATTTCCTGGAAGAGATCGTGCAGGTGCCGGGTGGAGATGTAGTGCGCAGCGGCTATGGTTCCGGGGGAGAGCTCGGGATCGCCGAGGTTGGCTTCGATGTAGTCGTGGATCCGGCCCAGAAGCAGGAGGTGCGGGTCCCGGCCGGTCTCGATCAGTTGGTCGAGTTCACCATTGAACAGCGTAGTCACCAGGTCCAGGGCATTGTGGACCAAACGCAGGCCGTTGGTCCCCGACAGGGCCTCAAGGTTGTCGGCCAGTTTCACCAGGAACGGGCTGATGAGTTCGCCCAGGCCTTCGTCTCCCGGGATGCGCAGGGCAGTCACATGCCCCATGGCCTCGGCGGGCAAGTCGAGCAAAACGTGCGGGAACATGAGCACCAAAGTGCGGAAGTCGTCGTCGAACGTTAGCTGGTACGGGCGGGAGGTGTCGTAGATGGAGAGGTCGCCGGGGCGCAGCACAGCTTCCCGCTCGTCCTGAACCAAGCGCCCGGAGCCCGCCAATTGGATGCTGAGTTTGAAGAAGCGACCCGTGGATTTGGCGATCAGCTCCGGGGTGCGCAGGACGGTGTGGGGTCCGGCGGTGATTTCCACGACGGAGATCTGGCCCAGGACCCTGGCCCGCATGGTTCCGTGAAATGCCGCTTGGCCTGGGCCTTTGGCCAGCAACGGTACGAAGGAGGCAGAGATTGCCCTGCTCCACTCCTGGAACGACTCCGCCACGATGGTTTCCACGGTTGCGGGGCCCGTATCAGCCGCGACGGTCATCCAACTCCCTTTCACAGCCCGTGCTCCCGCATGCCACTGCCACCGGAGGGCAGTTGGAGCGGACGTGAGCTTGCCCACGATTCTACACTGCGGCTGTTGTGCCGAAGGTGCGTGCGTGCACCGACAAACACCCTGCTTTGTGAGACAAGTCACTAGGCCCTCGCGCGGTGGAAGATTGCGGAATGACCGACACCGTGCCGCGCACATCTCCCGTGGCACCGAGGCAGGAGCAGACTATGAGCGTGGACAACCCAGTCAAGGGCAGGACCGCCGGACCCGCAATATCCAAGAGACGCCTTGGCGTGCCAGCTGTGACTTTCATGATCATCGCGGCCTCGGCGCCGCTCACCGTACTGGCCGGCGGCGTGACCACCACGTTCGCGGTCACCGGAGTGTTGGGCGTGCCCCTGTCCTTCCTGGTCCTCGGCGGCATCCTTGCCCTGTTCGCAGTGGGCTATGCCGCCATGAGCCGCTACGTCACCAATGCCGGGGCGTTCTACGCCTACATCGCCCAAGGCATTTCCAGGCCGGCCGGCGTCGGCGCATCGCTGGTGGCTTTGATGGCGTACAACCTGATGCAGGTTGGCATTTACGGCCTGTTCGGCTTCACTGTTTCATCGCTGCTCTCAGCACGGCTGGGAATCAGTGTTCCCTGGTGGATTCCGGTTCTGGTGTGCATCGCCATTGTGGGCTGGCTGGGAGTCAACAGGGTTGACCTATCCGCCAAAGTGTTGGGCGTCCTGGTTGCCCTCGAGTTCCTGGTGGTCATCGTCTACGACGTCATCAGCCTGGCCGTGGCTCCGGAAGGAGTCAGTGCGGTGGCTTTCAGTCCCGCCAGCTTGTTCGTTCCCGGCATCGGGGCGGTCCTGTCCTTCGGTATCGCCGCCTTCATGGGTTTCGAGTCTGCCGCTATCTACGGCGAGGAATCCAAGGACCCCCAGCGCACGGTGGCACGAGCCACGTTCGCGGCCGTGGGAATCATCGCAGTGTTCTACGCCATCTCAGCCTGGGCCATGACCGTGGGTGCCGGCCCCTCCGCTGTCATCGAAACGGCCACCAACAACGGTCCGGACATGATTTTCGCCTTCCTCGGGGCCAACGGGGGAGTGCTGCTCAGCGACATTGCTCAACTTCTGTTCGTCACCAGCCTCTTTGCCGCCTTGGTCAGCTTCCACAACGCCGTGGCGCGGTACTTCTTCTCACTCGGCCGTGAGCGCGTCCTGCCGTCTTCCCTCGCCAAGGTCCGCACTAACAGCGGGGCGCCCTTCGCGGGTTCGTTGGCCCAGACGGTGATCGCCGTCGTCGTAACTGTCGCTTTTGCCATCGCTGGATCCGGTTCCGAGCTTGGCGACCTTTACCCGGTGCTGACCATGTTCACGTGGCTGACCAACAGCGGTGCCATGGGCCTGGTGCTGTTGATGACTGTGGTGTCTGTGGCGGTCATCGGCTTCTTCCGCAGGCAGCAGCACGGAGCAAGCCTGTGGGTCCGCGTGATCGCCCCCGCCCTGGGTTTTGTGCTGCTCGCAGTTGTCTTTGTACTCATCATCGCCAACTTCAACGTTCTTCTGGGGCAAACCGAGTCAACGGCGGCATCGTTCGTCCTGCCTGCGCTGGTGCTGCTTCCCGGCGTGGTGGGAATTGTGTGGGGCTTGCGCCTTCGCCGTTCGCATCCAGCCGTGTATGCGCGGATCGGCCACGGTTCCGAGGACTAACGCACCAGACCAAAGAGGAGGCCCCGGCATGCCGGGGCCTCCTTGTTTGCACTGCTGGTTGGCCTTTGGCACTGCTACTTTGAAGGGTCCAGATCCGGGCTGTGCCGGGTGACGCTGATCAGGCGGCCATGAGCACCGAAAGTGAAGTGCACGGGCTCTGTGCCTGCCTCGTTCCAGCCGAAGAGGCTGCCGTGGGACCGGATGGCGCGGACATCGCGGTGGTCGGCAACAGTGACGGAGCCGCAGGGGATGACCTTCTCCCGCCAGGTGAAGACGAAGATTCCGGGGCGGACTTGGTACACGGTGTTGGAATCGGTGTCTGCCAGCCCCCGCTCCGGGCCCGCCAGGCATTGCCAGGTGTACCAAGTGGGGCTGAGGTAGATGTGCTCGTAGGCGTGGGAGTCGCTGTACACCCATTCAACCCGGCGCCCGATGAGGGCGGTGCTCTCGGTGATGGCTTGGCCCCGGACGGTGAAACCCTCCAGCGTCCCGGGGCGGAATTCGTGCCGGACGGCCAGGCTGGAGCGGCTTGCTGCGCCGAGGGAGGCGCCAATGTACAGCGCTCGTCCGTTGCTGAGGTCCACCACCAATGAAATGGCGAGGTCCGGCTCCAGCGGACACTGCCATTGGGCGTAGTACAGTTCGTCGGCTACGGCAAAGGCTTCGTAAGCGGACGTCCCGGCGTGCCCGGCCGCGGCCCAGTGGACTTCTTCGTCGTCGAAGTTGAACGTCATGGGTCCGCCATCACTGCGTACGGAAAACTGGTGTCCAGCCAGGTCATGGACGGTGGCGGCCTTGTTGGCGTCGAAGCCGGGGGCCAAGCCGTCCAGCGGCAGCCAGTTGGAAGTGTCAAGAAGATTCAGGCTCATGGATTCCTTCTCGTGCTCGAAAGAAGGACCGGACGGTGTGTCCGGTCCTTCTTCGAGTATTCGGTGCATCGCGGCTGACGGTCTTGTGCCGTGGGGCACATCGCTTGACCTGGAAGGAAAGGTTCAGGCCATCTGGCTTTCGATCCGCGCGGCGCTGGCGGCCAGTGCCTTGCCTACGGCGTCAGCATCTTGGTCGAGGCGGATATAGACGACGGCGATCGCGGCCGGCCGTCCGCCAGGTACCCGGATGGGGGCGGCGATGGAGGACAGTCCTGCGATGACTTCGTCGTGGCTGGTGGCGTAGCCGACGCGTCGTGCCTCGTGTGCTTCGGGGCGGTAGGGAATCCCGGCGCCGACCTGGTGCCAGCGCTCCTCGGTCATGGTGGATTGGATGGCGATACCGGGCGCGCCCGTGCCAACCGGGTGGCGGTTTCCCGGATGCTGTGCCAAGGCGGCGCCGGAGTGCCGCGGCTCGACGGTGACCAGGTTGACGCACTCCTGATGGTCCCAGACCACAACGAAGGCAGTCATGTGCAGGGTGTTCGCCAGTTGCGTGATTTCGGGCAAGGCGGCGGTCTGGAGGTTTCGTGAAACGCCCCTGGCCAGGACTGCCAGTCCAGGGCCTGGTTGTACGCGCCCGGAGTCGTCCCGGAGGAGGAGCGAGTGGTCTTCCAACGTCCGGAGGATCCGATATGCAACCGAGCGGTGCACGCCCAGGGCCTCGGTGAGTTCGGCGATGCTGAGGGGGCGTTCGGCCGCAGCGAGGATCTCCAAGGCACGGATTCCCCGCGAGAGGGTTTGCGACGGCGGTGCTTGCGTCGCTGCTTCCTGGTGGCCCGTGACGTCGGTGCGGGGATTCATGCGAACCATCCTATGGTGCGGTGAGGTTTCCACGGCGCTGAGGTGCTGCGAGGCGACGTGAGGCGGTTCCATAGTGGAATCACCTATTCGATTATAGAACTCGCCCCCAGAGGCCTGTGCGTTGGGTCACAGACTGTAGTATTCTTTCCTAACTGACCGTTCTGTCGGTTAATGCACGTCACGCGCCGACCAGTCACTCTCACCCCATGGAGTTCCAATGACCGCAACTTCCACTGTCGATTCTCCGTCAGGACCCAGCAGTAAGCGCGAGGAGCGCCGGGTCCTTGCCGGGACACTGGTGGGCACCACCATCGAGTGGTACGACTTCTTCATCTTCGCCCAGCTCACCGCAACGCTGCTGGCGCCACTGTTCCTCTCTCCGCTGGAGAAGTCCAACCCGGGGGTTGCGCAGCTCCTGTCGTTCGCCACGATCGGCATCAGCTTCCTGTTCCGACCACTCGGGGCAACCATCGCCGGTCACCTCGGCGACCGCCTGGGCCGTAAGGCGGTCCTGGTCATGACCCTGGTCATGATGGGTGCGGCCACGGCACTGATCGGCGTCCTCCCGACCTACGACACCATTGGCGTCTGGGCCCCCGTACTGCTGATTACCCTTCGGGTTGTCCAAGGCTTCTCCGCTGGCGGCGAATGGGGCGGTGCCGCACTGATGGCGGTAGAACACGCCCCCATCCAGAAGCGTGGGCTCTTCGGCGCCTACCCGCAGATCGGTGTTCCGATCGGCATGATCCTTGCAACCGGCCTCCTGTTCTTCCTGCAGTCCGGCATGTCGAAGGAAGACTTCGCGGCCTGGGGTTGGCGCGTCCCGTTCCTGCTCTCGGTGGTCCTGATTGTGGTGGGCTACCTGATCCGGCGTGCTGTTGGCGAAAGCCCTGTGTTCAAGGAGATCGCGCAGCGCAAGGCGGAAAGCAAGGCGCCGCTGGGCGAGCTCTTCCGCAAGAACAAGAAGGAAGTCATCCTTGCGGCCATGATCTTCATCGCCAATAATGCCGCCGGGTACCTCCTGATCGCCTTCTTCATCTCCTACGCCACCAAGGCGCTGAAGATGCCGCTGCCGCAGGTGTTGCTGGCCACCACCGTCGCGTCGTTCGGCTGGCTCATCTTCACCATGGTCGGCGGTTGGTTGTCGGACAAGATCGGCCGCGTGAAGACGTTCCTGATCGGCTATGGGCTGGTTTTTGCCTGGATGATTCCCATGTTCGTGCTGATCGATTCCAAGGACATAGTGCTTTACGGAACTGCATTGTTCGTCCTGACCATCGGCCTGGGTCTGTCCTATGGCCCGATGTCCGCCATGTATGCCGAGATGTTCCCGGCTCAGGTTCGCTACTCCGGAATTTCCATCGGCTACGCCTTGGGTGCGATCCTGGGCGGCGCCTTTGCTCCGTTGATCGCGCAGGCGCTCCTGGATTCCACCAAGTGGTCCGGCTCGGTGGGCCTCTACATCATGGGCCTCTGCATCATCTCCGCAGTAGGCGTGATCCTTGCAAAGGAAACCAAGGGGCGGCCGCTGGGTTTCAGCGCTCACCACTAGTGCTCCACGGGGAGTAGAACACGAAAGACGGGTGCGGTCCCCAGGGGCCGCGCCCGTCTTTCCTGCGTCCAAACAACGCCCTGGTCACCTGCCGCGGGCGCCGGTTCCTTCGAGCTGATTCACGACGTCGTCGTCGGACAACTGCTCGAACCGCTCATAGAAAGCCCCCACGGCATGGAACTTTCCGGGCGTATGGAGGGCGAACACGTGGTCGCACACCCGTGCCAGCGACGTCGATGCCTCCAGGGACGCCACAGGAACAGCGGCCACCACGGTCCGAGCGCCGGAAGCCCGGACGGCCTCCACTGCGGCGCGCATGGTGGCTCCAGTGGCCAGTCCGTCATCGGCCAGCACTACCGTCTTGCCACGCAGGTCATGGTCGATGCCAGGGTACTGCCGGGCCCGGCGCAGGAGCTCAGAGCGTTCGTGGGCTTCCACGGTGTCCAGGGCGGATTGTGAGATGCCGTGGGCGAGGATGAGCGCCTTCAACGGTTTATTGACGATCCGGAGGATGTCGCCCTGCGCCCACGCCAGCGCGCCGAAGGCGGTCTCGTCCCGGCCGGGAATGCCCAGTTTGCGGACCAGGACAGCGCCGAACGGCAGGTACAGCTCTGCCGCTGCCGCGGCTGCTACCGGAACCCCGCCGCGGGCCAGGCCCAAGATGATGGTGTCCGGCCGTTCCCTGAGCTGGGGGAGTCCTTCAGCCAGGCGTTTGCCGGCCTCCGACCGGTCGCTGAAACGCATGCCCATCTGCTCCACTTCCACGTCAACAGTTACCGTTCCAAGCCTACCGTCCGCTCCTTGCCCGGTGAGGTGCCCACTGGAAGCATGGCCTTGTGAACAAGCCCATCGGATATTGGATCAAGAGGCTCGACGCCGCGCTGGAAGTCCAGCTGGACAGCACCTTGGCCCGGATCAAACTCAGCCGGCGTCAGTGGCAGACCCTCAACACCCTCGCTGAAGGCGCCTTGCATCCCGACCAACTCGAAGAGATCCTCCAGCCCTTCTGGGGCGGCGACGTCCGGTTGCGCGAGCGGGAGCTCGCAGCATTGGTTGGGCGGGGCATGATCACCATGGTCGATGACCGGCTGACCTTGAGCGAACGCGGCCGTGAGAAGCACCACGAGGCCCAACGGCTGGTGGAAGCTGCCCGCCAGGATCTGTCCATCGGCATCGGCATCGACGAGTACGCCATGGCACTGAGCGTCCTGGAGCGCATGAGCCTTAATGCGGAGCGGCTGGCCCGCTAGCTGCCTTCGGCCGGACCCGGTGATATTCCTGGAACCGGCAGACGTCGCCTGGCCTTAGACCCCGAAGAACTCGATCGCGGCTTCCTTGAAGGCCCGGCTGGTGATGACATTGGTGTGCGTGCGCCCCGGGATGATCAGGGTTTCCACCAGGCCTCCTCGCCGGGCGGCGATGGACGCCAACTCCGGCATGGTGGCTGCCCGTTCGTCCTTCTCACCGGCAACCAGCAGCAGCGGCATGTGGGGTGCTGCCTCGGCGGGGTCGAATGGTTCCCCCTTGATGGCCTCGATCAACGACAACATGGCGAACAAATTGTTGCTCGGCAGCAGTTGCGCCATCTTCAGCAGTCCGGCAGTGGACGGGTCCTCAATGGGCGTGCCGTCTGCCAGGTGCCGCTGGGCTGCCGTCAGGTCGAAGGCGGCCAGCGGATCTGCTGAACTCGGTCCGCCCAGGACTACGCGATGGACCAGATCCGGCTGGGTAGCGCCGAATTCCCACGCCAGCCGTGAACCCAGGGAGTAACCGACCACGTCCAGTCCCGTGGATGAGTCACCGTTCCGCAGGGGCCGGGCCCCGGCGTCGGTGACAATTTGCAGGAGGTCCGCGCGGATACGGCTTGGCGTGTAGGAATCCAGGTCTTCGGGGGAGTGGCTCCGCCCGTGGCCTGGCAGGTCCACCGTGATGACCCTCCGGCCGGCTTCCTGCAAGGTGGTGATCCAGCCGCTGTCTGCCCAGTTCAACTTGCTGGAGGAGGAAAATCCGTGGATGAGGAGAACGGGGCGCAGTCCGGAGTCGGTTGCGGGCTCATGCACTTCCACGAACAGCCCCGGGTCCGTGCCCTCAACTGTGTGCCTGTGCTGTTCCACGGTGTGCCTGCCGGTCATGGTGTCAGTCCTCATCGGGTAGGCGCTCGGGCGGACCCGGCGCTTGGGTGCTTCGTCCTTGGAACAGTGCCCACGATGCCGGAGGTGTCATCCGGTACCTCGAACACCATCAGCGGTTCGCCGACCGTGCTGGTGTTGCCCGGCGCCCCGTGAATACGCACCACTTTACCCGCCAGTGGGCTACGCAATTCCAGCATTGTTTCTTCGGAGAAAGCCCTGCACGGCAAGAACCGTGCAGGGCCTTTCCGGTGTTGCCGGCAAGTGGCTATTTGACCTGCTGGGCCTTGGCCCTGGCATTGATGAAGCAACCCACTGCGATAGCGAGGATCAGGGCGAACGTGCCGATCAGCTGGCCTGCGCTCTCCGGATTGGCGAAGCCCACCGCGAGGATGATGCCCAGCAGGACCAGGCCGAAGATGGTCAGGACCGGGAATCCCTTCATGCGCAATGGCAGCTCAGTGCCTTCGCGGTCGGCCCTGCGGCGCAGGATCAGCTGCGACACCAAGGCGGTTCCCCAGACCACCAGGCAGGTTGACCCCACAAGGTTCAGCAGGGCGGGCAGTACGTGTTCGGGGAACAGCAGTTCGAGGACAGTGGCGATGAAGCCAAACGCGACGGATATGACGACGGCGGCCACCGGAACCTTGGCGCTGTTCAGCCTGGAGAGGATGCGGGGAGCTTCCCCGCGCTCGGACAGGGAGAAGATCATCCGCGACGCGCCGTACAAGTTGGCGTTCAGTGCAGAGAGCAGGGCGACAACTGCTACCAGGGTGATTGCGGTTCCGGCGCCGGGAATGCCCGCAACGTCCAGTACGCCGGCGAACGGCGACTTCAGGCCCTCCGAGCCGACGGGAAGGACTGCGGCGATGACGAAGACGGAGCCGATGTAGAAAACCAGGATCCGCCACACCACGGTGCGTACGGCCTTGCCCACGCTGCGGGCCGGGTTTTCCGTCTCGGCCGCGGCAACACTGACGATTTCTGTTCCGCCGAACGCGAAGATCACTACGAAGAGCGCGGAGGCGATGCCGGCGATGCCGTTCGGTGCGAAGTCTGCAAACGCCGACAATCCGGGTGATTGGACGTTCGGAAGCCAGCCAAACAGCAGGGCTGCGCCAATAAGCAGGAAGATGACAATTGCCGCCACTTTCAAGATGGCGAACCAGAACTCGAACTCGCCGAAGTTGCGCACCCCTACGAGGTTGATGCCGGTGAAGACCACCATGAAGACCAGGGCAAGCACCCAGACCGGGATGACCGGCCAGATGGAGAACAGCAGCCCCGCGGCCCCTAGTGCCTCGGCGGCGATGACTACAACCAGTTGGAGCCACCAGAGCCAGCCGATGGTTCCGCCGGCGGTCTTGCCCATGGCCTTCTCGGCGTAGACGGAGAACGCTCCGCTGTTGGGGTTGGCGGCGGCCATTTCTCCCAGGGCCCACATGACCACGATGATCAGCGTTCCGGCCACGAGGTAGGAAATCAGGACGGCCGGACCAGCGGCTTGCACGCCTGCGCCCGAGCCCAGGAAGAGCCCGGCGCCGATAGCGCTGCCGAGCCCCATCATGGTCAATTGGCGCGGTTTGAGTGAATGGCCGAGGCCGGATGTTGGCGCAGGAGCCGCGACGGACTTCGTTGTCATGCGTGTCTACCTTCTATGGATTACATGCGGGTTTGGCGTGCCGGCCTCGTGGGCTGGGCAAGCGGGCGTCGACGACTCAGCAGGAGCCGTGGAATAATTCTCGCAGTTTGTAAGATACATCACTTTTTGCTGTGGCGATGTGATGGGTATGGATCCCCGGGGACAGGAACTTTGATGCTGGTCGATGCGCTTGATGCAAAAATTGTACGTTTCTTCACGGATTCGCCGCGATCCTCAGTGCTTGAGGCTTCCCGTGTGCTGAGGGTTGCGCGGGCCACCGTGCAGTCCCGGATTGACCGGATGATTGAAAACGGGGTCATAGGGTCGTGGGTCCCGCAGCCGGACCCCGCGAACTTCGGTTTCCCCGTGGTGGCCTTCTGTTCGGTCACTATCACCCAGGAGATCGGCCACGATGCCATCATCGAAAGCCTCGGTGCCATACCGGAGATCATCGAGGTGCATACGGTGACGGGAAACTCTGACCTGATGGTCCGGATTGCTGCGCGCTCCAATCCGGACATGCAGCGGGTCCTGGACGCGATGATCGCCACCAAGTCGGTGGTCCGCTGTTCCTCGGTGATCGTCCTGAACAGCCACATTCAAGGCCGCACGCTTCCCCTCATGGAAGCCGCCGCCAAGACAGTGTGACGTAAGACATTTTGCCAAGTGCCGCATGAGTCGTACCATTAGTTCTAGTCAATGTGACTTTAACTAAGGATCAGGATCCCCAAAGCAGTGGTCCGTGCGGCGAAGAAGCGAGGTGAACGCCGTGAACACCAACTCAGCAAACGTCGCCGAGCGGCGGCTCGCACCGCCGTCGTTGGCTATTTCCACGGTGATATTCGCCCTGCGGCCCAGCGAGAAATCCGGCCGTCCCACGCTGTGGTTGCCCTTGGTGCGCAGGATCCGCGAGCCCTACCGTGACATGTGGGCCTTGCCAGGCGGCCCGCTGGCCCATGACGAGTCATTGCAGGACGCCGCCTCCCGGAACCTCCGCGAGACCACCGGGCTCACGCCGCACTACCTCGAACAGCTCTACGCCTTCGGGGGACTCCACAGGTCACCCACCCAGCGTGTTGTGTCCATCGTCTACTGGGCACTGGTCCAACCCACCGAGGCTGCCTTGGCGGACGAGTCCGAGAATGTGCGGTGGTTCCGGGCCGACCGGCTCGGCGAGCTCGCCTTCGACCACAACGCGATCGTGGACTATGCGCTGTGGCGGCTGCGCAACAAGATGGCCTACGGTTCCATCGCCTACCACCTGCTGGGGGAGTTCTTTACGCTCGCACAGGTCCGTGAAGTCTATGAAGCCGTGCTGGATCGCCAGCTCGATCCCGCCAACTTCCGCAGACACGTCAAGGCCACACCGGAAATTGAAGAAACCGGTGAATACCTCCAAGGCGGAAAACACCGCCCCCCACGCCTCTACCGCTTCACCGGCACGCCCGGCCTCGGGCCAGACATCAGGAGTACACCATGAGCAGCGTCAACACTGCCGTCCAGTTGATCACGCGCGAGGAAGCCGAGCAGGGCCTCTCACGAGCAGGCGCCACCTGCAGCCCGGCACTGGCCAAAGGCCCCTGGGAATATGACTTGGCCGAGGCCGCTGCCGGGGCACCTGCCTACGGCCCGGGGGCCTCCAGCAGCGATGTCGCGCCTGTCGCCACGCCGCGCCAAGGCCAGCTGCCGGAAGAATACAAAAAAGCCAGCGACGCCGAACTGGATACACGCATCCGCGCAGCCAAGGCGATCCTCGGAGACCGCGCCGTCATTCTGGGGCACTTCTACCAGCGCGACGAAGTCATCCAGTACGCGGACTTTGTGGGCGACTCCTTCCAGTTGGCCAACGCGGCCCTCACCAAGCCCGACGCCGAAGCGATCATCTTCTGCGGGGTGCACTTCATGGCCGAAACCGCGGACATCCTCTCCACCCCCGAGCAAGCTGTCATCCTGCCCAACCTCGCTGCCGGCTGCTCCATGGCCGACATGGCTGACGAGGACTCCGTGGAGGAATGCTGGGAGCAGCTCGAGGAAATCTTCGGCACGGAAACGGACGCCCAAGGCCGCGTTCCTGTCATCCCCGTCACGTACATGAACTCCTCCGCCGCGCTCAAAGCGTTCTGCGGCCGCAACGGCGGCATCGTGTGCACCTCCTCCAACGCCAAGGTGGTCCTGGAGTGGGCCTTCGAGCGCGGCCAGCGGGTGCTGTTCTTCCCGGACCAGCATTTGGGCCGCAACACGGCCAAGGCATTGGGTGTCCCCTTGGAGCAGATGCCCATGTGGAACCCGCGCAAGGAGCTGGGCGGCAACGACGAGCAAACACTGCTCGACTCCCGGGTCATTCTGTGGCACGGCTTCTGCTCGGTGCACAAGCGGTTCAACGTCGGGCAGATCGAAAAGGCGCGCCAGGACTTCCCCGGCGTCAACGTGATCGTGCACCCCGAGTGCCCCATGGAAGTTGTGGACGCGGCCGACTCTGCCGGTTCCACCGACTTCATCAAGAAGGCCATCGCCGCCGCCACCGAACCCACCACGTTCGCCATCGGCACCGAGATCAACATGGTGAACCGCCTCGCCGCGGAAAACCCGCAACACACCATCTTCTGCCTCGATCCCGTCATCTGCCCGTGCTCCACCATGTACCGCATCCACCCCGGGTATCTCGCCTGGGTGCTTGAGGAACTTGTGGAAGGACGCATCGTCAACCGCATCACCGTGGACGACGCCGTACAGGACAACGCCAAGATTGCGCTGGAGCGCATGCTGGCCGCCAAGCCCGCCTGATCATCAGGCACCCCTGACCGGACTAGCCGAAGAGAGCGTCACATGACTACAGGGAACCTTGCCGCCGCGTCGCAGCATCAGCGGCTGGTCGTCGTCGGAAGCGGCATCGCGGGACTCTATTCCGCCCTGCTCGCGGCCGAAGCCGGTGCGGACGTCCTCCTGCTGACCAAGGGCGCGCTCGCTGACAGCAACACGTTCTACGCCCAGGGCGGCATTTCAGCTGTCCTGGACGAGCCCGCCCCCGGTGACACCGTGTCCGCCCACATCGCTGACACGCTCAGAGCCGGCGCAGGGCACTGCGATGAAGAAGCGGTTCGGGTGCTGTGCACCGAAGCGCGGCTGGACATCGCGGGGCTGGGGCGCTTCGGTGTGCGCTTCGACCTGGACGACGACGGAGATCCCTCGTTGGGTTTGGAGGCCGCCCACTCCGCGCCGCGCATCCTGCACGCCGGAGGCGACGCCACGGGCGCAGGAGTTGCCGCTGCGCTGATCAGGACCGTCCTGGACGCCGAGGCCGCCGGGAAGATCAAGGTTATCGGACACGCGCAGGTCACATCCCTGGCGCGGAGCGGTGACCGGGTAGCCGGTGTCAACTACCTCCACGAAGGACGTGACTTCCACGTCCAAGCCGACGCCGTGCTGCTCGCCACCGGGGGAGCGGGACAATTGTTCGCGCAGACCACCAACCCGTCCGTCGCCACGGCGGACGGACTGGCCCTGGCTTGGCGCGCCGGCGCCGCAGTGGCAGACCTGGAGTTCTTCCAGTTCCACCCCACGTGCATGGTGCGTCCGGCCCCTGCCCGCGGGTCCGCAGCCATCCAAACCACCGACCCCTTGCTGATTTCCGAGGCAGTCCGCGGGGAAGGCGCAATCCTGGTCGATGCCAACGGGCTTCGCTTCATGCCCGCCTACCACCCCGACGCAGAGCTCGCGCCGCGGGACGTCGTCTCCCGCAGCATCGCCCTGCACCTGGCCGCACTGGGTGATCCCAACGGCCACGTCTACCTCGACGCCAGAAACATCGAAGAGCAGCGCGGCAAGGGCTTCCTGGAGAAGCGCTTCCCTACCCTCAGCGAGCGCACCAGGCACGCCGGAGTGGACTGGACAACCGAACTCGTTCCTGTAGCCCCGGCCGCGCACTACTGGATGGGCGGTGTGGTGACGGACCTCTACGGCCGGACATCCGTTCCTGGGTTGCTCGCTGCCGGTGAAGTCGCTTGTACCGGTGTGCAGGGGGCTAATCGGCTGGCCAGTAACTCGTTGCTTGAGGGTCTCGTGTTTGGGCGACGGGCTGTTGAAGGGTTCCTGGGGATGTCCGAAGCCCCGCCAGGCGGGCGGAGAGTCCCCACAGCCCACGCGACAACGGCGCTGTCGGGGCCTCCGGTGCCGCTGGGTGGGGTGGCAGGCTACGTGCCCGCTCACCTGGCCGGTCATGACGGGTTTTCCCGCCCGGCACTTCGCCGCCTGATGACCGCAAATGCCGGTGTGCTCCGGGACGGCGACCTGTTGGCTGGAGCCGCGGAAGTTCTTGGGACTTGGGAGAGCGGCGTTATGCCCTTGGAGGTTCCGGCCTCTTTGGACCTTCGGGAGCATGAGGATGCCAATCTGCTCCTGGCAGCCCAGCTGCTCGTTCACGCGGCGCGGGAGCGGCGCGAATCCCTCGGCGCGCACTACCGCAGCGACAGCTGGCTGGACGCCGCCGCCGTCGACGATTTTGACAAGCGTTACACCATGAGCCGGAAAGCGAGCCTCGTCAATGACTAACCTGACCCTCCCCACAGCACCTGTCCGGGACATCCTGGAACGGGCCTTCGCGGAGGACGCCCCTAGCGGCGACATCACCTCGCAGTTGCTCATCCCCGCCGAGGCGAGCGCCACCGCAGTTCTGAACGCCCGCGTACCCGGTGTCTTCAGCGGCGGGACCGTGTTCCGCGACGCCATGCTCTTCATCGACCCGGCTACGGAGGTTGAACTGCTGCTCGCCGATGGTGAAATGTTCGACGCCGGCACGCACCTCGCGCGCGTTTCGGGCAGCGCCCGTTCCGTACTGCTCGCAGAACGGGTGGGATTGAACCTGGTGCAACGCATGAGTGCCATCGCCACCAAAACGGCGGAGTTCGTCAGGCTCGTGGAAGGAACGCGCGCCAGGATCACGGACACGCGGAAAACCACGCCCGGACTGCGCGTCCTGGAACGCTACGCCGTGCGCTGCGGCGGCGGAGCGAACCACCGGTACAGCCTGTCCGACGCCGTACTGGCCAAGGACAACCACCTGGCCGTCATGACCGGTGGAGATCCTGCCAAACTGACTGGGCTGTTGGCTGCGGCCAAGGCCCAGCTTGGCCACACCACGCACTTCGAGGTGGAAGTGGACAGTGCAGCGCAGATCGAACCCGTCCTGGCCGCGGGAGTGGACACCATCATGCTGGACAACTTCTCCCTGGAGGATCTCCGTGCCGGCGTGAAGCAGGTTGACGGGCGGGCCATCGTGGAAGCCAGCGGCAACGTCACCCTCCGCACGGTCACGGAAATCGCGGCGGCCGGAGTGGACGTCATTTCCATTGGTGGCCTCACGCACAGCGTCGCAGCCTTGGATCTCGGCCTTGACGTCGAGCTGACGGCCGTCTGACTTTTCCATGATCTTCCTCGACGCCGCCGCCACCACACCCGTCCGCCGCGAAGTACTCGAGGCCATGTGGCCTTACCTCAGCGGTGACTTCGGCAACCCGTCCAGCCATCACAGCCTGGGTGAAACCGCGGCCACGGCGCTCGCAGAGTCCCGGTCCGCCGTCGCCAAGGTCCTCAACTGCCGTGCGGGAGAGGTGACGTTCACCTCGGGCGGCACCGAGGCGGATAACCTGGCCGTCAAAGGCATCGCCCTGGCCCGGCAGGCAGCCGACTCATCGCTGAACCGGGTGGTGATCAGCGCCATCGAACACCCTGCCGTGGAGGAATCGGCCCGGTACCTCGAGCGGGTCCATGGATTCACTGTGGATGTGCTGCCTGTGGACTCCGAAGGCCTGGTATCGGTCGAAGGGCTGCGGTCCCTGCTCAGGCCGGAGACGGCCCTGGTCAGCATCATGTACGCGAACAACGAGGTTGGCACGGTCCAGCCCGTTGCCGCGCTTGCCGCCGTTGCCCGCGAGTACGGTGTTCCCTTCCACACGGACGCCGTCCAGGCTGCCGGCTGGCTTCCCTTGGACGTCAAGGCGCTGGGCGCGGACGCGCTGAGCATTTCCGGGCACAAGCTGGGAGCGCCCAAGGGGTCCGGCGTCCTCTTCACGAAGGGGCGCTTGCCCCTGGAACCGCTTGTTCATGGCGGGGGTCAGGAGCGGGGCAGGCGTTCAGGGACCGAGAACGTTGCGGGGGCCGTGGCATTGTCCACGGCACTGAGGCTGTCCTCCACCGAGCAGCCGCAGCAAGCGGCCCGGGTCTCGGAACTGAGGGAAACCTTCATTGCCCGGATTCTCGCAAACGTGCCTGACGCCATGCTCACTGGCCACCGGAGCCAACGGCTGCCGTCCGTTGCGTCCTTCTGCTTCCCCGGCACCAGCGGGGAGTCGGTGCTGCTCGAGCTTGAGCGGCATGGTGTGGTGTGTTCAAGCGGCTCGGCTTGTGCAGCCGGATCCGATGCCCCGTCAGCGGTTCTCGTGGCCCTTGGCATCGCACCCGAAACCGCGCAGACTGCAGTGCGCTTCAGCTTCACCTCGGCCGTTACCGGCGATGAACTGGAGCAAGCCGCCGCAGCCGTGGAAACCGCCGTCGTGCGTGTCCGGAACCTGGCCCCGCCGAACCCCGGCAGATAACAAGCGGGGCCGCTAGACGTGGCGGGCGCGCCGGAAGATCCAATGCCTCAACAACGTGAACCGTACCGCAGTGGCAACGAAGCCGGCGAGCGTGGTGGTCCAGAGTTCCTCGGTAACCGTCGCCTCCGGCCGGAAAAGGTGCAACACACCGAGGCTGCCGCCCGTCATCACAAGGGCAATGGCAATCACGATCAGCCCGCTAAGGTGGTCCTGCGCGCGCCTCTTGTGGCCGGTGATCTTGAAGGTCAGCCGCCTGTTCAACGCCGTGTTCATCAGCGACGTAACGATCAGTGCCACCGCATTCGCCAGTTGGGGGTCGATCCAAGGGCGCAGCAGGGCATAGATGGCCAGCGAACTCGCCGTGCACACTATCCCCACGCCGGTGAAGCGAATCAACTGCCGCACCACCGGGTACTTGAAGAGGCCCCTATGGCGCCTGCGGGACGGTTTGGCGGAGGGAGACGGGCGCAGCTCTGTGGCGTCCGCGGCTGTCTCCATGCCATTAAGCCTGACACACTATGCGGACAGGTCCTCCCAGGAAGCGCCGGTGACGGGATTCCGAAGCTCACCGATACCCTCCACGCGACACGCCACAGTGTCTCCGGGCTGGATCCGCGCACACTCCGCCGGGAAGCCGGTGAGCACCAAATCGCCTGGCTGAAGGGTCATGAAGGAAGTCAGGTAGACCATGATTTCGTCCACCTTCCAGCCAAGGTCCGCCGAACTGGCAGTGGTCAGCTCTTTGCCGTTGTGGACGATTCCGATAGAGAGGTCGGAATCATCCAGCTCGGTGACCATCCACGGCCCGGCAGGCGTAAACGTGTCCTGGCTCTTGGCACTGATCCAGAGTTCGTCGGTCTTCTGGAGGTCGCGGGCCGAAACATCGTTGCCGATGGTGTACCCGAGGATGGCCGATCGCGCCGTTTCGAGGGTGAGGCCCCGCGCAGGACGGCCCACGACGACGGTCAGTTCAGCTTCCGGGTCTACGTACCCGACCGTCGAACTCAGTTGGATGGCCTCGCCGGGCCCGATCACGCTTGAGGCCGCTTTGTGGAAAGCCTGGGGCGGCAGGTCGCGCCCGGGCTGCCCGGTGTTATGGGCCATGCCAAAAACGTTGACCGGTACGGAAGGAGCCAGGAACGTGAACCCGCCTTCGTCCACCACAGTGCCTGGTTCCCAACCCTCCCTGGCCGGACTGGCCGCATTGGCCCTCGACCCCGGGAACGGCGAATCGATGACAGTCCACTCCTTGCCGGCCCCGGATTCGAAGTCCGGAGCATCGTTGGCTACGAAGAACTGTTCGTCGGGAGCTGCCGGAGTGAGGGGTCGGACGCGGGCGATGCGGCGTGGCAGTCGTGAAGTCATGAAGACATCCTACGTCCTCCCGGGGGTGGTGGGCTTAGAATCCGTTCATGCGTCTGGCGATCATAGGGGCCGTCCTTTTGGTGGCCGGTGCGGCAGCTGTGGCTGCCGGGCTACTGCCGTGGGCAGAAGTGGGTGCGCTCGTTGACCGGGTAGCGCCCATCATGCTGTTCGTCGTGGCCATGACCGTAGTGACAGAGTTGGCCAGCGAAGCCGGGCTTTTCCAATGGATCGCGCGCCGGCTCCGGCGTTGGGGGAGAGGCAGCAGCCTCCTCCTGTGGTTGTTGCTGGCGCTATTCGCGACGCTGAGCACCATCTTCCTGTCGTTGGACACCACGGCCGTGCTCTTGACCCCGGTGGTGGTGACGGTGACCCGCCGCGCAGGCCTCCCTGTCCTTCCCTTCGCCTTGACTACGGTGTGGCTGGCCAACACTGCCAGTTTGTTGCTGCCCATTTCCAACCTGACCAATCTCCTGGCCCAACATCATCTCGGCGGAATGAGTCCAGCCGGATTCGCAGCCCTGATGTGGGCGCCGGCGCTCGCCGCGATCCTGGTGCCGCTGGCCTTCATCGGCGTTGTGTTCAGGCGGGAGCTGCGGAAAAAGTATGCCCGGATTCCCGTCGGCCGCATCAGGCCGGATGCCACGGTATCCGAACAGCGCGACACCTCGCCCGTAACGGACCGGGTGCTGCTCGCCTCTACCGCAGTGACGCTTGCCCTGCTCCTGCCAGCCTTGGTTTCCGGAATACCGATCTGGATCTCCGCTCTGGGCGCCGCCCTTGCGCTGCTGGCGGTGTTCGCGGTCCGGAGAC
Organism: Paenarthrobacter sp. NPDC056912; assembly: GCF_042786555.1. Lineage (NCBI taxonomy): Bacteria > Bacillati > Actinomycetota > Actinomycetes > Micrococcales > Micrococcaceae > Paenarthrobacter > Paenarthrobacter sp. NPDC056912. The sequence continues at coordinate 28,217 of NZ_JBHUCD010000017.1, forward strand.
GCAGTGCGCTCAGTGTTTGGCTGGTGCCGTGGTCCTTGCTCCTGTTCACCTCAGGGCTCTTCCTGGTGGTGGAGGCAACGCGCTACCTGGGAGCCCCGGCATTGCTGGGTCAATTGGCCGGGCAGGGGGAGGGTTTCTTCGAATTGCTCCGGCTGGCCGCTACGGGAGTCGTCGGCTCGAACGCGCTCAACAACCTGCCGGCCTATCTCCTCCTTGAACCACTGGCCGGGACACCCCTGAGGACAGCTGCGTTGCTCATTGGCGTCAACGCCGGTCCACTCATCACTCCATGGGCATCCTTGGCCACGCTCCTATGGCACGACCGGCTGGTGAAGATGAACGTCCTGATCACCTGGAAGGGATACGCCCTCTTCGGTCTGATGGTGGTCCCGCTGACCGTGGCAGCGGCCGTCGGGGCGCTCGCAGTCACCGGAATGACGGTGGGGGCCGGACCGTGACATCGGCGGACTTCCGCCGTTTCCGGAGACAGGACAGAATAAGTGACATTCAGGGAGGCTTCCTCCCACCGCGAAAGGACGCACTGAATGCTTAGCCTGCAGGAGATCGACACAATTGTCCTCAACGGAGGGATAGTGGTGGATTCCGCCGGGGAAAAGATCGGTTCCGTGGAGCAAGTATTCGTCAGCGGCGACTCCGGGGATCCCGTGTTCGTCACCGTCCGGACGGGCTTGTTCGGGATGTCCGAATCGTTCGCTCCGCTATCCGGGGCGAGCCTCGAAGAAACCGTGATCACCCTTGCAGTCGCCAAGGACAGGGTGAAGAACGGTCCCAGGATCGAGAGCGACCGTGGCGTGATCACGGAGTCCCAGGAGCAGGAACTCTTCGAGTACTTCGGCCTGCAAACCGACGCCGGCAACGAGGCGACCACGGAGCCGGCGGTTCCTGCCCAAGCGAGTGCCGGGAGGGCAGAGCCACTCCCACCACCTCCGCCGCCCCACCTGCACAGGCACGTCCCGCCACGGCCACCTTTGCCGGATTACGGGGACGGCCCGCACCTCCCGGGACCGCCGCATACCCATCAGGGTCCGCATCACCGGCCTCCGGGCCTCCACGGCCCGGGCCAGACTTAGCCCTGCAGGTAGAGCTCGCCCACCGGCACATCGGCGGCGAGCCGGTTAGCGGGGCCGGCCAAGGGGCAAGCCCAGGCCTCGTTGTAGGCGCACGAAGGGTTGTAGGCGAAATTGAAGTCGAGGATGAACTCTTGCTCGTCGCCCGTTCCCCGCGTCCCGTGGAAGGATCCCTTCACGGTGTCCAGCAGATACCTGCCGGCTCCGTAGCTTCCCCCGGCCTTGCCGGCCGTGGCGTCCCGGAACGGCACAAAAATGCCGCCCCCGTAGCTTTGGAGCCGCCATGCCGCCAACGAACCAAGGCCGGCCAGTTCAAACGTTCCGATCCTTACGAACGGAACCACACCGTCGGTGCCTGTCTCCACCTTCATCTCCTGCCCCGTGCCTTCCGGAGACAAAGCCGCTTGGAATCGGAAGGCGGGATCGTAGTCGGCCGTCCGCAATCCGGAAAACGCGGCCTTCATGTCCGGGGTCAACGCAGATGCGGGGTGGGTGGCGAACATGAGGTCCCGCTCCTGGCGCCAAAAAACATGGGCGTCGAAGGGGTTGGTGGCAGCGAGTTGGCGCACTTTGTCATAGAGGGCGAACGTGCGCAGGCGCCAATCTGCGATGTCTACGGCGGACATGGCAGGGATATTGTCCTCAAATTCATCGTGCTGACGGTGAGCCATACCCTCAGCCTAGTCTCACGGCGAAAATGCAGCTTAGGCTGTCCGCATGAAGGGCATCGTAAACCGGCACGGCACTACCACCCACCTTGGGCTCCCTGCGTTGGTACTGGGCGCCGTCCTGCTCGCGGGGACATCGGCTTGTTCGGCGGAAAACAAGGGCCCGCAAGTGTCGTCGACGGCCAGCTCCCAGCCCAACAGTTCCGAATCCGGCACAGGCACACCGGACAGCACGACGGCGGCAACGGGCACGGCGTCCATCTCGCCTTCTGCCTCAGCGGCTTCGAGCGGGACCGCTGGTGCCGGACCGGGTCCGGCAGCGACGGCCCTGTCCTGGAAGACCTACACCGACTCCGCGAAGACCGTCAGTTTTGACCTGCCTGAGGACTGGATCGCTCAGTCCGTGGAGCCGGAGGCCGGATCCTTGCCGGGAGCCCTGAAAGTGGAAGTCAAAGACAGCGGGGGCCGATACATTGCCACGCTGCACACGGGACTGCCCGCATCACCACCAGCTGCCTGCCCGGCCGGACAAAGCCGCCCGTACGTGGTGATCAGCAGTGTTCCACTGGACGTACCGCACTCAGACGGTCCGGACACGATTGATCCCCGGGTAGTGTTCCGCGTGATTCAGGGGTACAGGTTCTTTGGCTCCTACGGCGTCACCAATGTGGTGGCCGGTGCGGACGGCCAGTCCTGCGAACTCAGGAACCGTGTCCAGGGGCCGGCAGGCAAGGGCGACTTTTCCTTCAGTGACGTAGGAGCCATCCACGCCTTCGCCACAGATGAGAAAGTGGCTCCCGCGAAGGCCTTTGAAACCCTGGACCTGGCAGCCAAGTATGCAGCCCATGGTTCTGAATTCGCCAACGTCCAACGGATGCTACTGTCTCTGAAGGTCAATCTGTAGTCCTGCGGTTGGCTGATCCACGCAACGGCGGCATCGGGGGACTGCCCGCCGCAACACACCCGGAGACCAATGGAACGCAACGTTGCTGCCACGCTCGTTTTCAAGACCGCAGCCGACACGAAAGTGGCCATGGCCATTGCCGTGGCCAACAATCCTGGGTACCACTCAGTCATCGAAACCCTCTCCATCACCGTCAACGGGGATGATGTTCCCTACTCCGAACTCGTCGACCACCACGGGGGACGCTTCCAATACATGGAGTTCGCTGAGCCGAGCGAAGTGACAGTTGACTACAGGGCCACCGTCCACGGCTTCGGCGAAGCTGATGCGTCTTCTCAAATGGAATTGATCCGGTACGTCAGGCCCAGCAGGTATGCGGAGTCGGACAGGCTCCTGCCCACGTCTTATGCCGAGTTCGGCACCCTGCGGGGAGCCGAGCTGCTCCACGCCGTTCGCAATTGGGTCAACGGGGAGCTCCGATACGTCAGCGGTTCCTCGCGTGGAACGGACGGCGCCGTGGAAACGCTGCTTCACCGCAAGGGAGTGTGCCGTGACTTCGCCCACCTCGCCATTGCGCTGTTGAGGTCCAAGGACGTGCCTGCCCGTCTTGCTGCGGTCTACGCACCCGGCCTGAGCCCCATGGATTTCCATGCAGTGGCCGAGGCCTACCTGGACGGTGCCTGGCGTGTCATCGATCCCACCGGATTGGCTCCGCGCGAGTCCATGGTCCGTATCACCACCGGTCGCGATTCCTCGGACACGGCGTTCCTGTCCACAGTGGGTGGCAGCTTGTCGCTGAGGACGCTGAAGGTGAGCGCCTCGGTCAACGGCGAGCTCCCGGTGGAGGACCCCCGGGAGCTCATGAGCCTGCGCTGAGGCCTGCCGAGGACCGAAGCAAGGCAACGGACTTAGTGGCGGGCCACTGAAGCGCGGAGCTTTTCCGTGAGGCGCAAGAGTTCGCGCTGCTCCTCGGAGGTAAGCGCCGGCGCCACCAACTCTGCGATGTCGCGCACGTGTTCGCGCCCGATCGTTTTCTGAAGCTCGCTTCCGGCTTCGGTGAGCGACAGCAGGACTCCACGACCGTCGTCGGGCGCTGTTGTGCGCTTCACCAAGCCCCGCTTTTCCAGGCGTTCCACCAACCGGCTCAGGCTGGACTGGCTCAGCAGCACTTTGTCGTTGATTTCGTTCAAACGAAGTTGGCCCGAAGGGCAGCGGGACAGCGTGAACAGGACATCGTATTCCTTGACGGGGAGTGTCTTGAACGCCGGCCCGGACTGGAGCTTGCGCATCACCGCCACCTGGGAGCGGAACAACGACTCCCAGGTTTCGGCGGCGAGGCGAACGGCGGAGGACGCCGAGGTGCTGGACATCAGGCTTCCTGCCCCGAAGCTCCGGCCGTTGCGGACTCGTTGACCTTTGCCTCCAGCGCGGCGGCGACGCGTGAAGCGTGCGTCGGAGCGTCCGGAACGTGGGCTGGCTTGAGTGCAGCGTATTCCTTCCGCAGTACCGGAAGGACTTCCTCTCCGAAGAGGTCCAGTTGCTCCAGCACGGTCTTCAGGGGAAGTCCTGCGTGATCGATCAGGAACAACTGGCGCTGGTAGTCACCGAAGGCCTCGCGGAACGTCAGCGTCTTTTCGATGACCTCCTGCGGGCTGCCCACCGTCAGGGGCGTTTGCGACGTGAAGTCCTCCAAGGAGGGTCCATGGCCGTACACCGGCGCATTGTCGAAGTACGGACGGAATTCCTTCACGGCGTCCTGCGAGTTTTTCCTCATGAAGAACTGGCCGCCCAGGCCGACGATTGCTTGGTCTGCCTTGCCGTGTCCGTAGTGTTCGTAGCGCTCACGGTACAGGCCGATCAGCTGCTGGTAGTGCTCCTTCGGCCAGAAGATGTTGTTGGCGAAGAATCCGTCGCCGTAGTATGCGGCCACCTCGGCGATCTGCGGCGTGCGGATGGATCCGTGCCACACGAAGGGGGCGACGTCGTCGAGCGGGCGCGGTGTGGACGTGAAGTTCTGCAACGGAGTGCGGAACTTGCCCGACCAATTGACCGTGTCCTCGTCCCACAGCTTGCGGAGCAGGCTGTAGTTCTCGATGGCCAGTTCCACGCCGTCCTGGATGTTCTTGCCGAACCAGGGGTAGACCGGTGCTGTGTTGCCGCGGCCGAGAACCAGGTCAACCCTGCCATCGGACAGGTGCTGCAGCATGGCGAAGTCTTCTGCCACCTTCACGGGATCATTGGTGGTGATCAGCGTGGTGGTGGTGGAGAGGGTAATCCGCTCGGTTTGCGCAGCGATGTAGGCCAAAGTGGTGGTGGGGGAGGAAGAGAAGAAGGGCCTGTTGTGGTGCTCGCCCAAGGCGTAGACATCCATGCCGATTTCTTCGACCTTCTTGGCGATGGCAACGGACGCCTTGATGCGTTCATTTTCCGTGGGGGTGCGGCCCGTGGTGGGGTCAGTGGTGATGTCACTGACGCTGAATACGCCGATCTGCATGATGTGCCTTTCTCCCTGCCCGTGGTTCCGGGCTCTGTGAACAGTGTACCTCAAACTAGATGCATTTGCATGTATCGCAGTCTGTAACAGGACAGGGCCGGGAAATGTTCCCGGCCCTGTCCTGTATTGGTGATGCGGAGTCGGCTGCTACTCCGAGGGGCCGTTGGCCGCACGACGACCCTTGACCCGGGGAATCATGCCCGTGGTCCAATCCTGGTATTCGTCCCCGCCGTGACCGGCAGGACCTTCCGCGGCAGCGTCGTTGCCATGGTTCGGCGTGGGCTTCTCCTGGAGCGACTTCAGCAATTGGCGCTTTTCGCGGCGCCCCTCCACGAGCTTGTAGAGCACGGGGACCAGGACCAATGTCAGCGCCGTGGAAGACACCAGGCCGCCGATCACCACAATGGCGAGAGGCTGTGAAATGAATCCGCCGCCTCCAGTGAGGCCCAAGGCCATGGGCGTCAGGGCGAACACAGTTGCCAATGCCGTCATCAGGATGGGGCGGAGGCGCTGGCGGGCACCGTGGGTGATGGCCTCGGAGACGTTCATGCCGGGGTTGCCGCCATGCGGTTTGCGGTACTGGTTGATGAGGTCGATCAGGACGATCGCGTTGGTGACCACGATCCCCACCAACATCAGCATTCCGATCAGCGATGGCAGGCCCAGCGGAACGCCGGTCAGCAGCAGCAGTCCCACGGCGCCTGTGGCCGCAAAGGGCACCGAAACCAACAGGATCAGGGGCTGCACCAGGGACTTGAACGTGGCCACCATGATGACATACACGATTGCGATGGCCGCCAGAAGCGCCAAGCCCAACTGGCGGAAAGACTCGGCCTGCTGCGTCGTGGCGCCGCCGATCGTGGCTGTGACCCCTGCCGGCAGTTCGACTGATGCCAGCCGCTCCTGGACCGCCGTGCTCACGCTGCCGAGGTTTGAGCCCGACGGCGTCACTGTCACCTTCGCTGTACGCTGCCCGTTGCTGCTGGTGATGGACACCGGTGTGTCCACCTGTTCGACGGCGGCAATTGACTCCAGCGCGACGCTTCCGCGCGCTGTGGGGAGCTGGAGCGCGCGCACCGCGTCAATGCTGGTGAAGCGGGTTCCTTGGCCGATCTGCACAGGGTAGTCGTTGGTCTCGATCCGCACCGTGCCCGCAGGAATGGGGCTTACAGTCGACGCCAGGAACGCGCCCACCTGATCTTCCGTCAATCCGGCCGCCACCGTTTTGGCCCGGTCAACGCGAACCTGGACCACGGACTGCTTGGAGGCGAGGTTGGTGGCTACTTCGGTGCTGCCCGGAACGCCTTCCATGGCTTTGACCATGGCGTCGCTCGCGGCCTGCAGATCGGGAGAGTTCCCGGCCTTGATGGTGATGTCCACGGTGGAGGAAGTGCCGAAACCGCCCTGTTGCGATCCGACAGTCACTTTCCCTGCCGCTCCTTCGAGTTTGGCGCGGACCTCGTCCTGGAGCTTTTCCTGGTCGGCTTTCTCGTCGGTGACTATGGTGAAGGTCGAATTGGATGAGCCGGTGGATGTCAGTGCGGCAAAGCCGGTTTGAGCGTTACCGGATGTGACCTGGACATCCTTGATGCCCTCAACGCCGCGCAGGGCGTCCTCGATCTTTGCTGCCTCGTCACTGGTGGCCTGCAAACTGGTACCTGCCGGCAGGACCTGGCGGACGGTCATGCTGTTCTGCCCGGAGCTGCCCAGGAGGTCTGTCGCCAAAAGCGGTGCGACCGCGATGGTGGCAACGAGCACCACCGCCGCCGCTGACAAAGTGATGACCGGATGTTTCTGGGTCTTCCGGAGGATCGGAAGGTAGCCGCGTTGCAGCCGGCTCCGCTGTTCGGACTCGCGGGCCTTTTCTGCCGTTTCCTTCGCTGCTGCGGTGTCCCCTGAACCGTTCACTTCAGTGCCGGGCTTGGGTGAGGCCAGGAACCAGTAAGCGAGGACGGGCACAATCGTCAGCGAAACCAGCAGCGACGAGAGCAGCGCAATGGTCACTGTCAGCGCGAACGGCCGGAACAGTTCACCAGCAAGGTCGCCGACGAAGGCAATGGGCAGGAAGACGGCGACAGTGGTGAGGGTGGATGCTGTGATGGCGCCGGCTACTTCACGGATGGAAGTCAGGATGGCCGTGAGCTTGGGTTCGCCGTAGCTCAGGTGCCGCTTGATGTTCTCGATCACCACGATGGAATCGTCAACAACACGCCCGATGGCGATGGTGAGTGCGCCCAAGGTGAGGATATTCAGTGAGTAACCCGTGGCCGAGATGCCGATGAACGTGATCAGCAGGGAGAGGGGTATGGAAACGGCGGTCACCAGCGTCGAGCGCACGGACATCAGGAACACCAGAATCACGGCGACGGCGAATCCCAGGCCAAGAAGCCCTTCTGTGGTGAGGTCCTTGATGGACTTTTCAATGAAGGGGGCCTGGTCGAAGACCGGCGTGAAGGAAGCATTGTTTCCGAGCTCGGCTTCCATCGGTGCGATTGCATCCCGTACGGCGTGGGAGATCGCCACAGTGTCACCTTCGGGCTTCTTGGTGACGGACAGCGCCAGCGTGGGCTTGCCATTGGTCCTCGTGATGGAGGTGGCGGTGTCGTCCTCGATGCTGACGTCGGCTACGGCCCCGATGGTTGCCGCGTTCTTGGCACCGGCCAGTGGCAGTCCCTTGATGATCTCCAAGGAATCGACCGGGCTGCCTAGCTGGAGCGACAGGGTCTTGCCTTGGTCCTCGATGGTGCCGACGGGGACCAGGGTGCCGTTGTTCCTCAGTGCGTTGCTGATGGACTGGACCGAAGCCCCCGTGGCCGCGAGGTCTGCGGGCCGTGGCTGGATGAGGATGTGTTGGCTGGCGCCGCCTGTCACATCGGCACCCCGGACGCCGTCGATCTTCTGCAATCGGGGAACGCTCAGCCTCTGGAGATCGGCGTTGAGTTCGCTGAGCGGTTTGTCCGAGGACACGGCAAGGAAAACGATAGGGAAGTCGCTGATGTTGCCGGCGATGGACTGCGGCTCCACGTCCGCCGGCAAGACCCGCTTGGCGTTGGAGATCGCACGATCGATTTGGTTGCGGGCGCGGTCCAGGTTGGAGCCGTACGTGAACACCATGGTGATCTGGGAAACGCCGTTGCGGGACGTTGACGTAGTGGACTCAAGGCCCTCAACGCTGTTCAGGGCAGTTTCGAGCGGCTGGCTTAGTTGCTTGTCCACCACCTCCGGAGAGGCGCCCGGCATGGAGGTCACAACCGTGATCTGCGGGAACTCGATGGACGGAATGAGTTCCTGCTTCAGGGACCCCATGGTGATCACGCCGAACACCGCCGCAAAGACGGTGATCAGCGCGATCAGGGCCCGGTTACCCAGGGACAGCTTGGCCAGGCGGAACATTGCATTGACTCCTGAGGTCTACGAAACGATTCGTCTGACGGGAACCGGCCGCAGCCCCGGGTGTCGCCTAGCTTTGGACGGCGTTGGCCACTTCCAGCTGCAGGGAGCGCGCGGTGCTTGCTTCGAGTTCAGCGGCAAGGTCAGGGTTCTCGTTGAGCTTGACCCCGTAGCCCGGCATCATGTCCTTGAGCTTGGACTGCCAGCCCTTGAAGTTCTTGGGAAAGGACTTCTGCAGCAGTTCGATCATGATCGGCACGGCCGTGGAAGCGCCCGGGGAAGCACCCAGCAGGGCGCCGATGGAACCATCGCGGGAAGCAATGACCTCGGTGCCGAACTGCAGGACGCCACCCTTCTGGGGGTGCTTCTTGATGATCTGCACGCGTTGGCCCGCAGTGATCAGTTCCCAGTTGCCGCCGGCGGCCTCGGGGTAGTACTCCCGCAGGGACTCCACCTTGGCCTCGTGACGCTTGGCCACTTCCTTGATGAGGTAGGCCGTGAGGTCCATGTTGTCCTTGGCCACGGCCAGCATGGGAATGATGTTTCCCGGGCGGATGGACAAAGGAAGATCCAGGTAGCTTGAGGTCTTCAGGAAGTTCGTGGAGAAGCCGGCGTAGGGGCCAAAGAGCAGAGAGCGCTTGCCATCCACGAACCGGGTGTCCAAGTGGGGGACGGACATGGGCGGGGCACCGACTGACGCCTGGCCGTAGACCTTGGCGCTGTGCTGCGAGGTGATCGAGTCGTCCGTGCAACGGAAGAACTGGCCGGACACAGGGAACCCGCCGTAGCCTTTGCTTTCCGGAATGCCGGAGGCCTGAAGCAAATGGAGTGCACCGCCGCCTGCACCTACGAAAACGAACTTTGCGTGGATGCGGCCATGCTCGCCCGATGCCGGGTGCTTCAGGGACAGGTCCCAGCCGCCACCGGCCGCGCGGCTGATGTTGGTGACGTCATGGCCGTAGTTGACCTCGGCGCCGCTGTCCTGCAGGTAGCCCGTCAGTTCGCGTGTGAGTGCACCGAAGTCGACGTCGGTACCTTCCGCCGCGCGGGTAGCGGCGACGCGCTGCTTGCGGTCGCGGCCCTTGACGATCAGGGGAGCCCACTTGGCAATCTGGGACTGGTCCTCGGAGTACTCCATGCTGCGGAAGAGCGTGTTGGGCTTGAGGGCCTCGTACCGGGTCTTGAGGAAGTTCGCGTGGTCATCGCCAATGACGAAGCTCATGTGCGGAACAGTGTTGATGAAGCCCTTCGGCGATCCGATCACGTTGCTGTCCACCAAGTGGGACCAGAACTGACGGGAAAGCTGGAATTGCTCGTTGATGTGGAGGGCTTTGGCCGGGTCCACGGATCCGTCTTTTGCTGCGGGGGAGTAGTTAAGCTCACACAACGCAGCATGTCCTGTACCGGCGTTGTTCCAGGGGCCGGAGCTCTCAAGCCCGGCCTCGTCGAGTCGTTCGAACAGGGAGATGGTCCAGGTGGGTTCAAGCTGCTTGATGAACGCACCCAGGGTGGCACTCATGATTCCGCCGCCAATAAGGACGACGTCGGCATGTTGAGTCTTGGAAATGAAGGTCACAATCAATCTCCGTTAGCGGCGGCACTGGCTGTCACAGAATATCCCCGGTCAGACTCAATACTGAAATTGCGGGGAATCGTCAAGGCTTTAAGCGGACGTTCGTGAAAACTTCGTTCAGGACCGGTGAAGCCGGGTAGCTTTCGACCTTGTTGGACAAGGCCAGCGCCGAGATGGGGAAGGCGATCGGGACCGCCGGCACGGAGGCCGCGATCTCCGCGTTGATTGCTTGGTACTGGGCGTTGCGGTCGTCGCCATCAGGCATTGCGCGGGCCCGTTCGATCTTGTGGAAGACCTCGGAGTCCGAGTAGCCGAACTCCCCGCGGGCCTCGCCGAACAGGGGACCCAGGAAGTTGTCGGCATCGGCGTAGGAGCCGTTCCAGCCGAGAAGGTGCAGTGCGTGGTCTCCCGGTGACTGGACCTTCTGTAGGTAGCCGTCCTCCCAGTCCACCGGCACCGGCTTGATGTTAAGGCCCACTGCCACGAGCTGGCGGCTGATCTCCGCATAGATCTTCTCCGGCGTCGGCATGTAGGCCCGCGTGGCATTGAGCGGATAGTAGAACTTCAGCTCCTCGCCCTTGTAGCCGGCCCTCTGCAGGAGCTCTTTGGCTTTCTCCGGGTTGTAGCCCAGGGAAGGGGCGTTGTTGTTGAAGCCGCTGAGCTTTGGCGGGACGAACTGGGATGCCTGCGCAGTGTTGTCGATGAAGAACCTGCGGATCAGGGATTCCTTGTCCACCGCCATTTCGATTGCCTGGCGGATCTCCGGCTTATCCAGCGGAGCTACGGCTTGGTTCATGCCGAGGTACATCACGGAGAAGGGATCGCGTTGGATGATCTGGACACCCTTCTTGACCAACTGGTCAAAAGTTCCGGAGGTCACGAGGTCATAGGCGTCGATCTTCCCGTCAAGGAGGGCCTGCTGACGTGTCTCTGCACGGTCGTAGGGAATGAAGTTGATGGTTGCTATCTGGCCCCTGTTGCCCCAGTAGCCCTTGTAGCTGCTCAGCGTGACTTTGCTTTCATCCCACGCGCTGAACTGATAGGGGCCCGTTCCCACGGGATGGCCGGCGTAGGCGGAAACCGCCTGGCCGTTCTGGACCTTGTCCAGTACGTTGGCTTTTTGCGCTTCCAAGGCTGCCGGGGATGACATGGCGAACGCGGGCAGTGTCAGCGCCTTCAGGAAACCGGTGAAGGGTCGCGTCAGGTTGAGCTGGACATGGTCGGCCGAGACCACCTTGCAGTCTTTGAAGATGGAGAACACGGGCTCGTCCGAGTACGCCTTGAAAACACCTTGGAAGGAAATTCCGGGTGCCTGCTTTCGAAGGTCTGCCGGGAACGTGAACCAGCGGTTGAAGTTGGCACACACGGACGCCGCATCAAAGGCAGTTCCGTCGTGGAACGTCACGTTGGAACGGAGCGTGAAATCGAAGCTCAGGCCGTTGTTGCTGTCTTTCCACTCAGTGGCGAGGAGGGGCGTTGTCTGGCCCGTTGTGCCGTCGACGCCGACGAGTCCTTCGAGGACCTGGCGGGTGACGCGGTAGGACTCCGAATCGGCAGTCAGGGCGGGATCCAGCCCCAAAGGCATCGAGGCCGTGCCGAAGTTGAAGGTGGCTGCAGGCTCGGGCGGTGCGGTGCTGCTGCTGGACGACGACGGAGCGGGGCCCGGCGTACCTGTGCAGGCTGCCAGCCCTATTGCTACAACGACAGCTCCAAGCTGTACGGTCAGCCGCCGCATTTTGCTGCTTGCCACTCTTGTCCCCTCAAGCCGGTCGGAAGTGCTGTGGCCGGCTACGGCCAGACCGCATTCCAGTCTAGTTGAACCTCCTGAGTGCCCTTCCCAGCGCATTTTCAGGAAACCATCCAGAGCTTCTTGAGAAAAAACACCCCCGGTTTCCCAACCGGGGGTGTTTCAGGTGGTTCTTGACCACTGTGTTCTTCACTGCTGTGCGCAAGGGGGGACTTGAACCCCCACGCCCGAAGGCACAGGAACCTAAATCCTGCGTGTCTGCCAATTTCACCACTCGCGCGGGCCGGCAGGTGGACCGTCCTGACGAACTGGCCCAGCCATATACCGGCCTCCAGTGTACCCGCTACTTGTCGAGCTTGAGGTCCCGCCGGAGCTTGGCCACATGGCCCGTCGCCCGGACGTTGTACTGCGCCAGGGCCACCTTTCCTTCCGGATCCACCACCACAGTGGAGCGGATCAGCCCCATGTAGGTGCGGCCGTAGTTCTTTTTCTCGCCCCAGGCAGCGTAGGAGTCGGCAACGGCGTGGTCTTCGTCGGAGAGCAGCGGGAAGGTCAGGTGTTCGTCCTCCGCAAACGTGGCCAATGCCTTGACCGGGTCAGGGGAAATGCCAACTACCTCGTAGCCCTCGGCCTGCAGCGAAGCCAACGAGTCTCGGAAATCGCAGGCTTCCTTGGTGCACCCGGGCGTGGAAGCCGCCGGGTAGAAATAGATGATCGATTTGCGGCCCGACAGGTCCTTGAGGCTCACGGTATTGCCTGCTTGGTCCGTAAGGGTGAAGTCCGGCGCAACATCGCCGGGAATAAGTCGTTCAGTCAAAATATGCTCCTTGCTAGCGGTCGCGGTTTTCCAGTTTAGTGGCGAGAAGCAACGCCTCTACCTCTTGCGCGCATATACTGTCGGCATGCCAGATATGGAGAGGTGGCCCACTACCCGTTTGCTTTCGACAGCTGCGCGTCTCGTGGAAATCTCGTGGAACGAAAAATTGAAGTCCATCGGACTTACCCACGCCGGCGTCATTGCCATGCAGGTGCTTGCTGCCAAGGGCGCAATAACCCAGGCGGCACTGGCTGAAGTTGCGCGGGTCAAGGCCCAAACGATGGGGACCACCTTGGCCAGGCTTGAGCTGCATGGCCACGTCAGCCGCCACCGCAGCGACTCGGACCGCCGGAGCCATGTAGTGACCCTCACGGAGGCCGGTATCGCTGCCTTGGCCGAAGCCGTGAAGCTGGAGCAGGACGTCTTGTCGCCCGTCGCCGTTGACACCGCCCGCCTGCGTGAAGAGCTCAGGATCGTTGTGCGCGGGTTGGCCGGGATCCCCGCGACGGAGCAGGACTCCGGGGAACCCATCACGGAGGACCCGCAAATCTGACAACAAGCCCATGGCCGGGGGTTCTTCGGAAGCCTCGGCCGGTTATGCAGAAAGACCCCGGATCGTTGAGACGATCCGGGGTCTTTCTTTTTGGTGCACCCCCCGGGACTTGAACCCGGAACCCATTGATTAAGAGTCAATTGCTCTGCCAATTGAGCTAGAGGTGCAACTATTGCAATGGCCGGTTCAAAGAATTCGCATTCCTCGTTGACCTCCGCAACGACAAATAACTCTACACCACTTTCGGCCCGTTTTCGACCATCGATGGCGCTAAGTGACGCATCCCATGAAAACGGTAAAAGAAAAGGGGAACGCAAAAGGCCTTGGAGTGAAATTCACTCCAAGGCCTTTTTCCCTGGTGCACCCCCCGGGACTTGAACCCGGAACCCATTGATTAAGAGTCAATTGCTCTGCCAATTGAGCTAGAGGTGCAGCTGTTGATTTCGATCAACCCGGAGGCTTTTCTTTCCCCGGCGATCTCCGCAACGACATGTAACTCTACACGACTTCCCGCGAACTGTGAAATCGGGCTGCTCGCGGGTGGCAGGTTCAGGATCCAGGGCGCAAAATCAGCGCGAAATCAGGGTTTTTGTTGTTGCTGACAACCCAAAGAGTGCCGTCCGGAGCGCGTGCCACGTCCCTCAGCCGCCCATATTGCCCTGTGAAGTAGGCCACTGGTGTGCCTGCCGAGTCGCCATTGAGCGGAACCGTCCAGAGCCGCTGGCCGCGAAGGGCGCCTGTATAGGCCACCCCGCCGGCAATTTCCAGCCCGCTCGGTGATGCATCGGCAGTGGAGGGCCAAACGACCTTGGCATCAATGAGGCCGCTCCTTCCGGGCGCCCCGGTCACGGTGGGCCACCCGTAGTTGCCGCCTGGCGTGATCAGATTCAGTTCGTCGTCCACGTCCGGACCGAACTCGCTGGCCCAGAGCCGGCCTTCGCCGTCCCACGCCAGCCCTTGAACGTTTCGGTGCCCATAGCTGTACACGGGATTGTCTCCAAACGGATTCCCGGGTGCGGGACGGCCTTCCGGAGTCAAACGAAGGATCTTGCCGCCGAGTGCGTTTGTATCCTGCGGCTGCTCCCGGCGCTGCGAATCGCCGGTGCCCACGTAAAGGAAGCCGTCGGGGCCGAAGCGGATCCGGCCCCCGTTGTGGGTTGAAGCCTTTGAGATTCCCGAGAAGATGACCTCCGGGTCGCCAAGGGCAAGCCCTCCTCCGGCGAGCTCGTCCAGGCGCATCCGCGCTATCCGGTTGTCTGCCGCCGAGGTGAAGTAGGCATACAGCCAATGGTCGGTTTCGAATGCGGGAGACAGAGCAAGTCCCAGCAGCCCGCCTTCGCCGCCAGGGACGACGCCGGAAACCTCGCCGATCGTGGTTGCCTGGCCGTCACGGATGCTCTTGATTGTTGCGGAGTCACGCTCGGAAACCACCGCTGTGCCGTTAGGCAGGAAGACGATGGACCACGGAAGCTGCAATCCGACGTCGAGCTTCTGCAGGACCTCCGGGCTCCGCGGAGTCCCCTGGCCGCCCGGGGCCGGCGCCTGCGACTGGCCGGAAGTGTTCGGGCCGCCCGGCGTGGCAGCGGTCCCCGGAGAGGATGGGCTGCCGGTACACCCGGTCAGGGCCAGGAACAGTGCACAGGCCGCGGCAGGCATCGCTGGTGCGACGATTCGTCGTCGTGGTCCTGAATGCTTGCCCACGTCCGTGCCTGCCGCCGTTTAGTTCAATGCCTGCTGCGCCGGGGTGCGCGGAAGCCCGCGGCTTCGGCGTGGGCGGCCGACTCGAACCACACATCGGCTACCGCCTCGCCGTAGCCGGGGGTGTCTTCGTCGTGATAGGTCATCTCCGTGGCGCTGGCCTTGACGGGATAGCCTTCCGCGGCGGTGCTGGTGGAGCCGGCACCGTAGGGATGCTCCGCTGCGAGATGTCCCGAGCCGCCCGAATCCTCAGCAGCGCCGGTCTCGGCGCCGGGGAGTGTGGGGGAGTGGGCATCGGTGTATTCATGGTGGTGGATCGGGGCGCCGCCGGCGTCTGTCCAGGAGGACTCCCATTCGGCCTTGTCGGCCGCGTCGCTGACCGCCGCGTCGTCAGCTCGCGTGACGTCGTCGGCTGTCACTCCGGAGACCGGTTCAGGCTCTGCCTCAGCGGCGGCTGGTTCCGCGAAGGCATCCGCACCATCGGATGAAGACGCCGTATCCCAATCGTCAACGTCGCCCGCGGCGGCCGGGTGCAGTTCCGCATCGGTGTCCACGATGGGTTCGTCCACCACTGGCTCATCCACCACCGGGGTGGCGATGACCGGTTCTTCGACAGTCAGGCCTGCTGTCGAGACGAAAGCGAGTTCAGGCGATTCGCCAGGCGATGAGTCGTCGACGGCGGTGGGAGGCTCCTCCTCCACGGCCGGTTCTTCAGCGGTTGGCTGGCTCTCTTCGGTGGCCGGCCCACCCATGTTTGCTACGCCGGCCAGTCCGGCGACGCCCGCTGCGGCCGTGGCGGTGTCCGGAATGGATGGCGTGGTGCCCGGTTGCATGCCTGCCGGCGGAGCAGTGCCTGGCTGCCCGGGGGACATGGCCGCGCGGGCATCCCCTGCTGGAGTCGGGGTGGCGTTTTGTGCCTTGTTGCGTGTCATAAGCCACCAAACAATCGCAACGACCAACACAATGACAATGACCCAAATCAACCAGTCCATAGTGGATGCCCTTTCGCTCACAGGGGTGCAGCTCGTGGTGTTCCCGACGTTACGTGCCTGCTATTGGGCTGTCCAGCGTTTGACCGGCCGCACGCCGATTTATTCAGTGTGCTTAGTAAAAGCCCGGCGCTCATATTGCCTGACGGAAAGGAATTCCACCACGTCCCCTAGTCTGGCTTCATGGACTTCAAAAGGCTGCGGATTCTGCGCGAATTGGCCGACCGGCAATCTGTGGGCGCCACTGCTGATGCCATGAATGTCACAGCATCGGCAGTCTCCCAACAGCTGAAGACGCTGCAGGAGGAAATTGGTGTTGTCCTTGTGGAAAAGGTCGGCAGGGGCGTCCAGTTAACGGAAGCAGGACAGGCTTTGGCTGCCGCTGCGGCTGATATTGCCACCGCGATGGCCAGGGCGGAGTCCACCATTGACACCTACAGGAGGGGCTGGCAGACGCAGGTTTCTGCCGCCTTCTTTCCCAGCGCGGCAGAAATGTTGCTGCCGGGGCTGCTGCATCGGGTCGCGTCAGTGGACGGGCTGAGCTTCGATGCCCACTTCGAGGACCCGGGAACGGCATTCTTTGCTCCGTTGGCGGCCGACTATGACATAGTGCTCGCACACAGCGTGGATGGGCCGGAAGTATTTGCTCGGCAGGGACTCACCGTGGTCCCGTTGCTCGAGGAAGCACTTGACGTTGCCATGCCGGCGGGGCATCCGTTGGCAGCCAAGTCGCGGCTGAGCCCCGAGGACGTCGTAGGTTATCCGTGGATCGGGGTCCCTGAGGGTTTCCCCTTCGACACCGTCCTCCGCCAGATCGAGCTGCGCGCCGGAAAGCAGGCATTAAGGGGCCAGCGGTATCCGGATCTAAGGGTCCTGGAGGCGCTGGTGGCTGCGGGCCATGGAATCTGTCTCCTGCCTCGTTATACAGCCCTGGCCACCGCCCGCCGCGGGTTGGTTCTTCGGCCCCTGACTGAGGTGAAAGCGAGCAGGAGCATCGTTGCGTTGTGCCGGCAGGAGGTTGCTGCTCGGGCCACCATTGCCAATGTCCTGGAAATGCTCAAGAGCGAGGCCGAGGCCATTGCCAAGGAACTGCACGAGTCGCGCCTGAATGCGTGAGGATGGAATTGCTCCGGAGAAATATTCGGCCTTCGGTGCTTAACCCGTCAATGATCGGCCACGCCCGGTTCCGCGTAGACATAGACTTTGGGTCATGAGTGACACCACCCGCAGTGCAACAGACAACAAGCCGGACATCAAACCCCGCAGCCGGGTAGTTACGGACGGCATTCACGCGGCGCCCGCGCGTGGCATGTTCCGTGCGGTCGGGATGGGGGATGACGACTTCGCCAAACCCCAAATCGGTGTTGCGAGCTCCTGGAACGAAATTACGCCCTGCAACCTTTCCCTCAACCGCCTGGCCCAGGGCGCCAAGGAAGGTGTTCACGCCGGTGGCGGGTTCCCGATGCAGTTCGGGACCATTTCCGTTTCCGACGGAATCTCCATGGGCCACGAAGGCATGCACTTCTCACTGGTTTCCCGCGAAGTCATCGCCGACTCCGTAGAAACAGTCATGCAGGCCGAGCGCATCGATGGTTCGGTGCTGTTGGCCGGCTGTGACAAGTCCCTTCCGGGCATGCTCATGGCCGCTGCGCGCCTGGACCTCGCAAGCGTGTTCCTTTATGCGGGTTCCATCATGCCGGGCTGGGTGAAGCTGGAGGACGGCTCGGAGAAGGAAGTCACCCTCATTGATGCCTTCGAGGCGGTGGGCGCCTGCGCCGCCGGCAAGATGAGCATGGAAGACCTCACCCGCATTGAAAAGGCAATCTGTCCCGGTGAGGGTGCCTGTGGTGGCATGTACACGGCCAACACCATGGCCTGCATCGGCGAGGCCCTCGGCATGTCCCTCCCGGGCTCGGCCGCGCCGCCTTCGGCAGACCGCCGTCGTGATGACTTTGCCCGGAAGTCCGGCGAAGCAGTGGTCAACCTGCTGCGCCTGGGCATTACCGCCCGCGACATCATGACCAAGAAGGCGTTCGAGAATGCCATCGCCGTCACTATGGCCTTTGGCGGCTCCACCAACGCGGTGCTTCACCTCCTGGCGATTGCCCGCGAAGCCGAGGTGGAACTGACGCTGGACGACTTCAACCGCATCGGCGATAAAATTCCGCACCTCGGTGACCTCAAGCCGTTCGGCCGCTACGTCATGACGGACGTCGACAAGATCGGCGGCGTGCCAGTCATCATGAAGGCACTGCTCGACGCCGGACTGCTGCACGGTGATTGCCTCACCGTCACTGGCAAGACGCTCGCTGAAAACCTTGCCGCGATCAACCCGCCGGACCTCGACGGCAAGATCCTCCGCGCCTTGGACAACCCCATCCACAAGACCGGTGGCATCACCATCCTCCACGGCTCCATGGCTCCGGAAGGCGCCGTCGTGAAGAGCGCCGGCTTCGATGCCGACGTCTTCGAGGGCACCGCCCGTGTCTTTGAACGCGAGCAGGGCGCCCTGACCGCCCTGGATAACGGCGAGATCCACAAGGGCGATGTGGTGGTCATCCGCTACGAAGGCCCCAAGGGCGGACCCGGCATGCGCGAAATGCTGGCCATCACGGGAGCTATCAAGGGTGCCGGCCTCGGCAAGGATGTCCTGCTCCTGACGGACGGACGCTTCTCGGGCGGCACCACGGGCCTGTGCATCGGTCACGTTGCGCCGGAAGCGGTCGACGGCGGCCCCATCGCCTTCGTCCAGGACGGTGACCGCATCCGTGTCGACATCGCGGCCCGTTCGTTCGACCTCCTGGTTGACGAGGCAGAGCTCGAAGCCCGCAAGGCGGGCTGGGAGCCGCTGCCCGCCAAGTTCACCAAGGGCGTCCTCGCGAAGTACGCCAAGCTGGTGCACAGCGCCTCCACCGGCGCTTATTGCGGCTGATTCCTGCCTGGACTCCGGCTTTCGCGAGACGGCCGGAGTCCGGCAGGCGGACATCACTGTCCAAATAGTGAGATACGCTAAGGCTCAATTGACACGTATCTCACTTAGAGGGAACACTGAACGCATGATTACATTCGTTACCGTCGGCGTCGTCGTCCTTACCAAGCGCGTGGCTTAGCCCGACTGGTAACGAACTGTCACGCGCAAACCCCTCGAAGAGCCGGAAGGCTGAGGGGTTTTTTTATTCCCCGCAGTTGATTCCGTCCACAAAGACGGCGCAGCGGCCACGGCGCAGTGAAGCAGGGAAGCAGTACCAAGAAGCAGTACCCATCAACTGAAGATCCACTAAGGAAGAGTCCGATGAGCAAAGGATCGCCGATCAGCCCCTCGCTGATGGCTGCAAAGTCCGCTGGAGCCCCCAAAGCTCCGGAAAAGGTCGACCGAACGGCTGAAGTCGTCGTCGACGCTGCTGCACCTCTCTCTCCTGTACTTGGGCCGAACAACGTTGTACCCCCGACGTTGATGTCCGGCTCGCAAGCAATTGTCCGTTCGCTCGAAGAACTCGGCGTCGACGATATTTTTGGTTTGCCCGGTGGCGCGATCCTGCCCACCTACGACCCCTTGATGGCCTCCTCGATGAATCACATCCTGGTCCGTCACGAACAGGGAGCCGGCCACGCCGCGCAAGGCTACGCCATGGTCACCGGTCGGGTCGGCGTTTGCATCGCCACCTCGGGCCCCGGTGCCACCAACCTCGTTACCGCCATCATGGACGCCCACATGGACTCCGTGCCGATGGTGGCCATCACCGGCCAGGTCTCCAGTGGAGTCATCGGGACCGACGCCTTCCAGGAAGCGGACATCGTGGGAATCACGATGCCCATCACGAAGCACTCGTTCCTGGTGACCGACCCCAACGACATTCCGCACGTCATGGCTGAAGCATTCCACCTGGCTTCCACAGGCCGTCCGGGTCCCGTCCTGGTGGACATCGCCAAGGACGCGCAAGTGGGCCAGATGACTTTCTCATGGCCTCCGAAGGTTGACCTGCCGGGCTACCGTCCGGTGGTCCGCGGCCACAACAAGCAGGTCCGTGAAGCGGCCAAGCTGATCGCTGCCTCCAGCAAGCCGGTCCTCTACGTCGGTGGCGGCGTCGTCAAGGCACACGCCTCCGCTGAACTGATGGAACTGGCATTGGCCACCGGCGCTCCGGTGGTTACCACGCTGATGGCACGTGGCTCCTTCCCGGACTCACACCCCCAGCACGTGGGCATGCCGGGCATGCACGGTGCCGTATCCGCCGTCACCGCGCTCCAGCAGGCAGATCTGCTCATTACGCTCGGTGCCCGGTTCGATGACCGCGTTACGGGTGTGCTGAAGACCTTTGCGCCTTTTGCCAAGGTCATCCACGCGGATATCGATCCCGCGGAAATTTCCAAGAACCGTACTGCCGATGTTCCGATCGTTGGCTCGGTCAAGGAAATCATCCCGGAACTCACGGAAGCGGTGAAGACGCAGTTCGAACTGAGCGGAACACCGGATCTGGATTCCTGGTGGGCCTTCCTGGGTAACCTGCGCGACACCTACCCCTTGGGATGGACCGAACCCGAAGACGGCCTGACGGCCCCGCAGCGCGTCATCAAGCGCATCGGGGAACTCACCGGTCCGGAAGGTATCTACGTTGCAGGGGTGGGCCAGCACCAGATGTGGGCCGCCCAGTTCATCAAGTATGAGCGCCCCCACGCTTGGCTGAACTCAGGCGGTGCAGGAACCATGGGATACTCGGTTCCGGCGGCCATGGGTGCCAAGGTCGGAGAACCGGACCGCGTGGTGTGGGCCATTGACGGTGACGGCTGCTTCCAGATGACCAATCAGGAATTGGCCACCTGCGCCATCAACAACATCCCGATCAAGGTCGCCATCATCAACAACTCCTCGCTGGGCATGGTGCGCCAATGGCAAACCCTGTTCTACGAGGGCCGCTACTCGAACACGGATCTGAACACAGGCCACGACACCGTCCGGATTCCGGACTTCGTCAAGCTGGCCGACGCCTATGGCTGTGCAGCACTGCGTTGTGAGCGCGACGAGGACATCGACGCCACCATCCAGAAGGCGCTCGAGATCAATGACCGCCCGGTGGTCATCGACTTCGTCGTCAGCCCCAACTCCATGGTGTGGCCAATGGTGCCCTCAGGCGTCAGCAATGACCAGATCCAGGTTGCCCGCAACATGACCCCGGAATGGGAAGAGGAGGACTAATCATGAGCCGCCACACACTGTCCGTTCTGGTAGAAGACAAGCCCGGCGTGCTGACCCGCGTGGCCAGTCTCTTCGCCCGGCGCGCGTTCAACATCAATTCACTTGCTGTGGGCCCCACCGAGGTTCCCGGCATGTCCCGCATGACGGTCGTCGTCGATGCCGACGGCGACCTCATCGAGCAGGTCACCAAGCAGCTCAACAAATTGGTCAACGTGATCAAGATTGTGGAGCTGACTTCCGAATTTTCCGTACAGCGAGACCACATCCTGGTCAAGGTACGTGCGGATGCCGCGACACGTCTGCAGGTTACCCAGGCTGCAGACCTGTTCCGTGCCGCAGTGGTCGACGTGTCTACAGACTCGTTGGTGCTTGAGGCAACCGGTACCCCCGAGAAGCTCGCTGCACTGCTCTCAGTGCTCGAGCCGTTCGGCATCCGTGAAATCGTGCAGTCCGGCACTTTGGCCGTTGGACGGGGATCCCGCTCCATGAGTGACAGGGCGCTTCGCTCCGCGTGAAAGCAAGCAAGCGCAGCCAACGGTTTCGTTGGCCCAGCTTGCAGGGCGATGCGTCCAGTACCGCAGCACCACATCAATATCTACGAAAAACCACTCAAGAGGAGTTACGCAAGTGACTGAAATGTTCTACGACGACGACGCAGACCTGTCGATCATCCAGGGCCGCAAGGTAGCCATCGTTGGCTACGGTTCCCAGGGCCACGCCCACGCGCTTAACCTGCGCGATTCCGGCGTCGAGGTTGTTATTGCGCTCAAGGAAGGCTCCAAGTCGACCGCCAAGGCCGAGGACGCCGGCTTCACGGTCAAGAACGTTGCAGACGCCGCCGAATGGGCCGACGTCATCATGATCCTGGCGCCGGACCAGCACCAGCGCGCGATCTACAACGACTCCATCAAGGACAAGCTGACCGAAGGCAAGGCTCTCGCCTTCGCCCACGGCTTCAACATCCGCTTTGGCTACATCGAAGCTCCTGCAGGCGTCGACGTCATCCTGATCGCTCCGAAGGCTCCCGGCCACACCGTGCGCCGCGAATTCGAAGCCGGCCGTGGTATCCCGGACATCATCGCTGTTGAGCAGGACGCTTCCGGTTCCGCTTGGGACCTGGCCAAGTCGTACGCCAAGGCCATCGGTGGAACCCGCGCCGGCGTCATCAAGACCACCTTCACCGAAGAGACCGAAACCGACCTCTTCGGCGAGCAGTCCGTCCTCTGCGGCGGCGTTTCCCAGCTCGTCCAGTACGGCTTCGAAACCCTGACTGAAGCCGGCTACCAGCCGCAGATCGCCTACTTCGAGGTCCTCCACGAGCTCAAGCTCATTGTTGACCTCATGTGGGAAGGCGGCATCGCCAAGCAGCGCTGGAGCGTTTCCGACACCGCAGAGTACGGCGACTACGTCTCCGGCCCGCGCGTCATCACCCCCGAGGTGAAGGAAAACATGAAGGCTGTCCTCGCCGACATCCAGAGCGGTGCTTTCGCAAAGCGCTTCATCGACGACCAGGACAACGGCGGCACCGAGTTCAAGGAACTGCGCGCCAAGGCAGAGCAGCACCCCATCGAGGGGGTTGGCCGCGAACTGCGCTCCCTCTTCTCCTGGCAGCAGCAGGACCAGGACTACGTAGAAGGTTCGGCAGCCCGCTGATCCGCTTCCAGGCGTGTGGGCCAATAGCGGCCTGGATGCCTGAAACCGACGCCCGTCCGGCGATTACCGCCGGGCGGGCGTCGGCGTTTGGCGGCAGCATGCTGCTGTCAATCCACTCAGTTCGCCAGGAAGATGCGCTGTGAATTTCTTCACAACGGCTCCGGTCCGGCCGTAACATCCTCCGTCGGCACCGGAAACCCTGCCCGGGTTCGATATTCTGGGCTGGTCCCGGCGCCGTGCCCGGGCCACGCATCCGCTCCTTGTCCCCAGTTCTGTCCAAAGTAAGGTGCCACCCCGTGTCAGCCAGCAAACCCGTCGTCCTCCTCGCTGAGGAACTTTCGCCCGCCACAGTCGAGGCATTGGGCCCGGACTTTGAAATCCGCCAGACCGACGGCGCCGACCGTTCCCAGCTGCTGTCCGCCATTGCCGACGTCGATGCCATCCTGGTGCGTTCAGCCACGCAGGTGGATGCCGAAGCCATCGCTGCGGCCAAGAACCTCAAGGTCATCGCCCGCGCCGGTGTGGGGCTGGACAACGTGGACATCAAGTCCGCGACGCAGGCAGGCGTCATGGTGGTCAACGCCCCGACGTCCAATATCGTCTCTGCCGCTGAGCTCACGGTGGGCCACATCCTGAGCCTCGCACGCCACATCCCGCAGGCCAGCTCCGCCCTGAAGAACGGCGAGTGGAAGCGTTCCAAGTACACCGGCATCGAACTCTTCGAAAAGAAGATCGGCATCATCGGCCTGGGCCGTATCGGTGCGTTGGTGGCCGCGCGGCTCCAGGGTTTCGAGACCGAAATCCTCGCCTACGACCCCTACATCACGGCAGCACGTGCTGCGCAGCTGGGCGTCAAGCTCGTCACGCTGGATGAACTTCTGGAAAACTCCGACTTCATCACTATCCACATGCCCAAGACTCCGGAGACTGTGGGCATGCTGGGCGCTGACGCCTTCCGCAAGATGAAGGAAACCGCATACGTCATCAACGTCGCCCGCGGTGGCCTGGTGGACGAAGAAGCCCTTTACATTGCGTTGAAGGAAGGCCAGATCGCGGGGGCCGGCGTCGACGTTTTCGTCAAGGAGCCCAGCACGGACCTCCCGTTCTTTGAACTGGACAACGTAGTGGTCACCCCGCACCTTGGCGCTTCAACAGATGAAGCCCAGGAGAAGGCCGGCGTCTCTGTTGCCAAGTCGGTGCGCCTGGCACTGGCAGGCGAGCTCGTTCCGGATGCCGTCAACGTTGCCGGTGGCGTCATCGCCCCCGACGTCCGTCCGGGCATCCCGCTGATTGAAAAGCTCGGCCGCATCTTCACCGCGCTGACGCATGCGTCCCTCACCCAGATCGACGTCGAGGTCGCCGGCGAAATCGCTGCCCTGGACGTCAAGGTCCTGGAGCTGGCAGCCCTCAAGGGTGTCTTCGCCGATGTGGTCACGGAGCAGGTCTCCTACGTGAACGCTCCGGTGATCGCTGAACAGCGCGGCATCAACACCCGCCTGATCACTACGCCGGACGCAGAGGACTACCGCAACGTCCTGACGATCCGTGGTGCGCTCAGTGATGGTTCCCAGATCTCAGTTGCGGGTACCCTGACGGGTCCCAAGCAGGTGGAGAAGCTCGTTGGCGTCAACGGCTACGACGTTGAAATCCCCATCAGCGAGCACCTGGTGGTTGTGGCTTACTCCGACCGTCCGGGCGTTATCGGTACCATCGGCCACATCCTGGGCATGAACAACATCAACATCGGCGGAATGCAGGTGGCACGCCAGACTGAAGGCGGCCAGGTCCTCGCGCTCCTGACCATCGACAGCTCAGTCCCGCAGCAGGTCCTTGAAGCCATCAAGGCCGGCATCGGTGCAGACATGGTCCGCGAAGTGGACCTGGAGGACTAGGACTGATCCTCAGCAGCTAAGTTCGCGTGCCGGCGACACACCACTGGCACGCAGGAGTGGCCGGTCTGCTTACAATGGCTGGGTCCGTAATTCGGACCCGGCAGCAGGCCGGCCACTACTTTTTGCACATACAGCCCGGGATTCCTTTGTGTTGTTCGAGGAATTCCGGACCATGTGTGCGCGCCCGCAATCAAGGTCTCAGGGAGCCCAATGAACGCCGTCCAAAGGTTCATCAGAAGCCGAGTGCTGCTGCTGACCGCGGCCATTTTGATCGTCGCGATGTGCTTGTCCGTCCTAGTTCAGAGCCAGTCGCAGGCAGCCCTGAACCGGACAGTGGACGAGAACTCGCGGGGACTCTACGACATCCTGGTCCAGGCGAAGCCGGACCAGTCACAGGACGGCGACGGCGGTGCTTTGGTCCAGCCGGAAATCGCCAACGGCCAAGGCGGCATCAGCTTTGAACAGCTGGAGAAGATCAGGACCATGGGCCAGACGGCGGTAGCCGCGCCCATCAGCCTGGTCTCGCGGGTATCCCAGAACCTTGAGGCTCCCCGCCTGAACGCCATGGACTACCTCGGTTACAACGCGGGCCTGGCCGGCGCAGTGACTGCAGGGGATCCTTCGGCCATGGACGCGAGCAAATGGCCTGCCGCTGAATCGGTGCTGTCCGATACCCCCAAGAAGTACCGGCTGACAGCTTCCGCCACGAGCTCCGACGGAGTCAACGAACAGACGCTCTTCAAGACCAGCGCCGAAGGCACTTTGGGCAAGGGCCGCCTTGTGCAGGAACAGACTGCCGGCGGCACGAACGTGCGCATCGCCGGAGCCGACGGCGAGACCGGTATCAAGTTCCCGGCTCCTGCCCTCGGCTCGGAGCACAACCTTTTCAACCTTTCCGTGGCCCTGCCGTTGGCGCCCGAGGTGACCGAGTCCGTCGTCGCCGTCGACCCTGCCGCCGAAAGGGCGCTGCTGGGTTCCGCAGGCGACTTCCTCGCTCCGCTGGAGAAGGCTCCGCCGGCCGATGCCCGTAACGCGGGGGCCATTGGACGGCATTTCGAAAGCCTCTTCACCACGGGACTGAGCATGGACCAGTTGGAGGAAGGCCCCGATTTCCTGGGCGTCAAGCTCAAGTACTGGGCTCCGCTGATGACGCAGTACCAGCAGGCCAAGCGTGACGGATTGTTGACGGACGACTCGCAGGCGATCCCGCTGATTGTCCGCACAGGCACCTCCCTGAACCTTCAGTACTCGGTGAAGATCGAGGAACTTGATGCAAGCGGCAAGGTTGTCAACGAGGTCGGCACGGTGACGCGCTCCTTGGACAAGGACTACCTGCCGTTCGTGTCCAAGGCTCCTTTTGCCCTTGAATGGCCGGGGTCCACGGACCACAGCACCTTGCTTGGCAGCACCGCCTCCTTCAGCCAGGGCCTCTACAACCCGGCTACATGGAGCACGGCTTTCGCGGCCGCTCCGCAGTACAAGGACGGCGACGAAGCCGCCAACGGCGCGTCCGACAAGAGCGCGACGCCGGGGGACTGGGTTACGGTCAACCGCTTGCCGGAGAAGTCATCGTTCGGTGCAGCCGTAGACCAGACGCAGCGCAAGCCTGTGGACGAGCGCTCCTACCGGGAAGACCTGGAAACCGGCAAAAAGCCGGCCGCTCCCATGCCCATGGTCTATGGCACCTTCGACCCCGCCGCTGTCCAGTCAGCGGCCGGCGACGTCAACAAGCTGCCCCTGGGCGGCTACGACCCCGCCCCGATGACGCTGAGCAAGGACGCCGAAGGCAAAGACGTCGATGGAACCGAACTGAAGCCCTCCTTGAGTGCCACAGGCCTGGTCAGCCAGTCCGCCGGTGCCATCACTGACTATTACGGCCTGGCAGCAGCCCGCGGCTACGACACGAACGCCAACGTCATTGACGCCATCCGTGTTCGTGCCACTGCCACCGGCAACTGGAAGACCGCACAGCCGGACGTCGAGAAATTGGCGGCCCAAATCCGCGAGCTCGGACTCGAAGCCACGGTTGTGGCCGGTTCCGCACGCGAGGATGCCAATATCTTCGTCCCCGGCTACAGCAAGGACGACGCCGGCAAGGAGTCTCCGCTGGGCACCGTGCAGCAGTCCTGGGTGCGCCAGAATGCGGCAGACGCCGTCTCCGGCTCGCTCACCGGCACCAATATCACCCTGCTCTTCCTGACGCTCCTGGGCGCCACGCTCCTCACGGGTGCATCCACAGTGAGCTACATCCGGCAGCGCCGGAGCGAGGCAGGCATCCTCCGGGCGATGGGTTGGACCCAAAAACGCATCAGGTCCTGGGTCCTGGAAGAATTTGCCGTGGGGGCTGCCGCACTGGCGGCAGCAGGGATCGTCCTCAGCCTGCTGAGTTGGAACCTCGCCACGGTCATCGTCTCCGTAACCATGCTCGCCATCTATATTGGCGCCGCCTGGTTGGCAGCCCAGCAGCTTCGCCACCGCGTGGTGGTGGACCAGGAGCCGCAGCACGATGACCGCCTCGTGACCGTGGATTCGCCGCTGACCTTTGCCAACAGGCAACTGACCACCAACCGTTTCAACTCGATCTCCCTGGCTGTGGCAGTCGGTGTGTTTGGTGCCGCGGTGGGCGCATTGATCGCGCTCTTGATCGACATCCCGCGTGCGGCCGGTGCCAGTGCCCTGAGTGGCCTGGCCGCGGCGAGCATCGCCTTGCCGAGCGTGGTCCTCGCCATCTTCGGCGTGGTGGTTGGCTTGCTCCTGACTCTTGTCACAGGACGTTTCGAGCTCCACGCCAAGCGAGAGTACCTGGGCACGCTCCGGGCCATGGGCTGGAACCCGGACATGCTGGGCCAGGTCCGATTCTTTGAAAATGCACTTGTGGGCACAGTGGCACTTCCCTTGGGTGTCCTTGGCGCCCTGGGACTGGGGCTGCTCCTGGCTCCCTACGCGGCTCTTTGGGCCGGACTGGCCGGTTTGCTGGCCGTAATTTGCTGGATTCCGATTGCAACGAAAGTAGTCAAATGACTGACAACCTCAACCCCGAGCTGGCGGCCACCCCGGAATCCACGGACGAGTCGCTGCAAACCCGCGCCAACACCATCGTGAAGGCCTCGGACCACGCCACTCCGTTGGAACTCAGCCGCGTCACCATCCACTACGGAGGCGACAAAGGCGGAGCCGAGGAAGTCGACGTCGTCGATGACTTCAACCTCACGCTGCACGCGGGCGAGATGCACTGCATCGCCGGTCGAAGCGGGTCCGGAAAGACCAGTATCCTGACCGTGAGCGCCGGACTGACCCTCCCGACGTCGGGCAAGGTCTTCTGGGAAGGCCACTCACTGGAGTCCATGGGCGACGACGAGATCGCTGACCGTCGTCGGGCGCTGATCGGATACGTCGATCAGGGCGGCGCGCTGATCGATGGCATGAGTGCCTTGGAGAACGTCCTGCTCCCCGCCGTCCCGGATGGCGAGGTGGAACAGCGCACCGAGATGGCAAAGGACCTTCTGGACCTGGTGGGTCTTGGCCGGCGCATGCGCCACCGCCCGGCTCAGCTCTCCGGTGGTGAGCGCCAGCGTGTTGCGATCGCCCGCGCGCTGATCCTGGGTACCCGCGTGTTGGTGGTCGACGAGCCCACGGCAAGCCTGGACCGTGCGGCCGCGAATCGTATTATCGGGATTCTGAAAGACACCACCAGCGACGGCATCGCTGTGCTCGTAGCTTCCCACGACCACGAGCTGGTCCGGCTCAGCGATACGCTGACCGAACTTAACTAAGCTATTCCATCCCAAAAAAAGGTAACTTCTTAGAGTGACGTCTGCAGAGAAATCCCCGTTCTACATCACCACTGCCATCAGCTACCCCAACGGTGTGCCGCATATCGGCCACGCCTATGAGGTCATCGCAACTGATGCCATGGCGCGCTTCAAGCGCCTTGACGGTCATGAGGTGTTCTTCATGACCGGCACGGACGAGCACGGTCTCAAGATGCAGCAGTCCGCCGAGAAGGAGGGCATCACTGCCAAGCAACTGGCCGACCGCAACTCGGCAGCGTTCAAGCAGATGAGCCAGGACCTGGGCATTTCCTATGACCGGTTCATCCGCACCACGGACAAAGACCACTACGCCGCGTCGCAGGACATTTGGAAGAAGATGGAAGCCAACGGCGACATCTACCTTTCCAAGTACGAGGGTTGGTACTCCGTCCGTGACGAGGCGTACTACGTCGAGGACGACACCGTAGTCAAGGAAGACGGGCTCCGCTACTCCAAGGAGACCGACACCTTGGTCACTTGGACTGCCGAGGAAAGCTACTTCTTCCGGCTGTCCGACTACCAGGACAAGCTCCTGGCACTCTACGAGGCCCAGCCCGAATTCGGCGCGCCGCAGTCGCGGTTCAATGAGGTCATCAGCTTCGTGACCCGCGGCTTGGAGGATCTGTCCATCAGCCGGACGACCTTCGACTGGGGTGTCCCGGTTCCGGGTGACGAAAAGCACGTGATGTACGTCTGGGTGGACGCACTCACCAACTACCTGACGGGCGTTGGCTACCCGGACCTCGAATCGGAGTCCTTCAAGAAGTTCTGGCCGGCTGACGTCCACGTCATCGGCAAGGACATCTCGCGGTTCCACGCCATCTACTGGCCGGCGTTCCTCATGAGTGCCGGACTGGAACTGCCAAAGCGTGTCATGATCCACGGCTTCCTTACCAACAACGGCGTAAAGATGTCCAAGTCTCTGGGCAACGTCGTGGCTCCCCAGGATTTCGTAGCCCAGTACGGCCTGGACCAGTGCCGCTACTTCTTCCTCCGCGAAGTTCCCTTTGGCGCCGATGGAAACTACAACCACGAAGCGATCGTTGGCCGCATGAACTCGGACCTGGCCAACAACTTCGGCAACCTGGCCCAGCGCTCGTTGTCCATGGTCGCGAAGAACTGCGAAGGCAAGGTTCCCGTTCCGGGCGAGTTCACCGCTGAGGACACGGCCTTGCTGTCCCAAGCCGGTGAATTGCTGGCCACTGCCCGCAGCG
Source organism: Paenarthrobacter sp. NPDC056912 (assembly GCF_042786555.1). Taxonomy (NCBI): domain Bacteria; kingdom Bacillati; phylum Actinomycetota; class Actinomycetes; order Micrococcales; family Micrococcaceae; genus Paenarthrobacter; species Paenarthrobacter sp. NPDC056912. The sequence continues at coordinate 57,903 of NZ_JBHUCD010000017.1, forward strand.
CCTTCGACAAGCAGGAATTCAACCGCGCCCTGGAAGCTATTTGGTCCGTCCTCGGCGACACCAACGCCTACTTCGCCGAGCAGGCTCCGTGGGTGCTGCGGAAGACCGACGTCGAGCGTATGAACACGGTCCTGTACGTCACCTTGGAAGTTGTACGCATCGTGGCGATCCTCGCCCAGCCGGTCATGCCGACGTCGTCCGCCAAGTTGCTCGAGGTGCTGGGCCAGCCCGAAGGCGAGTCCCGTCAATTCGCTGCGATCGGCACGCCGATCGTCGCCGGCACGGAGCTGCCGGCTCCTGCTCCCGTGTTCCCCCGGTACGAAGAGCCCGCCGAGGCATAGGACGCTCTTTCACATACTGCCGTCAAACGCGAAACGCTCTCTCACTTCCAACCGGTCCGCCGGCCGGAAGTGAGAGAGCGTTTCTCTTTAAGGGTGGCTATCTGAGGGAGCGTCCGCGCTCTAGGCGGTCGCCAGCCCCTCTACCGGCGACAGCCGTGCAGCGCGCCGTGCAGGGATAACGGAAGCCAGCAGCCCGGCCACCACAGCCACACCGAACACGGCCAGCAATTGCAGCCAAGGCACGGCAGGGACAACCTCAGCCACGCCGCCCAGGGTGGCTTGGGCACCCAGCCAGCCGTAGACGATGCCCATGCCGGCGCCGAGGATAGCTGCCACACCGGCAACGAGGACCGCTTCGATGGCCAGCATTCCGCGCAGTTGGCCCTTGGTCAGGCCCAACGCCCGCAGCAGCGAGTTCTCCCGTGTCCGTTCCATGACGGAGAGCGACAACGTGTTGGCCACGCCGATCAATGCGATCACCACTGCAACGCCCAGAAGCCCTGTGACCACCAGGAGGAGGACGTCGATGATGCTGTTGAAGGTGACACGCTCAATCGCGGCACCACTGACGGTTCGCTCATGCACGCCCAAGGCTGAGGCAATCTCCTTTTGGATGGCTTGAACCCGTTCTCCGGACACCGAATCGTCCAGCTTCACCCAGACCATGCCAGGGGTACCAGGGAGGGTCCCGGAGGTGATGCTTGAACTTTCCACGAACGCGGGGACGTTACGGGTGCGCAGTACCGTCGCGTCGAGCGAAACAGTACCGTCCGCCGTCGAAATGCTTGCCGGGCCCTTGGATGAGTCCTCGGGCAGGTAGACGGTGCCGGGGCTTGGCTTCAGGTTGTTATCGCGCAGAATCGAGGCGGCATCGGCGGATGAGAGCGAATAGATGGTGTCGCCGCCACCTGGCGTGGCCTCGGCCAGGGTCCCAACCGCAGGCAGCAGAACAGCATCGCTGACGTCGTCGAGCGCCTTGATGCGGGAGAGGGCCTCGGCCGGGTCCGCGCTGCCGCCTACAGCGGTCATGGCTGACAGGTCCACGGGGTAGTTTTCGGCCAGCGTGGCATTGAATGCCTGCCGCGAGGTAGCCGCACCCGTCATCATCAGCGAGACCAGCGTTACACCGATGAGCAGGGCCGCGGCGGTAGCGGACGTCCGTGCGGGGTTGCGTGTCGCGTTGACCGAGGCGAGCTTGCCGGGAACACCGGCAGGGGCGGCCAAACGGCCGGCGAGGGCCACCACCGTGGGAATGAACAACGTTGAACAGAGCAGGATACCAATGAAGGAAACGGCGCCGCCGAGCAACGCCACCAGCAGCGAAACGCTGGTGCTACCGAAAATCAGCAGTGACGTCCCGGCGATCAAGGCCACCAGACCAAGGACCAACCGCACCTTGCCTCGACGGTTGCCGACCGTAGCGTCGTCGGCGGGCCGAAGCGCGGCCAAGGGCGCGACGGCGGTAGCCGCCTTGGCGGGGACGAGGGCCGCGATGACGGTCAACAACGTTCCGGCGACCAGCCCGGCGATGATAGCCGACGGCGGTACCGCCAAGGTTGCGAAGGCCTGCTCAGGCTGGGTCCTGGCCCAGGCGATCAGGCCCGTCATGAGGCCGGTCGCCGCCAGGACACCCAGTATGGAGGAAACGAAACCAACCACGAGAGCTTCAAGCATCACGGACCCACGGATCTGAGAGCGTCCCGCACCGAGGCAACGCAACAGCGCCAGTTCGCGGGTCCGCTGTGCCACCAGCACTGAGAACGTGTTGGCTACCACCAAGGTGGACACGAGGATTGCCACGCCCGCGAAGGCGAGCAGCACAATGGTCAGCTGGTCTTGGCCTGCACTGAGCATGGCGACAGTGGAGGTGACCTTCTCCTGTGCTGTTTCCAGCACGGGACCATCGGCGCCGGCAGCTTGCATCCTGCGGGCGATGTAGTCCTTCGCAGCTGTCACGTCTTCGCCGGGTTTGAGGGCGAACTGCAGGCCGGTGTAACCCGCGCCTGCGTCCTGGACAGCGTTGAGGACCGACTCCGACGCAAGCAGCTGGGCAGAAGAGGAGGAGAAGGGATCATTCGTAGCCTTCGTCAGGCCCGAGATCGTCACTTTGGCGGTCTTGACTGGTCCAGCACCGTGCAACTCCACGGTGCTGCCAACCGTGAGTCCAAGGTGTTGAGCGGTCTTGACGTCGATCGCTGCTTCGAATGGCTTGGTGGGCAACGAGCCGGAGGAGAGCACGGATCCCTCCAAGGAAACCGGCGCAAGGGTGCGCAACCGGCCGAATTGTTCGCCTCCGCCGGCCTCAAAAGTCACGTAGGTGGACCGTTCGGCATAGCTGTCTTCAACGGCCGGGGAGGAAACGGCAGCATCCACCGCGGCCTGGGTGAACGGCTCGCCGTTCTTTGATGTGGCGACCAGGTCGGCATTGCGGTAGGCCTCGCCGATGCTGGCGCCGAGGGATGCGTTGGTGCTGGCACCGACCATGAGGGTTGCCGAAAGGAACATGACGGACAGCATGACCGCCAGTCCGATGGCGATAAACCGCCTGAAGTGGGTCTTCAGTTGGGACAAAGCAACGCGAAGCATGCCTTATGCCCCCAGTTTTCCGAGGGCGGTGAGGACGGAGTCGGCAGTGGGATCGTGGATCTCGCCCACCAGCCCGCCATCGCTCATGAGGACAACGCGATCGGCGTAGCTCGCAGCGACGGGATCATGCGTGACCATGATGATGGTTTGCCCCATCTCCTGGCTGCTCCTGCGAAGAAGCGCCAGGACTTCGCCGCCGGCTTTGGAGTCCAGGTTGCCGGTGGGCTCGTCACCGAACACGACGTCGGGACGAGTCAGAAGCGCCCGGGCGACGGCAACGCGCTGCTGCTGACCGCCGGAAAGCTCGTGCGGGCGGTGCTTCAGCCGGTCCTTCAACCCCAGGGTGCTGACGACGGTATCCAGCCATCCGGCGTCGGCAGTGGTTCCTGCCAAGGCGAGCGGTAACGTGATGTTCTGCTCCGCCGTCAAGGTGGGCACCAGGTTGAACGCTTGGAACACGAAGCCGATCCGCTCACGGCGCAATGCCGTGAGTTGACGGTCGTTGAGCCCGGTCAATTCCGTGCCGCCCAACACGATCCGGCCGGAATCGGCGGAATCCAGGCCCGCGAGGCAGTGCATCAGCGTGGACTTGCCAGAACCCGAGGGGCCCATGATCGCGGTGAACTTCCCGGCGTCGAAAGTCACCGACACTTCATTCAAGGCCGTCACGCGGGTATCGGCACGGCCGTAGCTCTTGGAGAGCTTGAAGGCCTCGACGGCGGGACGTGACCGGGCGGCGTCCGATGGTCCGGGGCGGTCGGATCCTGACGGGTGGGGGAGGGGCGTGAATGTTGTCATGCTTTCACGCTATGTTTTGGACTGGTCGCCCTGGATCGGGCTGTGGGCCCATTGTCCGGGAGGCCGGCTCATACCGTGGTCTGAGACTGAAGCCGCGGAATCCGGCTATGTCCCCGGAGACACCACGCCGGTCTCGTAGGCAATGACCACGATCTGTACGCGGTCCCGTGCCCCGAGCTTGGCCAGGATGTGTCCCACATGGGTCTTGACCGTGGCCTCGGAAAGGAAAAGTCCGGCGGCGATCTCCGGGTTGGACTGGCCCTGCGCGATGAGCTGGAACACCTCCCGTTCGCGTGCGGTCAAACGCTGGACGGCGGCAGCGTGCTCGCTCTGCTCGGTTGAGTGTGTCCGGAGCAGCGGAGCCACATGGTCCAGCAAACGGCGCGTGGTGGACGGGGCGATGACGGCGTCGCCACGGTACACGGTGCGAATGGCTTCGAGGAGCTCCTCGGGCGGGGCGTCCTTCAGGAGGAACCCGCTGGCCCCGGCCTGGATGGCGGCCAGCGCGTACTCGTCGAGGTCGAAAGTAGTCAGGACAACGATCTTCACTTCGGCGCGCTGGGAACCGGCGGGTTGTGCCGCTGCCTGCTCCAGGATGCGGCGCGTGGCTTCGATCCCGTCCATTCCCGGCATGCGAACGTCCATCAGCACCACGTCCGCGGCGGTGGCATTGAGAGCCTGGACGGCCTCGATCCCGTTGCCGGCCTCAGCAACGACGTGGAGGTCCGGCTGCGAATTGATGAGCATCCCGAAGCCTGAGCGGACCAATTGTTGGTCGTCGACGAGTGCAACCCGGATGGGTGCTGGGAGTTCAGGCATGGTTCAGGCCTCCGTGTACGGGATGGTTGCGGTCACGCGGAAACCGCCACCCTGTTGCGGGCCAGCGGTCAGGGAACCATCGTAGAGGGAGACCCGCTCGCCCATGCCCCTGAGGCCGTTCCCTCCGCCCGCGGGTGGCGGATCGGCAGCGGCGCCACGGCCGTCGTCGACGATTTCCACCTGCAGGCCACGTACTTGCCATGCGAGGGAAACGCTGGCTGCCGCCTTCGGTCCGGCATGTTTCATGACATTGGTGAGTGCTTCCTGGATGATGCGATAGGCCGTGAGTTCGGCACCGGCGGGAAGATTTCGGCGAGGCACGCCGCTTTGCTCGAAGGCAACGTGCAAGGTGGCGGCACGGAAGCCGAGAAGCAGTTCGTCCAAATCCGAGAGCCTGGGCTGCGGACGGGTAGGGGAATCATCGTCCGAGCGAAGGACACCCAGGAGCCTGCGCATCTCACCGAGTGAATCGCGGCCCGTCGCCGCAATCGTGGCCAGCGCTTCGGTAGCCAACTCGGGTTTGGCTGCGGCGGCATATCTGGCGCCGTCGGCCTGGGTGATGATGACGGACAACGAATGGGCCACGATGTCGTGCATTTCCCGGGCGATGTGCGATCGTTCGTCGGCGGCCGCCAGTTGACGCTCTTGCTGCTGTTCGATTTCGAGGCGGCGAGTCCGGTCTTCAAGGGCCTGTAGTTGCAGGCGCCGTACCCGGGTGAGGTCGCCCAACGTCCAGCTCACCAGCACCAGCATCCAGATGAGGACCGTGTAAAGGGCCCCAATGGTCAGGCCCATGATGCCGGACTCCGCAGTGCTGGAATAGAGACGGGTGGTCAGCATGATGCCACCCAGCAACCCGGCAAGGAGGACAGTGCGGCTGGCCCACGACGGACCGTAGGCCGCCGTTGCATAGATGACCAGCGGGACGGCGACCTGCCCGGCCACAGGCTCGGCGGCCAGCGCCCACTGGATGAGGCACACCAGGATCACCAGCCCCGCGGCCAGGGCTGGCCGCGTCCGCCGCCATGCAAGGGGGAGCAGGAGCCCGCAGGAAATGAAGAACAGCAGGGGCCGGTCTGCCATCAAATACACGGGACCAAACAACAGGACGAGCAGGCAGGTTGCCGTCATGTCCACTTTGAAGCGGTTGATCCGGAACCATTCGTATATCGCGTGCCTTCTATCCACGCTCTTGACTCTATGTGTTCGCGTGGTTCGTAGCATCATGCCGTGGTCTGATCCGTCGCACTGGCAGGTGTTCGCAGAGTGAGACGATTTTGACCAACATGTGGATTGCTTGGCTAGATAGACGTATGAGTGCATCGTCCATCAATCTCGCTGTCATCCCCGGCGACGGCATTGGCCCGGAGGTCATCGCCGAAGCCGTCAAGGTCCTCGAAAAGGCTGTCGCCGCTGAAGGCGTGGACCTTCAGCAGACCCACTACAAGCTCGGTGCCCAGCACTGGCTTGAGACAGGCGAGACCCTGCCGGACGAGGTCCTGACGGATCTTCGTACCCGGGATGCCATCCTCTTTGGTGCGGTGGGCGCAGCTCCCGGCGATACTCGCATCCCTTCGGGCATCATCGAGCGCGAGATGCTGCTCAAGCTCCGCTTCAGCCTGGACCACTACGTGAACCTGCGTCCGTCACGGCTGTATGGAACCGTTGGAAGCCCGCTGGCCAATCCCGGCACCATCGATTTTATTGTGGTCCGTGAAGGTACCGAAGGCCCCTACGTCGGCAACGGCGGCACTTTGCGCGGCGGAACTCCACACGAAGTTGCAACGGAAGTCTCCCTTAATACGGCGCACGGTGTGGAGCGCGTTGTCCGCGATGCCTTCCGCCGCGCCAGCGAGCGTCCCCGCAAGCATGTCACCCTGGTCCATAAGCACAACGTCCTGGTATTCGCCGGACACCTGTGGAAGCGTACGGTCGAAGCGGTGGCCCTGGAATTCCCCAAGGTCACCCACGATTACCTGCACATCGACGCGGCAACCATCTTCATGGTCACGGACCCCTCCCGCTTCGACGTGATCGTCACCGACAACCTCTTCGGCGACATCCTGACCGACCTCGCAGCTGCCGTCACCGGCGGCATCGGGCTGGCAGCCTCGGGCAACATCAACATGGACCGTACAGCGCCGTCCATGTTTGAGCCCGTCCACGGCTCGGCTCCGGACATCGCCGGACAGCAGAAAGCCGATCCCACCGCCGCTATCCTGTCGGCAGTGCTCCTCCTGGACCACCTTGGCTACACCACGGCGGCCCGAAAGATCGAAGCGGCAGTAGTCGCCGACGTCGAAAGCCGCACCGGCGAAGCGCGCAGCACTGCTGCGATCGGTGACGCCATTGCGGCCGCACTTTAGGCCCGATTCTCAGGCGTAAGCTTGTCTTGAATTATTTACCTGCTTCCCTGGTCCATCGCTGAACCAAACCCTTTGGGACCCGGTTCGCCCTGCCAGGTAGCTGACTGTGGAGGAACAATGACCCAGACTGCCCACGGCGTCGAATTCAACCAGCAGCTTTCGGAAACCCCGAAGACTGCTGAGGAGCGTGCTGCTATCCTGGCGAACCCAGGTTTCGGCGACTACTTCACCGACCACACTGCCGTCGTCGACTACAAAGTTGACGTCGACGGCAATGGCGGTTGGCAGCACGCCCGTATTGAGCCCTACGGACCCATCTCCCTGGATCCTTCGGCAGCAGTCCTGCATTATGGCCAGGAGATCTTCGAAGGCCTCAAGGCATACCGCCACGCAGACGGTTCTGTCTGGACGTTCCGCCCCGAAGCCAACGCGGCCCGCCTGAACAAGTCGGCACGTCGTCTGGCTCTTCCGGAATTGCCTGAGGAATACTTCCTGGGGGCCATCCGCGAACTTGTCCAGGCCGACAAGGAATGGGTTCCGTCCGGAGACGGTGAAGCCCTCTACCTGCGCCCGTTCATGATCGCCACGGAGGCGTTCCTCGGCGTCCGCGCTGCCCGCGAAGTTTCCTTCCGCGTCATCGCTTCGCCTGCCGGCAATTACTTCGGCGGAGAGCTGAAGCCGGTGTCCATCTGGATCTCCCGCGAGTACGCCCGTGCAGGCCGCGGTGGAACCGGTGCAGCCAAGTGCGGCGGAAACTACGCTGCCTCGCTCATCGCCCAGCAGGAAGCCGAGGCGAACGGCTGCAAGCAGGTGCTCTTCCTGGACCACTTCAACGACGACGCCGTGGAAGAACTCGGCGGCATGAACGTCTTCTTCGTCATGAAGGACGGCTCGCTCGTCACTCCGGCACTCAGCGGTACCATCCTGGAAGGCGTCACCCGTTCTTCCGTGATTCAGGTGGCCAGGGACATGGGCCGTGAAGTCGCCGAGCGCAAGATCACCCTGGACGAGTGGCGCGACGGCGTGGCCTCTGGCGAGATCGCCGAGGTCTTCGCCTGCGGTACCGCCGCTGTGATCACCCCGATCGGGGTGCTCAAGGACGCCACCGAATTCATCGGTTCCGCAGACGCCAAGGCGGGGGAGACCACCATGGCCATCCGCGAACAGCTGCTTGGCATCCAGACCGGCGTCATCGAAGACCGCCATGGTTGGTTGACCCGCCTGGTCTAGGCCCTCGGCTCCATCCGACAACGCCCGACGGCGGCCCTCCCCTTGGTGATCAAGCGGAAGGGCCGCCGTTGGTTTTCCTGACGCTCTCTCACTTCCCGTCAGTTTTCCCCGGACGCTCTCTCACATCGGGTTGTGGAAGCCAACGGATGTGAAAGAGCGATCCGCAAAAAAGGCCGGGATGTGAGAGAGCGTCGGATGAGTGCCAAGATGGGACAGTGACTTCTGAATCAATGTCGACTTCTGATAACGCACCCACCGAAGGCGCCCCCTCCCTGCAACGCAGCAGCGAGCTCACCAGCTTCAGGCTGGCGCCGAACCCGGGTCCCATGAGCCTGGACGGCACCAACTCCTATGTCATCAGCGCGCCGGGCTCCGGCCACGTTGCCGTGGTGGATCCGGGCCCGGAAGACGAGCAGCATCTGGCGGAGTTGGCAGCAACCGGCGTGGTGGATGTCGTGCTCATCACGCACCGCCATGCAGACCATACAGAGGCATCAAAGAGGTTCCACGAACTCACCGGAGCCCCCGTCCGGGCTTCGTCCCGCGAACACTGCCACGGCGGCGAGCCACTCACTGATGGTGAAGTCCTGAACGCAGGCGGCGTGGAAATCCGGGTAGTGGCAACCCCTGGCCACACCTCCGATTCCCTCTGCTTCCATCTTCCCGGCGACGGGCCCGCGGGCTCGGTCCTTACGGGCGACACCATCCTGGGCCGGGGCACCACTGTGCTGGACTACCCGGACGGCCGCTTGGGGGACTACCTCGCAAGCCTGGACAGGCTGGAAGCACTTGGACCTGCCATTCTCCTGCCCGCCCATGGTCCGGTGCTCCCTGCCTTGGACGAGAAGTGCCGCGAGTATCGGGACCACCGCGAGCAGCGGCTTGGCCAGATCAGGACAGCGCTGGAAAACCTGGGACAGGATGCCTCCATCCCGGCCGTCACCGATGCCGTGTATCCCGACGTCGACCCGTCGGTCAGGTGGGCGGCCGAGACTTCCGTCGCAGCGCAGTTGGATTACCTTCGAAGCTAAACCCGGACGGTAGGCTTGAGCCCATGCGTATCGCCCGGTTTGTAGTCGATTCTGATCCCCTTTATGGCGTTGTTGAAGGTGAGCCTGGCAGTGAGGAAATCACTGTCATCAACGGCGACCCCTTCTTCAACGGCGTTGAACGTACCCACGTCAAGCACAAGCTGGAGGATGTCCGGCTGCTCGCGCCGATCATTCCCCGCAGCAAGGTGATCGGCGTCGGCCGGAACTTCGCGGAGCATGCCGCTGAGCTCGGCAACGAAGTTCCCCAGCAGCCGTTGCTGTTCCTCAAGCCCAACACGTCCGTGATCGGCCCGAACGATCCCATCATCCTTCCCGAGTTCTCAGAGGAGGTCTCCTTCGAAGCTGAGCTGTGCGTGGTGATCGGCCGCATCTGCAAGGACGTTCCCGAGGACCGTGCGGACGATGTCATCTTCGGCTACACCTGCGGTAACGACCTCACAGCCCGCGACGTCCAGAAAACGGACCTCCAGTGGGCTCGCGCCAAGGGCTTCGACACTTCCGCGCCGCTGGGCCCGTGGATCGAAACCGAACTGGACCACGAAGACCTGTCCATCCAGGGGCGGCTCAACGGTGAACTCCGCCAGGACGGCAGCACCAACCAGATGATCCGCGGCGTTCGCGAGCTCGTCTCGATCGTCTCCCACGCCTTCACCTTGCTGCCGGGTGATGTCATCATGACCGGCACCCCGGCCGGTGTGGGCCTGGTCAGCGAGGGCGACCGCTTCGAGGTGGAGATCGAAGGCATCGGCCGTCTCTCCAATCCGGTGGTTCGCCGCTAGGCAACCAGCCACAGGCTAGAACCTCGACGGCGGCACTCGCCTTTCACACGAAAGCCGAGTGCCGCCGTCGAGCGCTTTCCGTCGGGAAACCGAGGCGGCGCCAAGCGGTAAAGTTGGAACCACTATGACTACTGCTTCTGCGTCGAACGCTGCCTCCAGCGCCATTCCTGCCGTCAACGCCGAGACTCCGGTCCGCGTCCGTTTCTGCCCGTCGCCCACGGGAACGCCGCACGTTGGCTTGATCCGCACCGCCCTGTTCAACTGGGCCTATGCCCGCCACACCGGTGGCAAGCTGATCTTCCGCATCGAGGACACCGACTCTGCCCGCGACAGCGAGGAGAGCTACCACCAGTTGCTCGACGCCCTGAAGTGGCTCGGCATCAACTGGGATGAAGGCGTAGAGGTCGGCGGACCACATGAGCCGTACCGGCAGTCGCAGCGCGGCGACATCTACCAGGACGTCATCGCCAAGCTCAAGGCCGGGGGACACGTCTATGAGTCCTATTCCACCCCGGACGAGATCGAAGCCCGCCACAAGGCAGCAGGCCGCGACCCGAAGCTGGGCTACGACGGCTTTGACCGGCACCTGACGGACGAGCAGTTGGCCCAGTTCAAGGCAGAAGGCCGGGAGGCAGTCCTGCGCCTCCGCATGCCGGATGAGGACCTGACGTTCAACGACCTCGTCCGCGGCGAGATCACCTTCAAGGCCGGCTCCGTGCCTGACTTCGCGGTAGTCCGTGCCAACGGCGCCCCGCTCTACACCTTGGTGAACCCGGTGGATGACGCCCTGATGGGGATCACCCATGTCCTCCGCGGCGAAGACCTGCTGAGCTCCACGCCTCGCCAGATCGCTCTGTACCGGGCGCTTTATGCTATCGGTGTTGCGGAGTACATGCCGGAGTTCGGCCACCTTCCCTATGTCATGGGCCAGGGCAACAAAAAGCTGTCCAAGCGTGACCCCGAGTCCAGCCTGTTCCTGCACCGCGAGCGTGGCTTCATTCCCGAGGGCCTGCTCAACTACCTGTCCCTGCTCGGCTGGTCCCTGAGCGCCGATGAGGACATCTTCACTGTGGAGCAGCTCGTGGCGAACTTCGACATCCACGATGTCCTGGGCAACCCGGCGCGCTTCGACATCAAGAAGGCCGAAGCCATCAACGGAACCCACGTCCGGATGCTTGCGGCCGAGGACTTCAAGGAACGGTTGGTTCCCTACCTCCGCGCTGCCGGCTTCGTGGGTGAGATCCTCACCCCGCGTCAGGAAGAGATCCTCGCAGAGGCTGCTCCGCTGGTTCAGGAGCGCATCACTCTCCTGGGCGAGGCCCCCGAGATGCTGGCCTTCTTGTTCAAAGCCGATGACGCGATCGACGTTGCCGACGACGCCCGCAAGGGACTCCCGGCCAACCTTGAGGAAGTCCTCGATGCTGCCCTGGCGGCGCTGGATCCTGTGGATGAGTGGACTGCCGAGAACATCCAGGCAGCGCTCAAGCAGGCACTGGTGGAAGACCTTGGGATCAAACCGCGCGCTGCTTTCGGGCCAGTGCGTACGGCCATCTCCGGCCGTCGCATTTCCCCGCCGCTGTTCGAGTCGATGGTGATCCTGGGCAAGGATTCGTCGTTGGCCCGCGTTCGCGCCTTCCGCGGCTAGGAGCGGGATCAGTCATGGCGATCGCAAGCTCCTTCGGCCCTATCCGCGGTGTCCTGTTCGACATCGACGACACCCTGGTGGACCTTGAGTACGCCATGACTACAGCATTGCGTGATGTCAGCGAGCATCTCCTGCCCGGCCTTGACCAGGCCGGGTGGGTGAAGTTCGGCCGAATCTTCACGCACGAAACCACTCACTATTACGACCGCTACCTTGCCGGTGAGCTGACCTTCAATGAGCAACGGCTGCTGCGCGGCAGGGCAGCCCTGGGTCACTTTGGCGTGGAGCTCGACGACGGCGAAGATGCACAGGCGTGGGTGGCTGAGTATCACCAGCGCCAGACGGCGTACGTTCGCGCCTTCGAGGATGTTGGGGCCGTCTTGGACGCTCTCGACGCTGCAGACATCCCTTATGGGGCTGTGAGCAACAACGTGCACGACTATCAGCGGGCAAAGCTGGACGGCGCGGGACTGTCCCGAATCAAGATCCTCGTGGGGACGGACACCGTTGGCGCGGCCAAGCCGGATCCCGCGATCTACCTCGAAGGAGTGCGCCTGCTGGGCACCGAGGCGGGGGAGACCCTGTACGTGGGGGACAATCGCCTCCTGGACGCCGATGGTGCCACGGCGGCGGGCCTGGTTGGAGTGTGGCTGAACAGGACCGGGGAAACGGTCCAGGAGTTCACTGGCCGCCAAGTGGACTCCCTGTCCCGCTTGCTGGTTCAGGCCCCGGCCCGGGCCTGATCTTGATGTGATGCAGGTAACGGCTTCTCGATTTGTGCAGGTGGCGAGACTCGGGTAGAGTCATTACTCGTGCTGAGGGGCACGGGGGGAAAAGTCAAGGGAAACCGAGACGAGGAACTCCGGTCCGAAAGTCACTTTGGGATATGGTGTAATTGGCAACACTACGGTTTCTGGTACCGTCATTCTAGGTTCGAGTCCTGGTATCCCAGCTCTGAAATTCCGCGTCAATACGCTGGAAATTCGGAACTTCCAAGTCGCTGAGGCGATTTGGAGAGGAGCTGAAAGTATGTAATACTCATTCAGCTTGATCGCCGGAAACGGCGACAAAAGTGCAAGGCCCCATCGTATAGCGGCCTAGTACGCTGCCCTCTCACGGCGGTAACGCGGGTTCGAATCCCGCTGGGGTCACAAAAAATCCCCCGGAACTTCGGTTCCGGGGGATTTCTTTTTGCCCAAAGCGCCAGCCCGACGCTTCCAGCCGGGAACCGGCTGGCATGATGATGCTGTGACCGCAAACCAAGAGCCAACAACCACCGGGCAGGCCGCCGTCCTCAAGGGCACTGCGATGGCCATAGACACCCTGGAAGCTGCGCGAGCGGCACTCGCGGCCACCTCCCTTCCGCTGGCCCTGCCGGATGTTCAGGAAGCCCGCCAATGGATTCGGGAATCACTGTCACAGCTGGATGATTACGTGATACCCCGGTACCGCAGCCTCGACGCCCCGCTGCTGGCCGTCGTCGGCGGTTCAACAGGTGCGGGAAAGTCCACCCTGGTCAACGCACTTGTGGGGTACCCGGTGACCCGTGCCGGAGCCATCAGGCCCACAACGCGACAACCCATCCTGTTGCACCACCCACAGGACGCCGGATGGTTCGAAGGTGATCGGATACTTCCCAGCCTTGACCGGATCCGCGGCTCGGTGTCGGCAAGCCCCCTGCCGGCCAACCAAGCGGGCGCAGCGCCCGATGCCCAGGCGATCACCTCTTTGGTGCTGGTGGCGCATGATCGCGTACCGCAGGGAATAGCCCTCCTTGACGCGCCCGACGTCGATTCGATTTCTGACGACAACCGCAGGCTTGCCGGTCAATTGCTGGCCGCAGCCGACCTGTGGGTTTTTGTCACCACCGCCAACCGATACGCCGACGCCGTTCCTTGGCGGCTCCTGCTGGATGCCGCTTCCCGGGATATCACCGTTGCCGTGGTTCTGGATCGCGTACCGTCTGCCGCCGAAGACGAAGTCAGGACGGACCTGAAGGCTATGCTCGACCGTCAGGGTCTGGGTGAGGCGAGACTCTTCGTTGTGCCTGAGAGCCCGCTGGACGGGCTGGGAATGCTGCCGCAGGCGTCGGTGGCACAGTTGGGCCAATGGCTGGGGGCTTTGGCCGCCAACGCGGCCGGACGCGCGGACGTTGCCCGGCGGACCCTCAATGGTGCCGTCAAAGCCGTCAGTGGCCGTTTGGAGGGAATCGCCGGAGCTGCTGCCGCCCAGGACGCCGCCGCACACGATCTGCGGACCGTTTGTGTTGAGGAGTATGAGCAGGCGCTCTCGGGCATTCTTGAGGCCACCAAGGACGGAGCTTTGCTGCGAGGCGAAGTCCTGGCCCGTTGGCAGGATTTCGTGGGTACAGGTGAGTTCTTCCGCGCCGTCGAGCAGAACATCGGACGCATGCGGGATCGGGTGGGTGCCTTCTTCCGGGGCGAACCCGCTCCGGCGGTAAGGGTTGAGACCGCCATCGAGACCGGATTGCAGGCTGTGATCCTGGATGAGGCCGCCAACGCGGCAGAGAACGTGGACAGGCGCTGGCGATCGGATGCCGCCGGCCGGCACCTGCTGGGCGGGGACGACCTTTCCGGAACAAGCAAGGGCTTCGATGCCAGGTCCGCTGCGGCGATCCGTGCTTGGCAGGAGGGCCTCATGGAAATGATCCGTACGCAGGGTCAGGGCAAGCGGACCCAGGCCCGGTGGTTGTCCTTTGGCCTTAATGGACTCGGCGCAGCGCTGATGGTGGTGGTGTTTTCCATGACGGCCGGCCTGAGCGGACTGGAGATCGGCATCGCCGGAGGGACGGCTGTGGTGGGGCAGAAGCTGTTGGAAGCGGTGTTTGGCGAAGACGCAGTCCGTCGCTTGGCCCTGCAGGCACGCGAGGACCTGCACACCCAGTGCCAACGGCTTCTGGATGAAGAGAAGCAACGGTTCCTGGGGCGCCTTGAGGCCGCTCATCCGGGCACGGGAAGCGACCTCGCACGCCATGCCAAGGCCCTCCGACGCCTGGCAGGGGCCGCATGAGCCGCCACGGCCAGGTCCGGGAGTCATCCCGGCTGCAGCGTCGGCTTGAGTCACTCAATGCAGCACGCGAGCTTGCCGAGGGCGTGCTGCCCGACCAGGAGTTGCAGGCGGCGTATGACGTCCTGGAACGTGCGACGTCACGGCGGTCATTGTCGGCAGGGCATACGGTGGTGGGCTTTTTCGGGGCCACGGGAAGTGGCAAGTCATCGCTGTTCAATGCAGTGTCGGGCACCGTTCTGGCCACCGCGGCTGCACGACGTCCCACAACCTCCGAGCCGATGGCAGGGATCTGGGGCCATGACGGCAGCGGTCCGCTGCTGGACTGGCTGGAAGTCAAAGAGCGCCATGACCTCCCGGCCGTCCCTGGATTGGCGGACGACGGCGATGGGCTGATTCTGCTGGACCTTCCCGACTTTGATTCCACCAGGGTGGAGAACCGGCAGATCGTTCAGCGAATGGTGGGCATGGTGGACGTCCTGGTGTGGGTCCTGGACCCGCAAAAGTACGCGGACGCTGCAGTGCACAACGAGTTTCTTCGGCCCATGGCCTCCCACGGCGCCGTCACTCTTGTTGTCCTGAACCAGCTGGACAAGCTGAACCCCGCAGATGCCACTGCCGTGCTTCAGTCCTTGGAGGGGATCCTGGAGCGTGACGGCTTGGGCAAAGTCCGCGTGCTGGGCGCTTCGGCCATAACGGGCGACGGCGTTGAAACGGTCCGCGGGGCCATCAGGAACGTGGTGGTGCAGAGGGAGGCCGCGACGCAGCGATTGTCGGCCGACGTTGCAAAGGCCGCTGCTGAACTTGCCGAAGCCTCCGGGGACGGTGAAGCGCGAGGGATCAAAGGCAGCGCCAGGGTCCGCCTTGCGGCCGAACTGGCGACGGCGGCGAACGTACCGGTGGTGGTGGACGCTGTCCAGCGGTCCTTCAAAAGGGAGTCGGCCCGGCGGACGGGATGGCCCGTGACGAGGTGGCTGTTGCGCTTCCGTCCGGACCCCCTGCGGAGGCTCAACCTGGGCAGGGATGACAGCAGGCCTGAGCTCAGCCGGACGTCATTGCCTCCGGCAGGTGCGCCCGAGCGTGCAAGGACGGATGCTGCTGTCCGGGAGTTTGCCGACGACGCTTCCAGTGGCGCGCCCGGCCCTTGGCGCGCTGCAATCCGTGGTGTGGCACGGGACGGCCGGGAACTGCTGCCCGACGCCCTGGATCAGGCCATCGCCGGAACGGACCTGAAAGCCACCAAGCATCCCCTGTGGTGGGTGCTGTTCAACTCGCTGCAATGGCTCGCACTTCTCTTGGCCGTGGGCGGCCTGGGTTGGCTCGGCGTGCTCGCAGCGTTGGGCTACTTCCAAATGCCGGTGCCTGAAGTTCCGCGTACGGAAGGCTGGCCTTGGCCCACGCTGATGGTTGCCGGCGGAGTTGTGCTGGGAATTGTTCTTGCCATCGCCGGACGGATCCTCGGTGGCTGGGCGGCGCGTCTGCGTGCGTCCGGGGCCGCCAAACGCCTGAATTCGGCTGTGGCAGGGGTTGCTGAGCAGAGGATCGTTGAGCCCGTTGGCGTGGAAATAACGCGCTTGACGGCGTTCAACGCTGCCCTGAAGGCCGCGCGCTCGGCCTAGAGTGACGCTGCTGCGTCCCTGACCTTGATCATGGTGCGGAGATTCCGGGTGGTGGTGCTGCTTTTGTACCGGGTCTTCGCGGAGAGCCTGCTGAACGGACTGTCCAAGGTGCCGCCGGCAGGAGCCAGCCACGCAGAGGCTTCAGGTCCCAGCCGTATCTGTTCCACTCCACCAAGCGCCTCGCCTGCCTCAAAGAGTTCATCAAGCATGGCGGTATCGGAAGCCAGCGTGATGTAGCTGTGGGTGGACTTGTCATCCGATGGATAAGGGCACGCTGCCACGAGCTCCGCGACCCGGGAGGCCGTCAGGACAACCACCCAGGCGTCATAACCGAACGTCTCCCGCAGGCACTCCTCGAACCGGGATTTGACGTCCTTGGTGCCCAGATCACTCTGCAACACGACGTTTCCGCTGGCCAGCAGGGTCTTGACGTTGGAGAACGGGTACTCCAGGAGCGCGGTCTTGAGGTCGGCCATCTTGATGTTGATGCCGCCCACGTTGATACCGCGAAGGAACACAGCGTAGTTGTTCACTGACTCTCTCCGGCTAGTCGTTGTTCTTCCGCAGGGCCTCAGTCAAAACCCGGGCCGCGTTGCAGACAACTTCGGCGTGGAGGCGCCCGGGTTGCCGGGTAAGCCGCTCAATCGGGCCCGAAATCGATACCGCGGCAATGACCCTGCCGGACGGTCCGCGCACTGGCGCAGAGACGGAAGCGACCCCAGGCTCGCGTTCCCCGAGGCTCTGACCCCAGCCCCGGCGTCGTACTCCCGCAAGGACAGTGGGAGTGAAACGGGCGTTCTGCAAGCCCTCCAAGAGACGGTCATGGTCCTCCCAGGCCAGCAATACCTGGGCAGCGGAGCCGGCCTTCATGGAAAGTTGGGTGCCCACCGGTATGGTGTCGCGGAGGCCGATGGGGCGTTCAGCCGAGGCCACGCACACACGCCAGTCACCTTGCCGGCGGAAGATCTGGGCGCTTTCGCCCGTGGCGTCCCGCAGCTGGATGAGAACGGGGCCGGCGGATGCAATCAGCCGGTCTTCGCCGGCGGCGGAGGCGAGTTCCACCAAGCGGCTGCCCAGGACGAACCGCCCTTGGATATCGCGGCTCACCAGTCGGTGGTGAACCAATGCCAGCGCGAGCCGGTGAACCGTTGGCCGGGCGAGGCCGGTGGCCGCTACAAGTTGCGCGAGTGTCGTTGGCCCGGCTTCAAGCGCATCAAGTACTTGGGCCGCTTTATCAATGACACCGACTCCACTAGAATTGTCCATGTAATGATATTGCCGTCTCAATATCTGAGATGCAAGTTGTTTCGCTGGCCTATTTCGCGACCGGGCTGGTTCAGTGGACAAAGAACAACGCACCAAGCCAACACTGTGAAGGGAGCAAGGCCGTGGGAAAGACACTGGCCGAGAAGGTCTGGGACGCGCACGTAGTGCGCAAGGGTGAAGGCGAAGGAGCCAATGCCCAGCCCGACCTTCTTTTCATCGACTTGCACCTGGTCCACGAAGTGACGTCACCGCAGGCATTCGAAGGCCTACGCCTGGCCGGCCGCCCGCTGCGCCGCGTGGACCTCACTATTGCCACTGAGGACCACAACACTCCTACGCTGGACATCGACAAGCCCATTGCCGACCTCACCAGCCGCACCCAGATTGAAACCCTGCGCGCCAACTGCAAGGAGTTCGGCGTCCGCCTGCACTCCCTCGGGGACAAGGAACAGGGCATCGTTCACGTCGTCGGACCGCAACTGGGCCTGACCCAGCCTGGAATGACCGTAGTGTGCGGCGATTCGCATACCTCCACGCATGGTGCCTTCGGGGCGCTGGCGATGGGCATCGGCACGTCCGAGGTAGAACACGTCATGGCTACCCAGACGCTGTCCCTGAAGCCGTTCAAGACCATGGCCATCAACGTGGAGGGCACCTTGCGTCCCGGCGTCACGGCCAAGGACATCATTCTCGCTGTGATTGCCAAGATCGGCACCGGCGGGGGCCAGGGCTACGTCCTGGAGTACCGCGGCTCTGCCATCCGGGCGCTGTCCATGGACGCCCGCATGACCATCTGCAACATGTCCATCGAGGCCGGCGCCCGCGCTGGCATGGTGGCACCTGACCAGATCACCTACGACTACATGCAGGGCCGCGCCCACGCGCCGGAAGGCGCTGACTGGGATGCCGCCGTCGAATATTGGAACACGCTCCACACGGACGATGACGCCACGTTCGATGTCCAAGTGGACCTCGACGCCAACACGCTGGAACCCTTTGTCACCTGGGGCACCAACCCCGGCCAAGGTGTTTCCCTCTCCGCCAAGGTGCCCTCCCCGGAGGACTTCGGCGACGAGAACGCCAAGGCTGCCGCCGAACGTGCCCTGCAGTACATGGGCCTGGAAGCTGGAACGCCCATGAAGGAGATCCGTGTGGACACGGTCTTCCTGGGCTCCTGCACCAACTCCCGCATCGAAGACTTGCGGGCTGCGGCGGACATCATCCGCGGCCGGGCCAAGGACCCCGACATCCGCATGCTCGTGGTGCCCGGCTCCGCCCGGGTCCGGCTTGAGGCAGAGGCTGAGGGACTGGACAAGGTCTTCAAGGAATTCGGCGCTGAATGGCGCTTCGCCGGCTGCTCCATGTGCTTGGGCATGAATCCGGACCAGCTGGAGCCGGGGGAGCGCTGCGCCTCGACGTCCAACCGAAACTTCGAGGGCCGCCAAGGCAAGGGTGGCCGTACGCACCTTGTCTCCCCGGTGGTCGCTGCGGCGACTGCCGTCCGCGGCACGCTGAGCTCGCCGTCGGACCTGGAACCGGCGTCGGCCGCCGCGTTGACCGGAATCGCAGTCTAGGAGGATCCCATGGAAAAATTCACCACCCACACCGGCATCGGCGTTCCGCTGCGGCAGAGCAACGTTGACACGGACCAGATCATCCCGGCTGTCTACCTCAAGCGCATCACGCGCACAGGTTTTGAGGACGCTCTCTTCGCCGCCTGGCGCAAGGACGAGTCCTTCATCCTGAACCAGGCGCCCTTCAGGGCAGGCTCTGTCCTGGTGGCCGGGCCGGACTTCGGTACCGGGTCATCCCGTGAACATGCGGTCTGGGCACTGAAGGACTATGGCTTCAAGGCCGTCCTGTCCTCTCGGTTTGCCGATATTTTCCGCGGCAACTCAGGCAAGCAGGGACTCCTCGCCGCGGAAGTGGGCCAGGACGATATTGAGCTCATTTGGAAGGTGCTGGAGAACAACCCGGGCACCGAAGTGAAGGTTGACCTGGTCAGCAAGACGGTCGAGTGCGGGAATGTTGTTGCTCCCTTTGAGATCGACGACTACACACGCTGGCGCCTCCTGGAGGGCCTTGACGACATCGGGCTCACCCTGCAGCACGAGGAAGATATCACGGCCTACGAGGCCACCCGGCCGTCCTTCAAGCCCACTACGCTTCCGGCGAAGAGCTGACCTCAGGCACCACAGAACCACTCACCGTATCGAGCGGTAACTGGACCGGCGGGCCCCTGCCAAAAGGGCTCGCCGGTCCTTTTTGGTGTGACTTTCAGTGGAGCCGGATCACCGGGACCCGCAGATGCCGGGGGCGGGCCGCATTTCGGTTCGGTAACGCGAGCTTCTATGCTTAGCTGGAGCCTTTGTAAGTTTGGGGGGCGAGTAGTCGTGAGGAAACCGGTATAGATGAGTAGTGTTCTGACAATCCGCGGTGGCGTCCCATTGACCGGACGAGTGACCGTACGCGGTGCCAAGAACCTGGTGCCCAAAGCCATGGTGGCGGCGTTGCTGGGCAGCGAACCATCGGTGCTGCGCAACGTGCCGGAAATCAAGGACGTGGAGGTTGTCACCAGCCTGCTCCAGCTCCATGGCGTCACCGTAGCCAAGGATCCTGTGACAGGTGACCTCACCTTGGATCCCAAGGATGCCAAGACCGCTTCCAGCACCGCAATTGACGCGCATGCCGGAGATTCCAGGATTCCGATCCTGCTGTGCGGACCTCTGATCCATGCGATCGGCGAGGCCTTCATCCCGGACCTTGGCGGTTGCAAGATCGGCGACCGGCCCATCGATTACCACTTGAATGTGCTGCGCCAGTTCGGCGCCGTGGTGGAAAAGCGTCCGGGCGGCATCCACATCTCCGCCCCGCACGGCCTGCATGGCGCCAAGATCTCCCTGCCCTACCCGTCGGTGGGAGCCACCGAGCAGGTCCTGCTCAGCGCAACGCGCGCCGATGGCATTACGGAACTCAGCGGTGCAGCAACAGAACCCGAGATCATCGATCTCATCGCCGTCCTTCAGAAGATGGGCGCCATCATCAGTGTCCAGACGGACCGCACCATCCGCATTGAGGGCGTCAAGGACCTCCGCGGCTATAACCACCGCGCGCTTCCGGACCGTAACGAGACAGCCTCGTGGGCGTCGGCCGCCTTGGTCACCCGTGGCGATATCTATGTCGAGGGTGCTTCCCAGCGCGACATGATGACGTTCTTGAACACGTACCGCAAAGTGGGCGGCGGCATGGACATTGGCGACGACGGCATCCGTTTTTACCACCAAGGCGGCAAACTGACACCGCTGGTGCTGGAGACAGATGTCCACCCTGGTTTCATGACGGATTGGCAGCAGCCACTGGTCGTCGCCCTGACGCAGGCCGAGGGCGTTTCGATCGTCCACGAGACCGTGTACGAGAACCGTTTCGGGTTCACCGAAGCCCTTGCCCGGATGGGTGCGAACATCCAGGTACACCGTGAATGCCTTGGCAGTGTCCCATGCCGTTTCGGGCAGCGGAACTTCCTTCACTCCGCAGTCATCTCCGGTTCCACACCGCTGCGGGGCACCGACATCGACATCCCCGACCTCCGTGGCGGCTTCAGCCACCTCATTGCGGCCTTGGCTGCTACGGGCACATCCAGGGTCACCGGTATTGACATCATCAACCGCGGCTACGAGCGCTTCACCGAAAAGCTGGCCGGACTGGGCGCAGATTTCGACATCACCACCACCAAGTAGCGGGGGATCCTTTGAAGGAATCGGCCAAGAGCCGTGCCATGTTCATGCTGCTGGCTGGCCTCGCGCGTCCGCTGATGAACATCCTGATGTCCAAGAAGTGGGAGGGTACCGGGAACCTTCCTGCCGGCGGATTCATTGCCGTACCCAATCACTGCACCGAGATCGACCCCATCGTGATCGGGCACATGGTTTACAACCAGAAGCGGCCACCGCATTTCCTCGCGAAGGCGGGCCTGTTCAAGGTTCCGGTGCTCGGTGCCTTGCTGCGCGCCACCAAACAGATTCCTGTTGAACGCTCGACGGCGGGGGCGAACCGCTCACTGCAGGTCGCCAAGGAGGTGGTGGACGCCGGAGGCGCCATCATCATCTACCCCGAGGGCACGCTGACGCGCGACCCGGACCTTTGGCCGATGAAGGGGCACACCGGCGCCGCCCGCCTGGCCCTGCAAACAGGAGCTCCGGTGGTGCCCATGGCCCATTGGGGAGCCCACGAAGTCTTTCCACGCTATGCCAAGCGCTTCCACGTTTTCCCGCGGAAGACTGTTCGCGTGCTGGTGGGCGAGCCAGTGGACCTGAGCGCGTTCGCTGACCGTCCGCTGGACCGGACCACGCTTACTGAGGCCACGGAAGTGATCATGGCTGCAGTGACGGAACTTCTGGAGGTCCTTCGCGGAGAAGCCGCACCCACGGAACGCTGGGATCCGGCCGTTCACAAACAGTCCAAGCATGGCCGTTTCGTTGAGCGGGGATCCGGCGAGACCCCGGAACCGGAGGATGGCAAGTGACTGCGCACGAAAGTCCTGTCTTCGTTCCGGAAAAGGTGGCTGTCCTGGGGGCTGGCTCCTGGGGCACCACGTTTGCCAAGATACTGGCGGATGCCTCTGCGGCTGCAGGGGTTGAACGCGAGATCCGGATTTGGGGGCGCCGTTCGGAGGTGGTTGACCGGATCAACGCGGAGCACCGGAACGAGCAGTACCTCAAAGACATCGAACTCCCCGCAACCATCACGGCATCGACCGATGTTGCGGAGGTGCTTCGTGGTGCCACTCTGGTGGTGCTTGCTGTGCCCGCCCAGTCCTTGAGGCCACAATTGGGTGAGTGGAAGCCGATGCTGGCTCCTGACGCCGTTGTTGTGTCCCTGATGAAGGGCCTGGAGCTGGGCACTGACGCCCGGATGAGTGAGGTCATTGCGCAGGAGCTGGGCCTCCCG
This sequence comes from Paenarthrobacter sp. NPDC056912, assembly GCF_042786555.1. Classification (NCBI taxonomy): domain Bacteria; kingdom Bacillati; phylum Actinomycetota; class Actinomycetes; order Micrococcales; family Micrococcaceae; genus Paenarthrobacter; species Paenarthrobacter sp. NPDC056912. The sequence continues at coordinate 80,378 of NZ_JBHUCD010000017.1, forward strand.
GCGTCGCGCGTAGCTGTTGTCTCAGGGCCCAACCTTGCGATGGAGATCGCCCGTGAGCAACCCACGGCGTCGGTGGTTGCCTGCAGCGACGGCACTACGGCGGCCGCGATTGCGCTCTGCTGCACGGCACCGTACTTCCGTCCTTACACCAGCACCGATGTTGTGGGTGTAGAGATCGGCGGGATCGTCAAGAACGTGATTGCGCTTGCTGTGGGCATTTGCGAAGGCCGCCAAATGGGTGACAACACCAAAGCCTCCGTGATTACCCGCGGGCTCGCGGAGACGTCCAGGCTCGCGCTGGCCTTGGGTGGAGAAGCCCACACCATGGCCGGCCTCGCGGGACTGGGGGATTTGGTGGCCACGTGTTCGTCAGCGCTCTCCCGCAATCACACTGCCGGACGCCTGCTGGGCGAAGGACTGACCCTTGACCAGGTGGCCGCGCGAATGACCCAGACCGCCGAGGGCATCAAGTCCGGGGCTGCGGTGCACGAGCTTGCCGGCAAGCTAAACGTTGAAATGCCCATTACCGCAGCAGTTGTAGCGGTATTGGAGGGCAAAATGTCCGTTGATGACCTGGGTCCACGTTTGCTGGCCCGGGCACTGAAGTCCGAAGGCGACTACTGATGGTGACTATAGAATCCACTCCCGCTGCACCCCGCCGTCCCCGTGTTGCGGTGCTCTTTGGCGGGCGTTCCAGCGAGCACGCCGTTAGCTGTGTCACGGCGGCCGGCGTCATGGGTGCCATCGATAAGAGTAAATACGACGTCATCCCCATCGGCATCGCCAAGTCCGGACAATGGGTCCTGGCCTCGGGCGATACCAGTCAATGGTCGTTGAGCACTACGGCACTTCCGGAGGTTGCGCCGTCGGGCAAGACCGTCACCTTGGCTGAAGTCGGCGGAGAGCATCAGCTCATCGTGACTGAACCCAATGCCGTTCCCCAGGAACTCGGTTCCGTGGACGTTGTCTTCCCGTTGCTTCATGGTCCCTGGGGTGAAGACGGAACCATCCAAGGCCTCCTCGAGTTGTCGGACACCCGGTACGTGGGTGCCGGCGTGCTGGCATCTGCCGTCGGGATGGACAAGCACTTCATGAAGGTGGTCTTCGAGTCTGCCGGCCTCACCGTGGGACCGTACATTGCAGTCACTGACCGGGAATGGTTGACAGACGCCGAGGCGGTCCGGAAGCGCGTAGACAAGCTGGGGTTCCCGGTGTTCGTCAAGCCTGCCCGTGCCGGCTCGTCCATGGGGATTTCCAAGGTCGATTCCCTGGAGGCATTGGACGCCGCCATCGAGGAAGCCCGTGGCCATGACCTGAAGCTGGTCATTGAGGCTGGCATTGAGGGCCGCGAGATTGAGTGTGCGGTCTTGCAAGGACGGGGCACGGACGCGCCGCGCACATCCATGCCCGGGGAAATTGCCGTGGCAGTCGGTGAGCACCAGTTCTACGATTTCGCCGCCAAGTATGTGGACGACGGTGCGGCAGCGCTCAGCTGCCCGGCCGACATGCCGGACGAAGCCATCAACCGTGTGCGGGACCTGGCCGCGGTTGCTTTCGACGCCGTGGGCGCCGAGGGACTGAGCCGTGTCGACTTCTTCTACACCCCGGCCGGCGAGCTGATCATCAACGAAATCAACACCATGCCCGGTTTCACGCCCAAGAGCATGTACCCGCAGATGTGGGCGGCCTCGGGCTTGGCTTACGGTGAGCTGATCGACGAACTGATCCACCTTGCCCTGTCCCGCAAGACCGGCCTGCGCTGACCCAGGCAAGTAGCAGCCTGGCGCGTTGTGAACCCTCACAACGCGCCCGGCTTCTACTCATCCTGGAGCACTATTTGCCGGATGGCAGGTTCTGCAGGTCTTCCTGGCCGACGCACTGACGGGTGGCCTTGATCTTGCCCACTGCGGCCGCGAGTTCCGTCAGGACCGTCGCAGAGCTGATGTTCGCCGATTCCAACTTGACCGGATCGATCAGGATCTCCGTGGCGGGATCGCGGCCGAACGTGGTCAGGGTGTAGACGGGGTCGCCTTCCTTGATGACCCAGTCGATGTCGTTGACACTCACGCAACGATCAGTGGTGGGACCCGGGACGTTGACGCCGCAACGCAAAATAACCTGGGACGGATCTCCCCATGCCGCCGTGGCCTGGCTGTTGGTCTTGCGCAGCGAAGCATCGCCGATCTTGTCCGGAAGCGCCACCATCATCGGAGCGCAGGCGGCATTGGCGGCGTCTGCCGCGGGCGTCACATCAACGGCTGGTGAACACGCCGACAAAGCGATGGTGGACAGGGTGGCCACAGTGACGGCCAAAGCTGTCCGGCGGAGGGTCTTTCGGTGCATCCATCCAGCCTATCCCGCCTGCCCTGCCCGGCAGATTCGCGTAGTGCGGGTCACATTCCTTGCCTGGTCCCCTGCCAGCAAGGCGACACTATTCTGTCGGTGGATCGCGATAGCGTAGTGCCGTGCCAGAAGAACAGTTGACCGTCCAAGACCTTTCGGAGTCCGAGCTCCTTGCCCGGATCTTTCCGCGGCTGAACCATAGCCCCAGCATTCTGTTGGGTCCCGGGGACGATGCTGCCCTGGTTGCGGCCCCTGATGGCCGGACGCTCATCTCCATCGACACCCAGACGCAGGACCAGGATTTCAGGCTGGTCTGGAACAACGGCTACAGGACCAGTGGTTACGACGTCGGCTGGAAGGCTGCCGCCCAGAACCTCAGTGATATCAACGCCATGGGAGGAAGTGCTACTTCCCTTGTGGTGAGCCTGACGATGCCACCGGCAACTGCGGTGGATTGGGTGGAGGCCTTCGCCGACGGCCTGACAGCTGCCATTCGCGCACTGGGTGCCCCGGACTGTTCGGTCGCTGGCGGGGACCTGGGCAGTGGCCGGGAGATCGCCGTGACTGTCGCCGTCGTCGGCACGCTTTCCGGCATGGCACCGGTGCTGCGCTCCGGCGCCCGGCCCGGTGACGTCGTGGCTGTCGCCGGAACGCTCGGCCGGGCAGCCGCCGGCTGGGCCCTGCTGGAAAGCAATGTCCCGCTGGGCACCCTCAGTGCAGGACTGCTGGGCCTGATCGACAACCAATGCCGGCCGGTGCCGCCATTGTCGGCAGGACCCTTGGCTGCGCGTGCGGGAGCCAGCTCCATGCTGGATGTTTCGGACGGCTTGCTTCGCGACGGCGGCCGCTTGGCTGCTGCGAGCAACGTTGTCCTCGATTTTGATCCGGTCGCGCTGAAGATCCATTCCTTGCCGCTGGAACCCGCTGCTGCGCTGTTGGGTGAAGAGGCGATCTCGTGGGTTCTTGGCGGGGGAGAGGACCACGGATTGCTGGCCACCTTCCCAGCAGGAATTCAGCTGCCGCAGGGCTTCACTGCGATAGGCTCAGTTCAAGCCGTTGTCGAGCCGCCAGGCAGCGGCGTCCGGATTGCCGGGCAAGCTGCTGACACCGTTGGATGGGATCACTTTGCAGACTAAGATCGCCGCGAATTCGCACGCCATGAAGCGCTGGCTCAGCAAAGCGGAGGTGGTCCTCGGCAACCACAGCGACCGCCTGAACGCGATCAACATCTTCCCCGTAGCTGACGGCGATACCGGCACCAACCTCTACCTCACCGTTCGGGCTGCCGTGGCGTCCCTGGGAGGTACCGCGCCCGCCCCCACTGATCCGGGCAACGATGTCGGCGCGCTTCTGTCCCGTGCCGGGCAGGCAGCCATGGAGCAGGCGCGGGGCAACTCGGGCACTCTCTTCGCCGTTTTCCTGTGCGCCGCAGCTGAACCGCTTGTTGGCAAGGCGCGGCTCAGCGCCCCCCTCCTCGCCACAGCGCTCAACCGGGCGCAAATCAGGGCCTGGTCTGCCTTGAGCGACCCCGTCTCCGGCACCATGCTTTCGGTCCTTGAAGCGGCGGCCCGGGCGGCCCAGGCCGTAGACGACTCCCAAAACGGCGATGACAGCAACCACGCACTCGGTCTTTCCCTCGACGCCGTCGTGGAAGCAGCCTTCCAAGCCGTGGTCCGCACCGAGGACGAGCTCGCGCAACTGCATGAGGCGCACGTTGTGGACGCCGGCGGCGTGGGCATGTTGCTGGTGCTGGACTGCCTCCGCTCAGCTGTCCTCGGCGAGGAGCTCCAGGATGAACTCTTGGACGGACTTCACGGCTACAAGCTGCAGGATCCCCACATCCATGAGCACATGCCGGCGGACGATGGCGTGGAAGTCATGTGCACTATCAGCCTCTCGCCCCTGAACGCTGCCATCCTCCGGCAACGCCTTGATGAGATGGGGGATTCCGTGATCATGAGCCAAGTGGGCGGCACAACCGGCCAGGACGATGACGACGAATCCACGGTCGAAGCCAGTTACCGCTGGCGCGTGCACGTCCATGTCCCGGATCCCGAACCCGCAGTCGCCCTGATCCGCTCGCTGGGAGATCCCACGGACATAGCCGTCAGCCAGTTGGCAGTGCCACGCGATACCCGGCAGGAGCCGGCCTACAACCAGGAATCCAGCAGCGTTCCGGGCCAATCACGGCATGAATACTGAGCTGGAACTGCCCCTCGAGCGCAGAATCGGCAAGAGGTCTGCGGCCGTCATTGAAAAGCACCTCGGCCTGAGCACCACCGGCTCCCTGCTGAACTACTTTCCGCGACGCTACCTGACCCGCGGTGAACTGACGCCCATCAGCAACCTCCCCCTGGACGAAGAAGTCACGCTGATTGCCCGTGTCTTGTCCAACACCTCGCGCCAAATGCGTGCCCGACGTGGGTCAATCACCGATGTCGTGGTGACTGACGAGGTCGGAGGAAGCGCCGCAGGCACACTGAAAGTCAGCTTCTTCAATGGTTTCCGGGCCAAGGCGGAGCTCCTTCCAGGACGTCGGGCCATGTTCTCGGGCAAGGTGAGCCGCTACGGTGGCGCGCTGGGCCTGACGAACCCGGACTTCCTGCTCCTGGATGAGGACCCGGAAGCCGAAGGTTCCATGGATCCGGAGAAGCTGGCAGCCATGCCCATCCCGGTGTATCCGGCAACGGCGAAGCTGACCAGTTGGTCCATTCATAAGGTCATCTCAGCGCTGCTGCAGACCATGGACTTGGACGCCCTGGAAGATCCCCTCCCACGCACGATAGTGCGCAGGGACGGGTTGCTCAGCGTGGCAGAGGCGTACCGCCTGATCCATTCACCGGAGACCAACAAGGACTGGCAGCGGGCCCAGGCACGCTTCCGCTACCAGGAGGCCCTGGTCCTGCAGACGGCCTTGGCCCGGCGCAGGGCGCAGCTCGCTGCTGAAGAAGCAACCGCACGTCGCCCGCTTGCCGGAGGCCTGCTGACCGGTTTCGACCAAAACCTGCCGTTCACCCTGACCGCCGGCCAATCCGCCGTCGGAAAGACGCTCGCGGAAGAACTTGCGCGGGACAACCCCATGAACAGGCTTCTGCAAGGAGAAGTGGGGTCGGGCAAGACCATAGTTGCTCTTCGTGCCATGTTGCAGGTGGTGGACGCCGGGGGACAGGCTGCACTTTTGGCGCCTACAGAGGTTCTGGCGGCCCAGCATTTCGACTCCATCCGCAGGACTCTGGGCCCACTGGCACGCGAGCCCATGTTCGGCGGCGCAGGCATGCTGGGCGGGGACTCCGCGCAGAAGGCCGTTCAAGTGACGTTGCTGACCGGCTCCATGCCGACTGCGGCCAGGAAACAGGCCATGTTGGATGCTGCCTCGGGAAACGCCGGAATAGTGATCGGCACCCACGCCCTGCTGAGCGACAAGACCAGCTTCCAGGACCTCGGATTGATCGTGGTGGATGAGCAGCACCGCTTCGGAGTGGAGCAGCGTGATGCCCTGCGGGCCAAGGCTCAGCGGCCGCCCCACCTGCTGGTGATGACGGCTACCCCGATTCCCCGCACAGTGGCGATGACGGTCTTCGGAGACCTTGAGACCTCTATCCTTGATGAGCTTCCTGCGGGCCGTGCCCCCATTTCCACACATGTGGTGGGGCTCGCGGAGAACCCCGGATGGGCGGACAGGATCTGGAAACGGTCACGCGAGGAAGTTGAGTCGGGTCACCAGGTTTATGTGGTGTGCCCCAAGATTGGCTCAGACGACGACGGTGATTTCAGCCCAGGGGAGGTTGAGCCAAGCGAGGCGGACCTCGCGGACGAAGGCCCTGCGCGGGAGCTTGCGTCCGTGACCGCTGTCGTCGAAAGCCTGTCGCAGGAGCCATCCCTGGCCGGCGTACCCGTGGCGCCCCTTCATGGCCGGCAGGATCCGCAACTGAAGACCGAGACCATGGCGTCATTCGCAGCCAACCACACCAAAGTCCTGGTTTCCACCACGGTCATCGAGGTGGGCGTGGATGTCCACAACGCAACCCTGATGGTGATCCTGGATGCCGACCGCTTTGGGATTTCTCAGCTCCACCAGTTGCGGGGCCGGGTGGGTCGCGGCGGATTGCCGGGAACGTGCCTGTTGGTGACTACGCTGGAACCGGGACATCCGAGTCGTCGGCGCTTGGAGGCCGTTGCCTCCACAACTGACGGCTTCGAACTTTCCCAGGAAGATTTGAAGCTGCGCCGGGAGGGCGACATCCTGGGGGCCTCCCAATCCGGCGGACGCTCAACCCTGAAGCTGCTCCGTGTCCTGGAACATGAGGACATCATTGCCCGCGCACGCACGGATGCGCAAAGTTTGGTGGCCGAGGATCCGGCGCTGCAGCGCCAGCCGGTTCTGGCGGCCGCAATAGACGAGTACTTGAACCCCGAAAAGGAGGCGTTCCTTGAACGCGGTTAGTGATCCACGCAGGCCCGGCGCATCGAACGGAATGAAAAATTGAGCCGCATCATCTCCGGAGCGGCCGGTGGCAATCCGCTGACCAGCGTTCCAGGAACGGCCACGCGGCCCACCACGGACCGGGTCAAGGAAGCATTGTTTTCCCGGTTGGAGTCCCTCGCTGTCATTGGCGATGCCCGGGTTTTGGATCTCTATGCCGGGTCAGGATCCTTGGGGCTTGAGAGCGCCAGCCGGGGTGCCCGGACTGTGGATTTGGTGGAATTCGATGCCAAGGCAAGCGAGGTTTGCCAGCGCAACGCCACCATGGTGAACCAGATCCTGGGCAGCAGGAAGGTTTCCGTCCACCGGTCCAAGGTGGAGTCATTCCTTGAGCGGGCCGGGGAGCAGGACGTGTGGGACCTGGTGTTCCTTGATCCGCCTTATCCCTTGGAAGAAGAGGCGCTTAGCTCCGTGCTGGCCAAGTTGGCGCCGCATCTGGACGACGCCGCTGTGGTGGTGGTGGAGCGGAGTTCGCGAAGTTCCGAGCCTGGGTGGCCCGAAGGCCTGGAATGTTTCGCCGACAAGAAATACGGCGAAACCAAGCTGTGGTTCGCAGAACCTGTCTGACCCGCGTTGCGGCTAGCCGCTGATCCGGTCAAGGTCCACGCCGGTGAGGACCGACGCCGGATGCGGGCCGCGGGCCAGGAGTTGCGTGGTCCACTCCGCGGGCCAGGGCTTTCGCGTTCCTGCCAGGATGATGTTGCCCGGATAGCGGCCGGCGAACATTCCCGTTTCGGCGAACGCGGCGACGTCCGGCATTGCTTGGCGCAGGGCGGCGACCTGGCTACGAACGAGCGTCAGCGCAGGTTCGTCCCCCACATTGACGATCAGCACGCCCTCCGGGTTCAGCCGTGCCGCGGCTTCTTCATAGAACTCGCGGCAGGCGATATGGGCGGGTGCTTCCGGACCGGAAAAGATATCGAGAATTACGACGTCGAATCCCACCTGGGCGGGGAGGTCCGCCAAGGCGTCGCGGGCGTCGCCGATGTGGGCGTGCAGGCTGGTGCCCTCAGGCATCGGGAGGTTCTGGAGGACGAAGTCCAGAAGTTCACGCTCAAGTTCAACGGCGTATTGTTCCGAGCCGGGTCGTGTTGCTTGGATGTACCGCGCCAGCGTGAGTGCTCCGGCGCCAAGATGCAGGACACTGACGGGAACGCCCGGTTCTGCGGCCAGATCCACAATATGCCCGATTCTGCGCAGGTACTCGTAGAAGATATCGGCCGGGTCCGCCAGGTTCACGTGTGACTGCTCAGCGCCGCCGATGCTCAGGATGAAGCTGCCCTCGATCAGGGAGTCGGCGTCGATTGTGGCGTGCTGGCCCGTGGTGCGGAGGAAACGGCTGGCCTTGTGCTGGCCGGAGCTGATCGGGTTCAGAGCCGGTCCTTAAGTGTTGCGAGCCTTTCCGCGGCCTCTTCCAGTACGTCCGTTTTCTTGCAGAAAGCGAAGCGCAGAAGGCTGCGGGTCCGTTCGGCACCTTCAGGGTGGCAGAAGACAGGGACCGGAATGGCAGCGACTCCGACGAGTCCGGGAAGGCGTCTGGCGAGGTCCACTGAGTCGCTGATGCCCAGGGGCGCAGTGTCCACGTTAATGAAGTACGTACCGCTCGGTGTGTACACACCGAATCCCGCAGCGCTCAGGCCCCGGGCAAGAATGTCGCGTTTGTGTCGCAGAGTCTCAGCGATGCCGGTGTAAAAGTCGTCGGGAAGCGCCAGCCCCACGGCAATGGCACTTTGGAAGGGAGTGCCCGAACTGTAGGTGAGGAATTGTTTCACGGTGCGGACAGCGGCTACCAAGTGCTCCGGGCCACTGAGCCAGCCGATCTTCCAACCAGTAAAGGAGAATGTCTTTCCAGCGGAGGAGATTGTCAGGGTTCGCTCGGCAGCTCCCGGCAATGAGGCGATGGGGATGTGCGGGACGCCGAACGTCAGGTGTTCATAGACTTCATCCGAAACAATCAAGGCGTCGTATTTGGCGGCCAGTTCCACGATCTTCGCCAGGGTCTCTTGAGGGAAGACGGCGCCGGTGGGGTTATGCGGATTGTTCAGGAGGACAACCCTGGTCCGGCTGCTGAAGGCCCCTTCCAAGGCACTGAGGTCCGGCAGGAAATCCGGGGCCAACAGGGGGGCCGTGACGTGCTTTGCTCCTGCCATCCCGATGATGGCCCCATACGAGTCGTAGAAGGGCTCGAACGTCAGTACTTCGTCTCCCGGTTGGACGAAAGCCAGGAGTGAGGCAGCGATGGCCTCCGTGGCACCGGTGGTGATCAGGATTTCAGTCTCGGGATCGGGGGCCAGTCCGTAGAAGCGTTGCTGGTGTGTCGAGACGGCTTCCCTGAGCGCAGGGATGCCCTTGCCCGGGGCGTACTGATTTGCCCCTGCGGCGATTGCCGATTGCGCTGCTGCCTTGATTTCTGCGGGCCCGTCTTCATCGGGAAACCCTTGCCCGAGGTTTATTGCTCCAGTGGAGATGGCCAACGTGGTCATCTCCTCGAAGATGGTCACTCCCAATCGGCCGTCCGGGGAGAGGAGGTTGGCTCCAGTGGCGGCCCGTTGCCAGGGTGCCGGGCTTCCGCCGACGTTGGTACTTGCTGGTGCGCTGCTGCCTGCCGATGCCATGTGAGCCATGGTATCCCGGCAAAGCTATGGGGTAGGTTCGTGTCATGAGACGTGCGGTATGCCCTGGATCCTTTGACCCCATCCACAACGGACACCTTGAAGTCATTGCCCGGGCGGCCGGGTTGTTCGACGAGGTCATCGTGGCTGTGTCCACCAACTACGCCAAGAAGTACCGTTTCAGCTTGGAAGACCGCATGGAGATGGCCCGCGAAACCCTCGCATCGTTGCGGGGCATCATCGTGGAACCCATGGGTGAGGGATTGCTGGCCGAGTACTGCCGTCACAGGGGCATCTCGGCGATCGTCAAGGGGCTACGCTCGTCCTCCGATTTCGACTACGAACTGCCCATGGCCACCATGAACCGCCAGCTGGCCGGCGTCGAAACTGTGTTCTTGCCGGCGGAAGCCCATTACGTCCATCTTTCGTCCACCCTGATCAAAGAGGTCAACGTGCTGGGCGGCGATATCTCCGATTTCGTTCCTAAATCCGTGTTGAAGCGGCTTCTCGCGGGTGAGTCTGCAACGGAACCGCCCCGCAAGGGGTAGTCTTTATGGGTACCTCGCGCCTTCATGGAAAGCGCCCCAACCGAATCCGCCGTGCATTTACGTGCGCCCGGGCGTCGGTTTGAGTCCTCAACCGTGATCAGGCTAAGATGGTACGTCGGTCATATGTTCTACAGGAGTTCTCATTAAGCGAGATGCAAGTTCGCCCTTGGCGTTGGTAGTCAAGGACCTTGGACGCAGTCCAGGGACCATGCGGACACTCAACGAGCATGTACCTGCGCCAAGTGACCTTGGTGTGGCGCTCATTGGCGTAAAGGAAGGCTCGGATATCGAGCTGGATCTTCGTCTTGAGGCCGTACACGAAGGAATTCTGGTATCCGGATCCGCGATCGTCGAAGTAACCGGCGAATGCGGTCGATGCCTGGATCCCCTTGCGTATGACCTTGAGGTCAATGTGCAAGAACTTTTCTTCTACGAAGGCCTTGAGCTTTCAGGTGAAGAAGACGATGAAGAGCAACGTCGAGTCGAGTACGATCTAATCGATCTTGAGCCGGTGTTGCGGGACGCAGTTGTCACTATGCTGCCGTTCCAGCCGGTGTGCCGGGAAGACTGCCAGGGCCTTTGCTCCGAATGCGGAGCACGCCTGGAAGACGAGCCGGGGCACCACCACGAGGTCATTGACCCTCGCTGGGCTGCCCTAGCTGAAATGGCTAAGACTGACCGGCAAACCGATTAGTAAGTGTTCGTCTAAGAGAGAAATGAGATAGCCGTGGCTGTTCCCAAGCGGAAAATGTCTCGCGCAAATACACGCGCCCGCCGTGCCCAGTGGAAGGCAACTGCCCCCACCCTGGTCAAGACCGTTGAAAACGGACAGGTTACTTACAGCCTGCCGCACCAGGCTAAGGTCGTTACCGACTCCGCCGGCACCGCGCTGTTCCTTGAATACAAGGGCCGCAAGGTCGCAGACGCCTAATCTGCCGTACAGGCTGACTAAGGATGTCTTCAACTGAAGAGCTTCTGAAGCGTCTCGGTGTCTCCATTGACACCGAGACGCTTCGTCTTGCTCTGACACATCGCTCATACGCGTATGAGAACGGTGGGATCCCCACCAACGAGCGCCTTGAGTTCCTCGGCGACTCCATCCTGGGATTCTCCGTCACTGATTCTCTCTACCGTGAGAACCCCTCGCTTCCTGAAGGCGAGCTCGCCAAGCGACGCTCCGCCGTCGTAAGTACGCGTGCTTTGGCGGGAATTGGTCGGGAAATCGGCATCGGCGAGTTCATTTACCTCGGTCAAGGCGAAAAGCTGACCGATGGCAAGAACAAAGCCTCCATTCTGGCCGACACCATGGAAGCCCTGATCGGGGCCACGTACCTCTCGAACGACATCGAGACCGCCCGCCAGCTGGTCATGCGTCTCGTGGGCCCGTTGCTCAAGGACGCCGGCGCACTGGGCGCAGGGACTGACTGGAAGACCAGCATCCAGGAGCTCACGGCCAGCCGCCAGCTTGGGGCCATCCACTATGCCGTGGAAGGCTCCGGTCCGGATCACGCCCGCACTTTCGAGGCCGTGCTCAACATCGGCGGAACACCTTACGGCCGTGGCTCGGGTCATTCCAAGAAGGAAGCTGAACAGGAAGCAGCCGCTGACGCGTGGCGTGCCCTCTCTGCCTTGGACCAAGCTCCTGCCGGTCCCGCTTCCGCCTGACGCATGCCTGAACTTCCCGAAGTAGAAGTGGTCCGCCGCGGCCTGGCCCGTTGGGTCCGGGGCCGCTCCATCACTGGGGTCGATGTCCTGGACCCGCGCTCCATCCGCAGGCACGCCCTGGGCACGGAAGACTTCATCGGGAACCTTGAGCACGCCACCGTCCTGGATGTCGTCCGGCGTGGCAAATTTCTCTGGATGCCGTTGGCCATGGACCCTGTGGGCCAAAACAGCACTGGAAGCTTGCCCAAGGTTGCCTTGATGGCGCATCTGGGAATGAGCGGCCAATTGCTCATGCAGGACCCTGGCGTGCCGGATGAGAAGCACCTCAAAGTGAGGATCAGCCTCAGCCCGGTGGACGGCATGCCTGAGCAGCTGAGGTTCGTGGACCAACGTATTTTCGGAGGCCTGTTCGTCACGTCCCTGGTACCCACGGCTGACAACGGTCCTGGTGGATTGGGCGAGACGCCCCTGCCGGAGATCGCGGAAGAAGCGGCGCACATCGCGAGGGATCCCCTGGATCCGTACTTTTCGTTTGACGCGTTCTACCGCAAGGTCAAGAGCCGGAAGACGGGGCTGAAGAGGGCCTTGCTGGACCAATCCGTCATTTCCGGAATCGGAAACATTTACGCGGACGAGGCATTGTGGCGCGCCCGCCTCCATTACGCCCGGGCTACGGATACGCTGCGCCGCGGGGATGCCGAGCGCCTGGTGGATGCCGCGAAAGACGTCATGAACGCTGCCCTCGCTGTCGGCGGGACCAGCTTCGATTCTCTGTATGTGAACGTCAACGGCGATTCCGGGTATTTCGCGCGGTCGCTTAATGCCTACGGACGGGCCGGCGAATTGTGCGGACGCTGTGAGGCAATTGGCCTGAACAGTGTCATTAAAAGGGAACAATTCATGAACCGTTCCTCTTATACGTGCCCTGTGTGCCAACCGCGGCCACGGAACGGACGATGGTAGGGCCAAAACTGTTCCGGAATCCGGACCGCAATGGCAGACTGTCCCCATGAAAAGCTTGGCGCTTCGAATCGCCATCGCAAGGTCCAACGCCACCACAATGTGGGTGGCGTCAGTTCTACCCGCGATCATTCCTGACAGGACGCCGCACGCAGCGCCCACGGGCGCACAGACACCAGGAAAGCCATGATTGCGCGGCGGCTGGTCATAGCGGGTGTTTGCCTGGCTGTGCTGATCGCCGCCGTCGCCATAGTGCTTGACCAAATGGCTGGAAAGCCAGGCGCCACTTCCGCCGGTACGTCAACCTCGGCCAGCCCGAATCCGACTCCGGGCAGCTCCGGCTCCAGCAGCGCCGGCGCCGGCGCTCCGACGTCGGGAAGCCCGGCGTCGAACGGTGACGGGAACAGCACCGACGGCAGCGGCAGCCAGGGTGGCGGTGCCGGCGAGAACGGCGGTGCTGCCACTGCCAAACCGCTTGAAGTGCTTCCACCGGTAACTGCCAGTCCCACCGGGCTGCCCGAACCATCAGCACCAGCTCCGCTCATCACGGGTGCCCTGCCCCAACCGGGCACGGCGGACGGTGAGCTGGTGGATGGCTGGCCCGCCGGGGTGGTGTCCTTGCCCTCAGGGACCACTATTGGCTCGACCTCCGTCTCCACGTCCGGCGATGTCCTGCAACTCACCGCCGACGGCATCATCGCCAAGCCGCAGTCTGAGGTGCTGGGATCATTCCGGGAATCATTGGTTGCCCACGGATTCTGGTCCGAGGACGCGCCGGCCGCAGACGGAGCGGTGGCGGCCCGGTTCGTGCGGGGGACAGACACCGTGACGGTTTCGGTGTCGACGACGGGAACCGGCAGCTCACGCTTTCAGCTTTTGGGCAGCCTGCACACGACGGCGGACTAGGGGCGGCTATGTACATTTCTCTCTCGGATCGCAGTGGCGGCAAACGGGACAAGTCGCAAGGCGGGGGAACGGCACTATCGAGCGAAGTGCCGTTTCGTTTGTCCCCCGTAATTTTGTGGCTTGGCATCGTGAGCATGGTGACGGATGTGTCCTCCGAATCGGTCACGGCGATTCTCCCGCTGTATGTGACTGGCTTTCTGGGGTTGTCCACCATCGCGTTCGGTTTCATTGACGGCATCAACCAGGGCGCCAGTGCGATCGTCAGAATTGCCGCCGGATGGGCTGCCGATCGCAGCGGCCACCCCAAACGGATCGCGTTGGCCGGCTACGGATTGTCCATGGTGGCCAGGATCGGTTTCCTGTTCGCCGGGGGTTTCTGGGCGGTAGCGGCAATCGTGACAGCAGACCGGATCGGAAAGGGAATCCGCACGGCCCCGCGCGATGCCCTCATCACGGTGTCCGCCCAGCCTCAGCATCTGGCCCGTTCCTTTGGCGTTCACAGGATGCTTGACAATATCGGGGCCGCGGCCGGACCTTTGATCGCCTTCTTCGTGTTGCTGATGATTCCGAACGGTTTCAGCACGGTTTTTGTGGTGTCCCTCGCGTTCGCAGTGATCGGTGTGGCCGTCCTGGCCCTCGTCGTGCCGGACATGAGGGCCCGCGGGCTGAAGGGTGTGGAGGAAGGGGCAGGACGGCGGCTCTTTGCGTTCTCCTGGAGCCACCTGAGGGAACCCGGCTTGGGGAAGTTGCTGATCGCCGCAGGTCTGTTGGGCCTAGTGACCATTGGGGATGGCTTCATCTACCTGGTGTTGCAGGACAGGGATTCCTTTGCGGTTCAATGGTTTCCCCTGCTGTTCGTAGGCACCAATGTGGTGTTCCTGGCCTTCGCGGTTCCGCTGGGACGGTTGGCCGACAGGGTGGGCAAAGTGCCGGTCTTCGTCGGTGGACATATCGCCCTGCTTGCCACGTATCTCATGGCGGCCGCTCCCTTCGGCGGACTCTGGGTGACTCTGGGTTGCCTTGTCCTCCTGGGTGCCTTCTACGCGGCGACGGATGGCGTCCTGGCAGCCTTGGCAGGCCAGCTCACGCCACCGGGGAAGCTTGCCACCGGTATCGCCTCCGCGCAAACCGTGGTGGCCCTGAGCCGAATGCTTGCTTCGGCGGGTTTCGGGGTGCTGTGGTTTGCCGTGGGCGCGTCCACGGCCATGGTGGTGGCCGGGATCCTGTTGGCCTGCGCGGTAGTGGCAGTTCTGTTTATCCTGCCGGGTGTGAAGCCTGTTTCGGGCAACGCATGAGCGGGCTGCTTGCCGGAGGAAAGGTACGTTGGGGTGTCCTCTTGGCCGTCACGGCGCTCGTGCTCGGGGCTGCCGGGGTTTACGCCGTTGGTGCGTACCAGCGTTTCGAGCAGAGCCGGACTGCAGCGCCCTCCGTGGGAGTCCAGGCGGGCCAGCCGCTTCCAGCGGTGCCGTTCGTCGTGTTCCGGAACACGGCATCGGGGCAGGGCTACGGGAACGCCGCAACAGTTCCTTTGTCAGCTCCGGACGGAACCCGTGCGGTCAGTGAGCAGGAATGCGACCGCGTCTACGGAACGGCCTCCAGCGTGGTGTGCCTCAAGACGAACAGGGGATTGGTGACGGCATTTGAAGCCGTGGTCCTCAACCGGGACTGGCAGCAGCAGCGGGCCTGGCCCCTCCCGGGGATACCCAGCCGGACCAGGATCAGCCCGGACGGGTCCATGATTGCCACCACGGTGTTCGTCACGGGTCACTCCTACGCAACAGCGGGGTTCTCCACGGCCACCGAAATCAGCCTTCCTTCGGGCGGTTCGGGAAACCTCGAGGACTTTGCCCTGATGGTGAACGGGGAGCGCCTGGCGGCCTCGGACAGGAACATTTGGGGAGTTACCTTCGCCCCTGGCCAGAGTGACGTTTTCTACGCCACTGCGGCGTCTTCCGGGCGTATCTGGCTTGTTCGCGGGAGCCTTTCAGCCAAGACCCTGACCGCCGTCCACGACAATGTGGAATGCCCGTCGCTTTCGCCTGACGGCACGCGGATCGCGTACAAGAAGAACGACGGCGGGGCGCTGGCCGCGCATTGGAAGGTCGCTCTTCTTGACCTGGCCACCGGACAGGAAACGGTGCTGTCCGAGAAGCGCAGCGTCGATGACCAGATCGAGTGGTTGGACAACGAGAACCTGCTGTACGGGTTGGCCGATGACACGGTCGAAGGGGACAGCAACATTTGGAAGTTGGGTACGGATCCAAGCTCCCAGGCGGCCCTTTTCATCGCCCACGCGTGGTCGCCCAGCGTCATCCGCTGAGTGCACTGTCCCCTGAATGCACTGTGGCAAACATGATTCCGCTGGCGCCCGGCCCGGAGTTCAGGGGCTGGACGTCAGCGGAAGTCAGGCAGCTGTCAAGGACCTCAGCAGATCCGCAGCAGGCCGCAGAGCAAGCCACCGGATTGGGTGGGACTCGGCGATGGTGACGGACTTGGACTCGGAGAGGCGGTTGGCGTCGCAGTTGCTGTTGGGGCCGCTGTTGTTGGTGCCGGTGTCGGAGTAGGTGTGGGTGTCGGAGTAGGCGTCGGCGAAGGAGTTGCTACTTGCGTTTGAGCCTGGGCGGGAGCGGCCGAGGAGTACACCACGTCAACGAAGTAGTTCGTAGCGTTCCAAGAGCTGGCCGGCATGACGCCACCGGAACCATACCGGTAACGGCCGTTGTTCGGTCCCACAGCGGTGAACACCCCGCTTGTCCAGGCTTGGTTGAAGAAGCCGGAGGTGTAGGAGTACCGCCCGTTGGGAGCCCTGTAGGACACGACGTACGTCTGGCCTGTCACCAGGGCCACTGGCGTTGATAGCGTGGCCGTTTGCCAGCCCGTGGCCGTTTCATTGGTGAAGGTTACCTGCGCCAGGCGTGTACCCGCGGAATTCCACAACGAGCCCACATGGGTCCCCGAGTTGCCCGTTCCCTTGTAGAAACGGATTCCGGTGACATTCCCCGCTTGGGAGACTGTGAACGCAGTTCCCAGTTCCACCGGCGAGAAGTCAGTGCCCGAGACCACCTGGGGGAGCAACGATCCAAAGATGGTGGACTGCTGCACCGCCGGGCTGGCAGTGGTGAATTGCCAGGTGGTGGTGGGGAGTGTCTGGCCTTGTTGGGAGACGACGTTCGCCACGCTCGCCGTAATGGCAGTGCTGGAAGGCAGCGCTGCCGCCGGAGTGAACGTGATCGTCCGGTTGTCAGCCGAGAGCGCCGCTGTGCCTGCCACGGATGCCCCGTTCGCTGTCAACGTGAACGATGCCCCTGTTTGGATTGCCGATGAGAAGGTGATGGACGGCTTCACATCCGTTGGGATATTGGTGGCTCCGGGTGCCGGCACCTGTTCCGCAACAGCCAACGGCGGTGCGGCCACCGTGAACACCAGGTCCACCAGGTAGCTGGCGGTGGATGATGAGTTGGGGAAGTCGCTGTTGTACGCGAAGGCACCCGAGTCAGCGGCTGTGCGCAGCGGCCCGCTGGTGAAGCCTTCGCCGAACCCGCCGGCTGTGTAGGAGTACTTCCCGGTGGGGGCCTTGTACGCCACCACATATTCAGTGTCGGCGTCGATGTTCACCGGCTGGCTGAAAGTAGCCGTCTGCCAGCCCGAGCTGGACTCATTGGTGAACGTGACCGTTGCGAGCAGTTGTCCGGCGGACGTGAAGAGGGAACCGGTATGGGTACCCGTGTTGCCGGCCGCCTTGTAGAAGCGCACGCCGGTGACTTGGCCGGCCGTGTCACTGGCAAACCTCACTCCCAGTGACAACGACACGCCGTCGTTGGCATCTGGAGTCGTCGGGGTGACAGTGTCCTGGTAGAGCGTGCAGGGGCACACGCCCGGCGTCCGTGGGGCAGGAACAGTGGTGAACGTCCAAGTCCCGCCCGCGGACATCGGCTGTCCGGAAACCGCGGTTGCAGTCACCGTAGCCGTGTACGACGTTCCAGCTGCCAGCGCCGAAGTCGGAGTAAACGTGACTTTGCGTGTCGCGGAGTCGTACGTGGTGGACCCCGCCACTGCCGCACCGTTGGTGACCTTCACAGCCAACGTAACGCTGGAAGCCACTGCGGCCTCAGACAATATGCCGCTGACGGCAGTATTCAGGGGAACACTGGACGCGTTCGGCTGCGGCGACTGCGAACCCACCGTAAACGGTGTGTTGGGTACCGTTACCACCACGTCCACCAGGTAGCTGGCAGTGGACCGCGAAGCAGCGAAGTCACCGCTGTAGGTGTACGCCCCGGCATCCGACGCCGCCCGCAGAGGCCCGACGCTCATGCCCGAACCGAATCCGTTGGCCGTGGCCGAATACGTTCCGGTCAAGGATTTGTAGGACACGATGTAGTCCGTGTTCGCAGCCATCTGGACGGGCTGGCTGAACATTGCCGTCTGCCACCCGGAGGCGCTCTCATTGGTGAACGCGACAGTTGCCAACTGCTGGCCGGCAGCTGTGTACAGGGCGCCGTTGTGGGTGCCGGTGTTTCCTGCCGACTTGTAGAAGCGCATGCCCACTACTTGCCCGGCCGAAACACTGGAGAACCTCACTCCAAGCGTCACCGGAACACCCTCACGGAGCTCGGCGATGCCCGGAGTGACGGAGTCGTCGAACAAACTGCAAGGGCAGGCTCCCGGAACGGGGAGGGTTGCCGCGGTCGTGAAGGACCAGGTCCCGCCTGCGGTCACCGGACCGCCGACGGAATCAGTGCCGGCGAGGGTGGCGGTGAATTGGGTACTGAACGCAAGGGCACTCGACGGCGTAAACGTCGCCCGCCGCGTGGCGGCGTCGTAAGCGGTGGTTCCGGCTACCGGACCCGACGGCGACTGCAACGTCAGCTGGACACTGGCGGCCGTCACGGGCTTGGAGAACACCGCGCTCACCTTGGTATTGACCGGAATGCTCGACGACGAGGGGGCCGGTGAATGCCCGGACACCGTCATGGGGCTGGAGTCCACGGTGCTGAACAATGCGTCAGCGAAGTAGTTGCCGCCGTTGAAGCTCGACGTCGGGAAGCCAGGGGAAGTGCTGTACACGCCTGCCGGTTCAGCTCCGAAGCCTCCTGCCACCTTCAAGGGCGCGTCCGTGGAACCGAAGGTGGCCCATTGGTAGTCCTTGGTGGCGTAATGGCCGTTGGGTGCCCAGAACGAGGCCGTGTACTTCTGGCCAGCTGCCACCGGGACAGCTTGGGCGAAGAGCACGGACTGCCAGCCGGAAGCCGTTTCGTTGGTGAACGTCGCCGTGGCAAGGCGCTCGCCGGTGGCGCTCCACAAAGAGCCTGTGTGTGTTCCGGTGTTGGCTGCGCTCTTGTAGAAGCGGACGCCGGTGATGAAGCCGTCTACTGAAGGAGTGAAGCGAAGACCCATTTCGTAGGCTCCGCCGTCTCCGGAATCCTTGACCACCGGAACAGTTTGGCCGAAGACGCTGTAGGGGCCGCTGAGGGTGAGGTTCCTGGTGGCAGCGGTCCCGATGTTGGCGCTGTCATCGATGGCCCGGGCCTGGATGGTGGCCGTGGAAAGCCCCTTCTGGATATAGGTGTAGCTCCAGCTCTGCTTGCCCTGGGCAGGGTGCCAAGTGGTCCCGCCGTCGGTTGAAACCTCGACGCCGGCCACCACGCCGCCGGTGTCGGCGGCTGTTCCCGTCACGGTGACGCTGCTTCCTTGGGCCACGGTCGCGCCGTTGGCCGGGGCGGTGATGGCTGTTGTGGGCTTGGTGGTGTCAGTGCTGGCCACAGCAGCAACCAGGCCTGCTGCGCGGGTGGCAGGCTGCGCGCCCATGTCGGCAAGGAGATTGACCTGCGCCTGACGCATGCGAGCGTCGGCCGCGGCGCCGTCGCCGTCGTGCTCCTGATCCAGACCCCATGTCCATTGGACGCTGCCCGCTGAGAACACCAAGGCGCCGCTGGCGGCCCGGTACAACGTGACGTTGTGGGTGGTGCTGCCTGGAGCCACGGTGTTCCCGAAGTCCTGAAGGTACTCGGGGACGCTGCCAACGGTGGTTGAGAGCCGGACCAGGCCTGCCGGCCGGAACCCGTTGTCCAGGTCCTCATTGGATTCGTACCCCACTGTGTGGGGCGCAAGGGCCGCGGAGGAGCCGGCCGGCATCGTAGCCAGCGACGTGTTCCGCCAGAGCCTGGTTTTCCCTTCCTCGGCGCTGACCGTCACCGGCAGGTCCGAGTGGTTGGACATGTACAGGGTCCCAGTCAGGCCGTTCTCCGGGAGGCCTGCGCCGTTGGCCTGGGACGCAAAGCGGGGGTCCCGCCACGTGCCGGTCCACACAGTACTGGGATCAATCTTGCCGTTCCCCCAGGTCTCCTTGTAGCAGGTCAGCGTCCGGTTGGCGGCTCCGTCCACCGTGGACGCCTCGAACCGTGTATGCCAGTACATTTCATTGCCGGAAAGGAACTGCAGATTCACTCCCGCGTCACGGGCAGCTGTGACATTGGCCCGCTGAGGTCCGGACCAGTACTCGTCGTGGCCCACGGACAGGAACACTTTGTGGTTCAGGAGCTCCGCGCCGCTTCGATCGGCGTCGAGGCCACTGATGTAGCTGACGTCGTAACCGTTCTGCTCCAGGAAACGCACCATCGGGTATTCATTGGAGAAGTAGAAGTCCCTGCCTCCAGGGCCGTCCCTGGTTGCCATGGGACGGTTGTAGCTGACTTTGTAGGACCGGCCGTTCGCTGCACCCTGGTAGAAGTCCGAGCCTCCATAGGTGTTGTAGGCCTGCCAGGTCTGGTCAGCGGTCTGGAAAACGACCGCCGAGTGGTTGCCGTCGTTGCGCACGATGAACGTAATGTGGCTCTTCGCACCCGTATCGGGCCGCGTCAGCAACGCGATATAGACACCCGAGACCGCAGTGGCCGGGACCTGCCAGGTTGCAGAAACAGCCCAGGTCCCGCAGTCATACAGTTCGGTGGTGATGTCACTCCGGCATGCCGGCTGGTTTTGACGCAGAACCGACGGCGTCACATCGGCGATCTTGCGGGCTCCGTTGCCGCCGTACCAGCCGGTGCGGTAGATCCCGATCGTGTAGCTCTGGGCGCTGGTGTCGACTTTGAAGCGGATGGGTTGGCCGGCGTTGACGCTGATCTCGGTGGAGAACCCTTGGATGCTGTCGTCGCCGGCACCATTGATGTCCCATTCAGAGGGCGGACTTCCGGTCTTGGAGTTCTCGCAGGCCACCAGGTTCACCACCGGGTCGCAAGGGCCGGCGGCGACGGCCGCCGGCACGGTGAGGGGCAACAAAGCCGCCACCATGGCAATCACCAAAGGCACAAGAAAGCCCTTGAGGACTCGCTGCGGTCGGGTAGCTGAAAGACCGGGCATCGTAACTCCTGGAGTGGTACGCCAATTGCGAATTCGGGTCCGCGGTTTCACGCACGTTCCCTGCTTGCCGCTCCCCAGCCAGGGTCAAACCAAGATCTTCAGTTATGGAACATCGGGCTTTGCACTTGGACCGTCGTCCCGAAGATCTGGACCGGATCCGGCCTTGACAGGACTGAGGTCCAAGTCGAAGCCGGATCACCGGGACGAATTGCGCCAAGTAACCCTTGGCAGGAGTGTAGGGAACAGGCATGCCGGCCGCAAGGCTTTCCGGCTACAGATCCGTGGATTTCGTTCAAACCGCAGTAGATTGTAGGGGATATAGACACCCGGGCCACCCAGGAGATCCGAAGCGCCTTGCATTTGAAAAGTTTGACTGTCCGCGGATTCAAGTCGTTCGCGTCGGCCACGACGTTCGACTTCGAGCCCGGCGTCACCGCAGTCGTCGGTCCCAACGGCTCGGGCAAATCCAACGTGGTGGATGCCTTGGCCTGGGTCATGGGGGAGCAAGGCGCCAAAACCCTGCGCGGCGGCAAGATGGAAGACGTCATCTTTGCCGGCACATCGGGACGACCCCCGTTGGGCCGTGCCCACGTTTCACTGACCATCGACAATGCGGACAACGCGCTCCCCATCGAGTACAGCGAAGTCACCATCTCCCGTACGCTTTTCCGCACCGGCGGATCCGAGTACGCCATCAACGGAGCACCCTGCAGGCTCCTGGACATCCAGGAACTCCTGTCCGATTCCGGACTCGGCCGCGAGATGCACGTCATCGTGGGGCAAGGGCAGCTGGACCGGGTCCTGCACGCGACGCCCGAAGACAGGCGGGGCTTCATTGAGGAAGCCGCGGGTATCCTCAAACACCGTCGACGCAAAGAGAAGACGGTCCGCAAACTGGAAGCCATGCAGGCCAACCTTGCACGGCTGGGGGATCTCACCGCCGAGATACGCCGCCAACTCACTCCGCTGGGCAAGCAGGCAGAAATAGCCCGCCGCGCACAGACCGTGCAGTTCGATGTCCGGGATGCCCGAGCCCGTCTTCTGGCCGACGACCTCGTGCAATTGACCACTGCCCTCCAGCAGGACGTTGCCGACGAAGCTGCGCTCAAGGAACGCCGCCAGGTTGTTGAGGCCGGGCTGGGCTTGGGAAGGCGCCGCCAGGCAGCCCTGGAGCAACAAGGCGCCGAAGCAACTCCACGCCTCAACGCTGCTCGCGATCATTGGTACCAACTGTCCACGGGCAGGGAGCGCCTGCGTTCACTCGGATCGCTGGCCACCGAACGCCGGCGGCTTCTTGGCTCCTCCGAAGCCAGCGCCGACTCAGGTCGCGACCCCGAACACCTTGAGCAACAGGCGGCGCGGGTCCGCGGGGAACAGGCGGCACTGGAGCACGACATCCTTGCCAAACAAGCAGCCCTCCTTGAAGCCACGGTTGCGAAGGACGCCGCAGAGGCGCTCGCAGGTGCGGAGGACAAGCGACTGACCACTATGCTCAGGGCGGCCGCCGACCGCCGGGAAGGGCTTGCGCGGCTGGCAGGTCAAGTGGCGGCTGCCCGATCCCGCGCTGAGGCTGCGGAAGCTGAGCGTGGACGCCTCAGGGAGTCCCTTGGAGCCGGCGATGAACGCCGACGCAAGGCACAGAGCGAATTTACCGCCCTCGAGTCACAGGTAGCGGGCGTCGAGGACGGCGAGGAGAGCCTGGACGCGGAGTACGAGGATGCCAATGACGTCCTGGATGCCGTGCTCGCCGAAATCGAGGAATTGAAAGCAGCGGAGCGGGAAGCGGTGCGCGAGAGGGATTCCCTTACTGCGCGGCGTGATGCCCTCCAACTGGGACTCAACCGCAAGGACGGCTCCGAACGGCTCCTCTCGGCCGATGCCCACGGTATCCGCGGTCCGTTGGCTGCAATGGTGTCCATCGAAGCAGGCTACGAGGCCGCGATTGCAGCGGCCCTGGGCAGTGCCTCGGATGCGTTGGTCATTGCCGATTCCGGTAGTGCCATTGCCGCGATCGCTCTGTTGAAGGACGACGACGCAGGCCGTGCGGCGCTCCTCTTGGCCAACCACCCGACGTCGACAACCGCTCCGGACGCGTCTGCGGTCTCGGGCGAGCCTGGGCTTCCTGACGGGTGCCGCTGGGCCGCCGATGTCGTCTCCATCACCGACCCTTCGGCCCAAGGCGCCCTGGCGCTCCTGGCCGCGACCGCCGTCGTCGACGACGTCCGGGCAGCGGCAGCGCTGGTCGATGACCGGCCGCATATCAAGGCAGTCACGCTGGAGGGTGATGTCTTTACGGCGCTGACAGTCATGGGCGGCTCTGCCACGGCTCCATCGCTGCTGGAGATTCAGGCGGCAGTGGACGACGCCGGTGCCCGCCTTCAAGAGGTCACCGCTCGTCTTGAACGTGGACGCTTCGCCCTGGCCGGCGCCCAGTCGCGACGCGCCGAGGCCCAGGACCGCGCCGACGCGGCGCTGGAACGGCTGCACGAATCGGATGCCCGATTGGCCGCTGTAGCGGAGCGCTTGGGCCACCTCAATTCCCTCCTCCGGAGCGCCGTAGGCGAAAGCGAGCGGCTCGCCTCCTCCATGGCGCGCGCCGAGGCGAATATCGCGGACGCGCAATTGGACCTTGAGGTAGCCGCAGAACGTCTGGCCGCCGCCCAGGAAGCCCCTGACGAGGAACCTTCCACGGATCAACGTGACGAACTCGCTGCCCAGGCCAGGATCGCCAGGTCCGTGGAAACGGACGCAAGGCTTGCCCTTCGTACCTCCGAGGAGCAGCTCGGTGCCATCAGTAACCGCGCCGCTTCGCTTGAGCGGGCGGCCGCTACCGAGCGGCGTGCCCGTGAAGAGGCGGCCCGGCGGGCGCAGCGAAGGCGTGCCCAGGCCCATCGTGCGGCGGCGGTCGCGTCGGCGGTTGAGCAGACGCTCCATTTCCTCGACATCTCTGTGGACCTTGCCGGACGCGAACGCGATCTTGCGGAGCAGGTTCGGGAGCAGCTCGAGAAGGAGCTCACCGAAGTCCGGTCCGGAAACGATGCCCTGGCCCGGGAGCTTGCCGAACTCACAGACTCGGTGCACAAGGATGAGATGGCGCGGGCCCAGCAGCGGCTTCGCATCGAAGCCCTTGAAACCCGGTCTATCGAAGAGCTGGGGCTTTCGGCCGAGCAGCTCGTGGCAGACTACGGTCCCGACCAGGCTGTTCCGCTGCCCCCTGGAAGCAGCACGGACAAGTGGGCGGAACTCCGGGCACCGGTGGACGCGAACGGAGACCCCGTTGTGGAAGGTGTCCCGTTCCAACGGGCCGAGCAGGAGAAGAGGCTGAAGAAGGCCGAGCGCGAACTGGCAGCGCTGGGCAAGGTCAATCCCTTGGCCCTGGAGGAGTTCGCCGCCCTGGAAGAACGGCACCAGTTTCTGAGCTCGCAGCTCGAGGACCTCAAATCCAGCCGGAAGGACCTGCTGGACATCATCAAAGAGGTGGACAAACGTGTCCAGGAAGTTTTCACTGAGGCCTTTGCCGACACCTCGGCCCAGTTCGACCACGTCTTTGCGCGGCTCTTTCCCGGCGGTGAAGGCAAGCTGGTCCTCACTGATCCCGATGACATGCTCACTACCGGAATCGAAGTGGAAGCACGGCCGGCCGGCAAGAAGATCAAGCGGCTTTCACTCCTCTCCGGCGGTGAGCGTTCCCTGACGGCGGTGGCGCTGCTCGTGGCGATCTTCAAAGCGCGGCCGTCACCGTTCTATGTCATGGATGAAGTGGAGGCTGCCTTGGACGACACCAACCTTGGCCGGCTCATCACCATTTTCGAAGAACTGCGCGAGTCCAGCCAGTTGATCGTGATCACCCACCAGAAACGCACCATGGAAGTCGCTGATGCGCTCTATGGCGTCACCATGCGAGGCGATGGCGTCTCCACGGTCATCAGCCAGAGGCTCGGTGCCGGGGCATAGCTTTATGAGAAGGTAGGGGAGTGAACGATTTCCTTCCCATTATTCTGTCCATTCTCGCTGCGCTAGTAGTGGTCGGCGGACTCGTGCCGGTGCTGATGAAGGCCCGGAAGTCCGGGGCCAAGTACCCCGGAACGCGGGACGCAAACGACCCCGTTCAGTCGTCGGCTGCAGGCGGCGGGACCCTGGTGGAGGACCGTCCGGATGAGGTGAAGGCACCGGCCCCCACCTTCGACGGATCCGTGGAAGGCGCGGATGTGCCGGATGACGCTGCCGGGCTCGAAACCATCGCCATCGACACACCTGCCCCGGTGGAAGGTCGGCTGACCCGCCTCCGCGCCCGCCTGATCAAGTCCAACAACATCCTGGGCAAAGGTCTCCTTGCCTTGTTGTCCGGTGACAAGATCGACGAAAACGTCTGGGACGAGGTCGAGGAGACACTCCTCCTGGCAGACCTCGGGACCGAACCCACCACTGAACTCGTCGACGCATTGCGCGAACGCGTGAAGGTCCTTGGCACCCGCAGCCCCGAGGACGTGAAGGCAATGCTGCGTGAAGAGCTCATCAAGCTCGTTGATCCCGGCATGGACCGTTCGCTGAACGTCGAGCGCAAGGGCGACCGGCCCGCCGTCGTGCTTGTTGTTGGCGTCAACGGCGTCGGCAAGACCACCACCGTGGGCAAGCTCGCCCGCGTCCTGGTGGCTGAAGACAAGGACGTTTTGCTGGGTGCTGCTGATACTTTCCGCGCTGCTGCTGCGGAGCAGTTGGCCACGTGGGGCCAGCGCGTGGGCGTACCCACCGTGAAGTCCGACATCGACGGCGCCGACCCCGCCTCGGTAGCGTACGAGGCCGTGAAGGCCGGTATCGACCAGGAAGTTGATGTAGTCATGGTGGACACTGCAGGACGCCTGCAGAACAAGACCGGCCTGATGGACGAACTCGGCAAGGTCAAACGCGTGATCGAGAAGCTGGCTGAAGTGGACGAGGTCCTCCTGGTCCTCGATGCCACCACCGGACAGAACGGCCTGAACCAGGCCCGCGTCTTTGCCGAGGTCGTGAACATCACCGGCATCGTCCTGACCAAGCTGGACGGAACGGCCAAGGGCGGAATCGTTGTTGCCATCCAGAAGTCGTTGGGCGTTCCCGTGAAGCTCATCGGTCTGGGCGAGGGCCCGGACGATCTCGCACCGTTCGATGCGGAAGGCTTCGTGGACGCGCTCCTGAACTAGCGCATCCCGCCCGACTGACTGGCAGTTGTGGTTGTTCTGAGTCCTCAAAACAACCACAACTGCCAGTCAGTTTTTGTGCTTAAGGGGTTCGCGGGCGAAAAGCCACCCTGCCGCGGTGAGCAGGAGCACGCCGCCGGTGATGCCGAATGCCCAGCCGTAGCCGAGGCGGTCGGCCAGCAGCCCTGCCACTATCGGTCCAATAATGGCTCCCGTGTCCGCCGCCATCTGGAAGACCGCGAGCACCTTGCCTCCGGAGCGTCCCCGGCCAATGACATCGGCGACGGCGGCCTGCTGCGCCGGGCCCAGCAAGCCCGAGCCGAAACCCGCCACAGCGGACGCTGCGAGGAAGGCCGGCAGGTCTGTTGTCAGCCCGATGACACCCGTGGCGGCACCGGTGATGACCAGGCCCGGGATCAGCAGGGGCTTGCGTCCCCACGCGTCGGCGAGCCGTCCCGAGAACGTGAGTGCCATGGCGTTCCCCACTGCGAAGATGGCCAGTGCCCACGCTGCTGTTTCGGGCTTGGATTGCAGTGCGGCCACGGCAAACAGGGGGATGGTGGCCATACGGACGCCAAATGTCACCCAACCATTGCCGAAACTCGAGAAAACGGCGGCGCGGTAGGCAGAGTCAGCCAAGGCTTCCTTCAAGCTCATGGCCGGCGCAGGAGCGGTGTCCCGTGAGGCATGACCTTCACCGCTGAGCATCGTACGGACTACCAAAGCTGCCACCAGCAACGCCCCGGCATAGGCAAGGAACGGAACCCGGAGGCCGAATCCTGCCAGTAAACCGCCCACCACCGGCCCCAGCACGCTGCCGATCAGGAAGGCTGATGCGTAGGCGCCGGAGACCCTGCCACGGCGTTCGGGTGGTGCGAGCCGGATGAGCAAGCCCATGGCCGCAACGGTGAACATTACAGAGCCCGCTCCGCCGAGGCCGCGGAAGATCAGCAGCTGCCAATAGTTCCCTGCGAAAGCGCAGGCTGCCGTGGAGACCGCCACGATCAGGAGCCCGGACACATAGACGTTCCGCTCGCCGAACCGTCCAATCAGTGCACCGCCGGCCGGGGCGAAGACCAAGCGCATGAACGCGAAGATACTGACGATCACGGCTGCAGCCGTTGCGCCAACGTCGAACGTGGTGGCAAATTGCGGCAGCACCGGTGCCACCAATCCAAAGCCGAGCGCGATCAGGAACGCAGCTGCCAACATGACCTTGATATCGCGCGGCAGGGGAGTCTTCTCCGGCCGGATCCTTGGTGCTCGTACGGATCTGGGCGATTCGGTCATATGGTGCTGGTCCTTCATGTGGTTTCTGGTGCAAAGCGGCGTTCGAGTGGCAAAACCGGTTGAATTCCGGTGAAGTGTGCCGCCTGAAACATATCCGTAACACCGGGGATATGCACCATTTACGTTGGGGAGGTTGTTGTAACCAGCCCGCAATGTAAAACCTGCGCAGGTGAAACACGGCGGCACAAAACTCTTAAGCAGGACGCAAACGGCGTCAGGACAGCGGTTGAACCGCAGATCTAGCAAGAGAGGAACGTGCACCATGGAACTTACCGCAGGTCACGTATGGGTCATGGTGGCGGCGGCACTCGTGCTGTTCATGACACCCGGTCTGGCATTTTTCTACGGCGGCATGACACGCGCCAAGGCAGCCCTGAACATGATGATGATGAGTTTCATCTCCATCGGCATCGTCGGAGTTGTCTGGGTCCTGTGGGGCGCCTCAATGAGCTCCGGCGCAGGCTTCCTGGAAATCGTGGGCAACCCGTTCGCCACCTTCGGACTTGAAGGCATCGACACCCCGGATGGCCTGATCAAGGTCGGCTACGCCGCTACCTTCGCGATCATCACCGTAGCCCTCATCAGCGGTGCCATCGCAGACCGTGCCAAGTTCGGCGCTTGGACCATCTTCGTCCCCGTCTGGGTCACCCTGGTTTACTGCCCGCTGGCCTACATGGTTTGGGGCGGCGGACTCTTCGGTCCGGAAGGTGCCATCGGCAAGGCCCTTGGGCCTGCGATCGACTTCGCCGGCGGCACCGTGGTGCACATCAACGCAGGTGTGGCCGCTCTGGTCCTGGTCTTGATCATTGGTAACCGCCGCGGATTCGGCAAGGACCCCAACCACCGCCCGCACAACATCCCGTTCGTCATGCTTGGTGCCGCAATCCTGTGGTTCGGCTGGTTCGGATTCAACGGCGGTGCAGCAACAACCGCTGAGCAGGCTGGCCTCATCTGGATCAACACCCTTGCAGCTCCGGCAGCGGCCATGATCGGCTGGCTCATCACCGAGCGCATCCGCGATGGTCACCCGACCTCGCTTGGCGCAGCGTCCGGTGTAGTTGCCGGCCTGGTGGCCATCACCCCGGCCTGTGCCAACGTCAGCCCGGTGGGTGCCCTTGGACTCGGCGTCATCGCCGGCGTCGCCTCGGCCCTGGCCGTGGGCCTGAAGTTCCGCTGGGGGTTCGACGACTCCCTGGATGTTGTGGGCGTCCACCTCGTCTCGGGCATCATCGGCACCGTGGCCCTGGGCTTCATCGCCCTTCCGGCCGACGGTGTTGGCGGCGGCCTCTTCTACGGGGGCGGATTCACGCAGCTCTGGGCCCAGCTCGCAGCAGCCGGCATCGCCATCGCGTTCTCGGCCATCATGACGGCCATCATCGCCTTCGCCATCCACAAGACCATGGGCTTCAGGGTCTCCACAGAACAGGAGAACGTTGGCGTTGATCTTAGCCTCCACGCTGAGACTGCCTACGAATTCGGTGTCAACGGCCACGGTGGCAGCTTCCAGCCCCTCCACGACATTGTCACCGGCAAGTCTGAAGAGAAGGCTCCCGCAGAAGGCAAGGAGAGTGTCCAGGCATGAAGCTCATCACAGCGATCGTCCGTCCCGAAAAGCTCGAAGCAGTCCGGGAAGGCCTGGAAGCATACGGGGTCCAGGGCCTGACGGTCAGCGCGGCCAGCGGCTACGGCCGGCAGCGCGGCTACACCGAGGTGTACCGCGGTGCCGAGTACAACGTGGACCTGCTGCCCAAGATCCGCATCGAAGTCCTGGCCACGGACGAGCAAGCAGATGACATCCTGGATGTCCTGATCGCCAGCTCCAACACGGGACGTGCCGGAGACGGCAAAGTCTGGACCGTGGATGTCTATGAAGCCGTACGGGTCCGTACGGGTGAGCGCGGCGCGGCCGCGATCTAAGTTCCTGATGCAGCAAAGCGGGCCGGGTACCAGTCAAGGTACCCGGCCCGCTTTTGCGTCCCCTCTGCCTCGGGTCCGCGGCTGTCTTAGTCCACGACGTCGGCGGGCCAGCCCGCCGGCCCCGCGGTGCCGGCGTCGTACTCGTCCAGTGGGACGGCACCGCTCTCCCAGGCTTGGAGGACCGGTTCGATGATCCGCCAGCAGTCCTCAGCGGTATCGCCCCTGACGGACAGAAGGGGGTCGCCGGCGATGATTCCCTCAAGCACTTCACCGTAGGGCAGCATTCCGGGGGCGTTGAGCTCGGCTATGAGGCTGGCGCGGTCCAACGTGAAAATGTCACCGGGACCGTTGACGTCGACGTCGAGCTCGAGGACATCGGGACCGAATCCGATGCGCAGTTGGTTGGGGGAGTCCACGCCGGAGAAGCCCACGGGCAGGTGCGGTACCGGGCGGAAGGTGATGACAGCCTCCTTGCGGCGCCTGCCCATGGCCTTCCCGGAGCGAAGGATGAACGGAACGCCTTTCCAGCGCCAGGTGTCGATGTCCACCCGGACCTCCGCGAGCGTTTCGGTATTGCGTGCGGGATCGACGCCTTCTTCGGCAGCGTAGTCCGGCACAGTCCGGTCACCCAGGGTCCCTGCTGTGTACCGAGCCCGACGTGTGGAGTCTCCATAAGGGGCCTTGATGGTGCTGGCACGCAGGACGGTGGCCACGGCATCGCGGAGGTCGCGTTCGCCGATGGTGGCCGGGGCGTCGATGGCCAGGAAGGCCATGATGTGCAGCAGATGGCTCTGGATCATGTCCCGCAGCGCTCCCGCGCCGTCGTAGTAGCGGGCCCGGCCTTCGAGGGCAAGGTCCTCGTCGAAAATGATCTCCACTTTCTCGATGTGCTCACGGTTCCATACGGGTTCCAGGAACCGGTTGGCGAAGCGAAGGCCAAGGATGTTCAACACGGTGGCCTTGCCCAGGAAGTGGTCCACCCGGTGAATGTGGTCCTCGGGCACCAAGGCGGCCAAGGTCTTGTTCAGCTCATGGGCGGAACCAGTACCGGAGCCAAAGGGTTTCTCCATCACCAAGCGAGTCCCCTGGGGCAGTTGCTCCCGGCGGAGTACCTCGCAGGCCTTCTGGCTGATGTGGGGCGGCAATGCGAAGTAGACAGCGATGGGGCCTTCCAGCCGGCTCAGCAGGTCTGCCAAGGGGCCATCGGCAGTCACGTCCACTTGGTGGTACTCGGTGGTTTTGGCAACAGCATCCAATGCAGCACGCCCTGGAGTGTCGGACCCGCTGGAAGCTGCCTCGAAAGCATGAGTGACCCGCTCCTGCCACTGGTCCGGGGTCCAAGGGTCGGAACCCGCGCCGACCAATCTCAGGCCGGGCGCCCGGCCGGTGGCCAATAAACCTGCCAGCCCGGGGAGGAGCAGTCTGCCTGTCAGGTCCCCGGACGCGCCGAGGATGAGCAACGTTTTCACTGTTGTTTTGCTGGTCACTGTGCCAGCATGCCATCTTGCAGGTACGACTTGGTACCCTAGATAGTCGAGTCCCGTAGTCGACGCTTGTTAGTTGGGGTTGAGACACATTTGTTGGGGCAAGAATCGTCAAGACTCCGGCGTGCCGCTTTGGCCGCCGTTCGTAGACCATCGAAAGAAGTGCGCGGCGCGTGTTCAATTCACTCTCTGACCGGTTGACAGCAACCTTCAAGAACCTTCGTGGCAAGGGCCGCCTCTCCGAGGCTGACGTCGACGCCACCGTCCGGGAGATCCGCCGTGCCCTGTTGGACGCGGACGTCGCTGTGTCCGTGGTCCGCGAGTTCACCTCGCGCATCCGTGAACGCGCCCTCGGCTCCGAGGTTTCGGGTGCATTGAACCCGAGCCAGCAGATCGTGAAGATCGTCAACGAGGAACTCGTTGAGATCCTCGGTGGCGAAACCCGCCGCATCCGCCTGGCCAAGACGGGCCCTACTGTCATCATGCTCGCCGGCCTCCAGGGTGCCGGTAAGACCACCCTCGCCGGCAAGTTGTCCAAGTGGCTCAAGGCCCAAGGGCACAGCCCCCTGCTGGTGGCCTGTGACCTTCAGCGGCCTAACGCCGTCACGCAGCTCCAGGTTGTTGGCCAGCGCGCCGGAGTTCCGGTCTTCGCACCGCACCCGGGAGCCACGTCCGAGCTCGAACACCCTGCCGGCGACCCGGTCGCCGTCGCGAAAGCCGGCGTCGAGGAAGCACGCCAGAAGCTGCACGACGTCGTGATCGTCGATACCGCCGGCCGCCTCGGCGTCGATGCCGAAATGATGGACCAGGCGCGCCGCATCCGCCAGGCGATCATCCCGAACGAAGTCCTGTTCGTGATCGACTCCATGATCGGCCAGGACGCTGTCAACACCGCGATGGCCTTCGACGAAGGCGTCAACTTCACGGGCATTGTGCTGTCAAAGCTCGACGGCGACGCCCGCGGCGGTGCCGCACTGTCGGTGGCATCGGTCACCGGTAAGCCGGTCATGTTTGCCTCCACCGGTGAGGGCCTGGACGACTTTGAGCTCTTCCACCCTGACCGCATGGCTTCCCGCATCCTGGACATGGGTGACGTCCTCACCCTGATCGAACAGGCTGAGAAGGCATGGGACAAGGACGAAGCCGCCAGGATGGCGAAGAAGTTCGCCGACCAGGAAGACTTCACCCTGGACGACTTCCTCGCCCAGATGCAGCAGATCCGCAACATGGGCTCCATGAAGAAGATGCTCATGATGATGCCGGGTGCGCAGAACATCCGTCAGCAGCTGGAGAACTTCGACGAAAAAGAGATTGACCGCGTCGAGGCAATCGTCCGATCCATGACGCCGCACGAACGCGTTGCTCCCAAGATCATCAACGGTTCACGCCGGGCCCGTATCGCCAAGGGTTCAGGTGTGCATGTCTCTGAGGTCAACGGCCTGCTGGAGCGTTTCGCGCAGGCCCAGAAGATGATGAAGAAGCTGGCCCAGGGTGGCGGCATGCCGGGTATGCCTGGAATGCCGGGCCTTGGTGGCCCGGGCGGGGGACGCAAGAACGGCAAGAACGCTCCGAAGAAGAAGGCGCGCTCGGGCAACCCTGCCAAGGCAGCCCAGGAGCTGCGCGATGCTGAAACCAAGCGGGCAAACGCAGCCTCGGCAGCACCCACGGGGGCGGCTTTCGGCCAGGGCGCAGCGGACTTCGACCCGTCATCGCTCAACCTTCCCAAGGGTTTCGACAAGTTCCTCGGCAAGTAGATATTGCTTTCCAACTAACTGGCAGTTGGGATGTCAGAGCCGTGGAATAGGCTAAACCAATGCACAAGCAGCGCGTAGTCTTCGTCCACGGTGTGGGTAGCTTCGGCGCTGCGGCATGGCCAAAGCAGCATGGCATGGCACTGGGCTACGACGCTTTGTTCCTGCGGCGCCACGGTTTTGATCCCGCGGCAGAACCGTTGGAGTCAGATGTGGCGGCGGACGTTCGTATTCTGCTCGGTTCGCTGACCAGCAGCGGTGGCGGGCACGTGGTGGCCCATGAGCAAGGTGCCGTCTCGGCGATGCTGGCAGCGTTGGAACGCCCTGACCTGGTGCATTCCCTGTCGCTGGTGGAGCCGGCTTGTCTGTCCCTGACCGCGGAACTTCCCGCTACAGCGTCCCATCGGGCGCTTATGGAACCACTGTTCCAGGTGCGGAACCAACTAAGCGATGCCGACTATGAGCGCGAGTATTTTCGCCGGGCCTATTCAGTGAAGACCGGCGGTTTGGATACTCCAGAGGCACGGCGTTCGGCCCTGCGCCTCCGCCTGCAAGCTCCGCCCTGGGAGGCGCCCCTGCACATTGTCCCGGGCGTCCCCACCTTGGTCCTGACCGGCGGTTGGGAGCCTTTGTATGAGGAAATCGCCGGCTACCTCGAAGAGACCGGTGCCCTTCGCCGCGTTGCTGCGGGAGGACACCGGCCCCAGGATTCTGCCGACGGCGACCGGATCATCCGGCGGTTCATCGCCGACGTCGGCAGGTCGATGTCAGTTCAGGCGTCCTGAGAGGTCGTTGTCGGCTCCTGCGCTGCGTGCCGCACTGGTCGCCGGAATCTGCAGCTCCGGCAGGTAGACCTTGCCGCCGGCTGCCAGGAACTCCTCGCTCTTCTCCCGCATCCCGCTGTACATCCCTGCAATGGCCGCCTGCGCCTCGGCCGAACCGTACTCGTCACGGATGTCCTGGCTGATGCGCATGGAGCAGAACTTGGGGCCGCACATGGAGCAGAAGTGGGCGGTCTTCGCAGGTTCCGCCGGCAGCGTTTCGTCGTGGAAGGCTTCAGCGGTCACAGGATCAAGGGACAGGGCGAACTGGTCGCGCCAGCGGAACTCGAAGCGTGCCTTGGAGAGGGCATCATCGCGTTCATGTGCGCCCGGATGGCCTTTTGCGAGGTCCGCTGCATGGGCGGCGATCTTATACGTGATCACGCCCGTTTTCACGTCGTCCTTGTTGGGGAGCCCCAGATGTTCCTTCGGTGTCACATAGCAGAGCATGGCTGTGCCGTAGCGGGCGATCTCCGTTGCCCCGATGGCCGAGGTGATGTGGTCGTATCCGGGCGCGATGTCGGTGACCAGTGGTCCCAGTGTGTAGAACGGGGCCCCGTTGCAGAGTTCCTGTTGGCGTTCGACGTTTTCCCGGACCAGGTGGAACGGAATGTGCCCGGGTCCCTCCACCATGACCTGCACATCGAATTCCCAGGCCCTCCGGGTGAGCTCGGCAAGGGTGTCCAGTTCGGCGAACTGGGCTGCGTCGTTGGCGTCGGCGATGGCGCCGGGACGCAAGCCATCGCCCAAGGAAAAGGCGACGTCGTACTGGGCGAAGATTTCGCATAGCTCGTCGAAATGCGTGTAAAGGAAGTTCTCCTGGTGGTGCGCCAGGCACCAGCCGGCCATGATCGAACCACCACGGGACACGATCCCCGTGACCCGGTTGGCCGTCAGCGGCACATACCTAAGGAGCACGCCGGCGTGAATGGTCATGTAGTCCACACCTTGCTCGCATTGCTCGATGACGGTGTCCCGGAAGATCTCCCACGTGAGTTTGTTGGCCTCTCCGTTGACCTTTTCCAAGGCCTGGTAGATGGGCACGGTTCCGATGGGCACGGGGGAGTTTCGGATGAGCCATTCGCGCGTGGTGTGGATGTCATCGCCGGTGGACAGGTCCATGACAGTGTCCGCGCCCCATTGCGTTGCCCACTGCAGTTTGTCGACTTCCTCCGCGATGGAACTCGTCACGGCCGAATTCCCGATGTTCGCGTTGATTTTCACCAGGAAGGCCTTTCCGATGATCATCGGCTCGGATTCCGGATGGTTGATGTTATTGGGAATGATGGCCCGTCCCGCTGCCAGTTCGCTCCTGACCAGCTCTACGTCGCAGTTCTCGCGCAGCGCCACAAACCGCATTTCCGAAGTCACGACGCCCTGCCTGGCGTAGTGCATCTGGGTGACGGTCCTACCTTCGACGGCGCGCCGGGGCACCGGTTGCGCCCCCTTCCACTCCGCGGATGCCGCGCCCCGCCGAACCGCTGACTTGCCGTCGTCGAACAGGTTCCGCTCGCGGCCCCGGTAGCTTTCGGTATCGCCGCGGGCTTCCACCCAGGATTCCCTGAAGGGCGCCAAGCCCACCACGGGATCACTTCCCGGGCCTGAGGTCCTGTAGACCCGCAGTGGAGCATTGGCCTGTCCACTGGGGGAGGGCTCCAAGGCGATCTCCGTGACGGGTACACGGATTCCGTTGCCCGGGTCCTCCAGGTAGGCCAGCGAATGGGATTTCAGGGACTGCGTGACGGCACCGCTTGCGGCTGGAGCGGAGTGGTTTTGGGCAGGGCTGTGCTGTGTTTCTGTGGTTCTCAAGGATTACTCACTTCCTTCGCCGGCATTACCCGGACAGGTTCAACGGTCGCAGACTGCGTCAGTCCGATCTCAGCCCCTGCAGGGGCCCCCGTGTGGTCGTAGATGAAGCTACCACAGCTCCGAACGTGCACCCAGTCACATGGCCCGCAAGCGTCGGCGGTGCGGCTGCCGACTAGGCTTTTGCCATGGCCAATATCATCGAATTCAGCGGATCCGTCCTCGTTGCAGCTGACGACGAGCGGGAGGGAATGTGGTCCGTCGACGGTGTCCTGACGTTCGTACGGCCAACCGCGGCGCCGGACGAGGTGCTGGATGGCTGGGTCTTGCCGGGCCTGGTTGATGCGCATTGCCACATCGGACTGGGAGCAGGCGGAGCCGTTGATGAGGCGACCACCCTCGCTCAGGCCCAAGCGGACCTCGACGCCGGAACGCTGCTGATCCGGGACGCCGGATCGCCCAGCGACACCCGCTGGGTCCAACAACGGATGGACTTGCCACGCTTGATCCGGGCCGGCCGACACATCGCCAGGAGCCGGCGCTACCTTCGCGGGCTGGGCCACGAGGTTGAACCCGGGCAACTGGTGGAGACTGTCCGGAAGGAAGCCAGGGCAGGCGATGGATGGGTGAAACTGGTGGGCGACTGGATAGACCGGGGCGTTGGTGACTTGGCGGCCTCATTCCCGGCCAACCTCGTGAAGGACGCCATAGCTGCCGCCCACGATGAGGGTGCCAGAGTGACCGCCCATTGTTTCGCCGAGGACACGATCGACCACATGTTGGATGCCG
Organism: Paenarthrobacter sp. NPDC056912; assembly: GCF_042786555.1. Classification (NCBI taxonomy): domain Bacteria; kingdom Bacillati; phylum Actinomycetota; class Actinomycetes; order Micrococcales; family Micrococcaceae; genus Paenarthrobacter; species Paenarthrobacter sp. NPDC056912. The sequence continues at coordinate 116,289 of NZ_JBHUCD010000017.1, forward strand.
GCATTGACTGCATCGAACACGCCACCGGCCTCTTGCCCAGGCACATTCCACGATTGGTGGAGCAGTCGGTGCCCATTGTTCCCACCTTGGTGAACATCGCGACGTTCCCTGACATTGCCAACCAAGCTGCGCCAAAGTTTCCGAGGTACGCCGACCACATGATGCGCCTTTGGGAACGCAGGAAGGAACGGGTGCTGGAGGCGTTCGAGGCGGGCGTGGCTATCTACGCGGGCACGGATGCGGGCAGCGTCATCAAGCATGGCCGGATCGCAGAGGAAATGATGGAACTGCACGACGCCGGGCTGCCGCCTTCTGCGGTCCTGAACGCTGCTGCTTGGGGTGCGCGGGCTTGGCTGGGAGCGGAGGCTATCAGCGAAGGGGCGAGTGCCGACGTCGTGATTTGCCGGAGCGATCCCAGGCTTGAAGTGGGAACGGTCTTGGAGCTAAAGCACATCGTGCTTCGGGGTAATATCGTCCGCTAGGAATAAATTGAAGCTTCAAGTAATTTAGATAGGTAGAACGTGCCGAAAGGCGGCCACTCAGATTCGGGAGCTTCACATGACCACAACATCCAGCCAGGACCTGCTTCCTGCCGAACTCACCATGGGCACCGTCATGCTCAAGGTTGGCGACATGAAGGTCATGAGCGATTACTATCAGCGCGCGTTGGGCCTGGTGGTCGTGGCTGAGCAGGATGGCGGGCTGTATCTGGGGCGCGTCGGGAAGCCGCTTGTCCACCTTGCACCCGCTGCCGGACTGCAGATTCCCGCACGCGGTGAGGCTGGCCTGTTCCACACGGCCATTTTGTTCCATGACCAGCCTTCGCTGGCGGCTACCATCGCCACGGCGGCCGAATATGAACCCCGGGCATTCGCTGGCAGCGCCGACCACTTGGTGAGTGAAGCGTTCTACTTCACGGACCCTGAGGGTAATGGCATTGAGCTCTACTACGACAAGCCCCGCGAACAGTGGCAATGGGATGGCAAGAATGTAGTCATGGACAACGTTGCGCTCCCGCCGCAGCGGTTCCTGCAGCAGCACCTGAGCGAAGCTGCCGTGACCGGACAGCGCGAGGCGGCTGCCGGCGTCGGGCACGTGCATTTGCAGGTGGGCGACGTCCAGACAGCCCACGATTTCTACGTAGACACCCTCGGTTTCGAAAAGACGGCCGGATGGCACGGCCAGGCGCTCTTTGTTTCTGCAGGCGGATACCACCACCACATGGCAATGAACGTGTGGAACAGTCGCGGGGCGGGACCACGCCGCGACACCCTGGGTTTGGGTGAGGTGGTCATTGAGGTGCCCGCCGGCGAGGACGTGGCAGCGTTGGCCGACCGGTTGAAGACGGCAGGCGTGGAAAATCACCACACCGGCGTGGAGTTGCGTTTCGAAGACCCTTGGCGCAACAAGCTGCGGGTCGCCGTCCGCTAGGCTGGGCGTTGGCGTCACCGGCCCTTTCGGGTGTGGTGCCGCCGCCCCGTCAGCACGAAGGAATGAGAGTACTTTCCATGGGCTTTGCCGAAATTTTTGTAGCCACCCACGATGAAGCACTCAAGCGGGCAGCTGCCCTGGATCGGGGCGCGGAAGCCTCTGGTCCTGCCGTCAGGATTGAAGGCATTACCGATTTCGAGGTCGAGCAGCTCGGTGACCTGGCCGGCCAGGCCGTCCATGCCGCAGGGGCAGACTATGAACTGGCCCTTGTGGACGTCACTAGCGACGCGCTCCTGGGCGTTCCCGAAGCCATGGTGAGGGCCCTTGCCGAATTGCTCACCTATGAGAGCGAAGGCGAGGGAAACGTCCTCGACGACGTCGCTGCGGCCTGGGCTGCACAGGACGACATGCCGTTCGGTGCAGCCGAGTCGCGCCAGTATGTCCAGCAGCTATCAGCACTGGCTACCGACGTCGAAAAGGCCGAACGCGCCGGCCTCTACGTCTGGTCCGTCTGAGGCCGGAATCCGGATTCAGGGCGGCGCGGGTGACCGATAACACATGGTCCCGGGTGGCGTAAGTCGTAAAAGCGTCTGTCATCTGGCACAATGGACAGGTACTCGATCGGTGCGGCCCCTCTCTCCGTGCCCGTATCTTGTCCTTCGAACCCTCAAGTATGGCCCGCCCCACGGGTGCAGAACGATGGCTTCAACCCCGTTTCAGAAACAGGAGTGACCACAAAAGTGGCCGTAAAGATTCGCCTTAAGCGCTTCGGTAAGATGCGCGCACCGTACTACCGCATTGTCGTCATGGATGCCCGCGCCAAGCGCGATGGCCGTGCCATTGAGGAAATCGGCAAGTACCACCCCACCGAAGAGCCGTCGTACATCGAGGTCGCTTCCGAGCGCGCCCAGTACTGGCTGTCCGTTGGTGCCCAGCCGACCGAGCAGGTCGCCGCGATCCTCAAGATCACCGGTGACTGGCAGAAGTTCAAGGGCCTCCCGGGCCAGGAAGGCACCCTGAAGACCAAGGCTCCGAAGGCTGCCTTCGTTGCACCGGAGAAGGGTTCCGTCATCATTCCGGAAGCCATCACCAAGAAGGCCAAGAAGGACGAAGCTGCTGAGGCTCCGGCCGAGGCTGAAGCAGAGACCACCGAGGCTGAGTAAATTGCTGGCAGAAGCGCTCGAGCACTTGGTCCGTGGGATCGTTGACAGCCCTGAGGATGTCAAGGTCAGTGCCAAGAACAACCGCCGCGGGGAATCCCTTGAGGTGCGCGTTCACCAAGAGGACCTCGGACGGGTGATCGGACGCCAGGGCCGGACCGCACGCGCACTGCGCACTGTGGTTGCCGCCTTGGCTGGTGGCGAGCAGGTCAGGGTCGACGTCGTCGACACCGACCGCCGCCGGTAACGCGCTCAGCAATACTTGTCTTAGATCCGGCCCCTTCACCGAATATGGTGGAGGGGCCGGATTGCTTTATCCACAATTTCAAGATCGTGGCCGCACGGCGGCACGGCACCCAAGAATTCAGAGGAACCCATGCAGCTCCAGGTGGCCCGGATCGGAAAACCCCACGGCATTCGCGGCGAGGTAACGGTGCAAGTACTCACTGATGCGCCCTCCGAGCGCTTCGTCGCTGGAACAGAGTTCGTTGTGGAGCCGGCTTCCGCTGGCCCCTTGACGATTCGTAGTGCCCGATGGAACAAGGACATCCTCCTGCTGGGCTTTGAAGAAATCGCCACCCGCAACGCTGCCGAGGTCATTCGCGGCGCCAAACTCTTCATCGAGACCGAGGACCTTGACGAGGAAGACGACGACGAGGGCTGGTATGAGCATGAACTGGTAGGCCTGGAGGCGCGGGTCGGGTCCCAGGTTGTCGGCAAGGTCGCCGCCCTCAACACCATGCCGGTGCAGGACCTGCTGATGGTCAAGGCCGATGACGGCAAGGAGATCCTGGTTCCTTTCGTGGACGAAATCGTCCCCGAGGTCAACATCGAGGGCGGATACATCCTCATCACGCCACCTGCAGGTCTCTTTGAGATCAATGACGATACCGCCAAGGAGTCACAGGACGGCGCGGGGGATGATGCCTCATGAGGATTGATGTGGTCAGTATCTTCCCGGAGTACCTGGCTCCCCTGGAACTGTCCCTGATAGGTAAAGCCCGCCAGGACGGATTGTTGGAACTCAATGTTCACGACCTCCGCAGTTTCACTACGGACAAGCACCGGACCGTGGACGATACCCCCTACGGCGGCGGCGCCGGCATGGTCATGAAGCCTGAACCTTGGGCCCAGGCCCTTGAATCCGTTGCCGGGACGCCCGAGGGTCCAAAGCCTGTCCTGATTGTTCCGTCCCCGGCGGGGGAGAGGTTCAACCAGGCGTTGGCCTACGAGCTCGCCGAAGAGGAGCAACTTGTCTTCGCCTGCGGCCGGTATGAAGGCATCGACGAGCGTGTCATCGACTGGGCGCAGGATCACTTCACTGTGCGTCCGGTAAGTCTTGGCGATTATGTGCTCAACGGTGGCGAGGTCGCCGTGCTCGCAATGGTCGAGGCGATCGGGCGTCTTCTTCCGGGCGTTGTGGGAAACCCCGAGTCCCTGATCGAAGAATCCCACTCGGACGGCCTGTTGGAGTACCCCGTGTACACCAAGCCGTCATCGTGGCGGGACCACGATGTTCCTGCCATCCTGCTCAGCGGCAACCACGGCAAGATCGCCCAATGGCGCCGGCACGAGCAGTTCCGTCGTACTTCTGAGCGGCGGCCGGACCTTTTGGCGGAATTCGACGCCGGTGTGCTAAGTCGCGCTGACCGTAACGCCCTCGGCGACCTCGGGTACGACGTCGTCGACGGTCGCCTGAGGCCCCGTCACGGCGGCGAGACGGGCCGATAAGGCCGGCTGTTCGGCCTCGGACCTTTGCGGGAACCGGAACAGTTGGCCGGACGGTCGCGCATATGGCAGAATTAACCCTTGTGTCTGCTGGGCTGACACCTGCCACAGGGGGAGTTCAGCCAACAGTCGGACAACCCGGTGACGCCAATCAGTGGCGGAACCGGACACCAAGAAACTTCGGCGGAGATTTCCGGTGGCCTTTGTGCCGCGGGCTTGTTCGCCGTAACCCAAAGTGAATGACCTGTGGCGTTCACCAGGAGTGGATTAATGCATATCCTCGATAGCGTAGATGCAGCCTCGCTGCGTAACGATGTTCCGGAGTTCCGCGCGGGCGACACCCTCAAGGTTCACGTCAACATCATCGAAGGCAAGAACTCCCGTGTCCAGGTATTCCAGGGCTTCGTCCTGGGCCGCCAGGGTGACGGCGTTCGCGAAACCTTCACCGTGCGCAAGGTTTCCTTCGGTGTCGGCGTAGAGCGTACCTTCCCGGTACACTCCCCGATCATCGACAAGATCGAGGTCGTCACCAAGGGTGACGTCCGCCGCGCCAAGCTTTACTACATGCGCGCACTGCGCGGTAAGGCTGCGAAGATCAAGGAAAAGCGCGACTTCGCCAAGTAGGTCCTCCGACTTACTTAACGGGTCCAGGATTCGTGCCCGGTTGCTTCCGGAGCAATCCGCAACGCAACAGGGATACGAGTCATGGACACATCAGAACGCCAGCCCCGGAAACAGGGCTGGCGTTTTGTTGTGTTTGCGTTGGTTCTCGCCGTCGCAATCAGCGGACTGGTCCGGTCCTTGTGGATCGATGTCTATTACATCCCCTCCGAGTCCATGGAACCCCTACTGGGAACGGGGGACAGGATCCTGGTCTCGCGCACGGCCTTCAGTTCGGAGCCGATCCGTCGGGGCGACGTGGTGGTGTTCGACGGGCGGGGTTCGTTTGCCCCGCTGAGCAGCGGAAAGGGTCCGTTTGTTGACGCGGTGTCGGCCGCGAGCCAATGGTTCGGGCTCACGGGAAGCGACACCACCTACGTCAAGCGCGTGATTGGGGTTGCAGGCGACCACGTGCAATGCTGCGACGCCGCCGGCCGCCTTACAGTCAACGGTCAGCCACTGATGGAACCCTATGTGTACCCGGGCGACGAACCCAGCAAGCAGAAATTCGACGTAAATGTCCCCGAGGGGCGCCTGTGGCTCATGGGCGACCACCGTTCCCGTTCCGCGGACTCCCGTGGGCTGCTGGGCGCACCCGGTGGTGGCATGGTTCCTATCGAACGTGTCATTGGACGACCGGTCCAGATCATCTGGCCACTTGATAGATTTGCAGAGATGCCTCGCTCCGCGCAGGCCGATACACCATCGAAGAACGGATAGTAGATGCCGGACAAAGCTCCCGAGAACCCCGAGCGGCACGACGACGACGCCCGGGTCTCGGACGGAACGGCCGGCGTCGCCGGCTTGGCTGAGTCCCATCAGGCCGACGGCGATACGCCACGCGGGCCGGAAAGTTCTCCTGCTGAGGGGGCTGCTGCCAACGGAGGTACGGGTTCCGAAGGAGGCGCCCACGTCGCCGAGCAACCCCGGCGGAACCCAGCCCTGGTTTGGCTGAAGGAAATAGCCACGGTGGTGGCGATCGCCGTGGTGTTGTCCTTCCTCATCAAGACATTCCTCTTCCGGGCCTTCTATATTCCTTCCGAGTCCATGGAGAGCACCCTGGACGTCAACGACCGGATCTTCATCAACCTCCTGGTTCCAGAGCCCTTCGCGCTGGCCCACGGCGACGTCGTCGTCTTCAAGGACTCCCAGGGCTGGCTTCCGGCAGTGGTCAAGAAACCTGCCGGCCCCTTTGACTGGGTGGGTGACGCCCTTGAATTCGTGGGGTTGGCGGCCGACGACAATGAGCAGCACTTGGTGAAGAGGATTGTCGGGCTCCCGGGCGACCATGTCTCTTGCTGTGATGCCAACGGCAAGGTCAGTATCAACGGCGTAGCGGTGGACGAGACGTACATCAATCCTGCGGAGGCGCCCCAGCCCAACCCGTTCGACATCGTGGTTCCGGAAGGCAAAGTTTGGGTCATGGGTGATAACCGAAACCACTCGGCGGACTCCAGGATGCACCAGGAAGTCAACGGTGGCTTTGTTAACATTGAAGACATAGAGGGTAAGGCAACTGTTATCGCCTGGCCTGTCAATCGATGGACCATCCTCGACAATTATCCGGACGTTTTCCGCGACGTCCCCCGTGCTCCGTCAGGACAGTAATGGCAACACCGGCCAGTGGCCCGCAGGGCAAGACGCAAGGCAGGACAAGGGCAACCGCCCAGCCTAAAGCCAAGGCAAAGACGCCGGTCGGCGTTCCTACCCTTGACGTGGAGCGTTCCTTCCTGTCACCGGGCGTGCGCCTGCTTGCTGGTGTGGACGAAGTCGGCAGGGGAGCCCTGGCGGGACCGGTCAGTGTAGGCATCACAGTGGTCAACCTGGAAGACCACGGCCTGCTGGCCGATGTCCGGGACAGCAAGCTCCTCAAGCCTGAGGATCGGAACAGGCTTGAACCACTGGTGCGTGACTGGGCGGTGGCCTGTGCCGTTGGACATGCGACAGCACAGGAAATCGATGAGGTTGGCATCATCGCCGCCCTCCGGCTGGCGGGAACGCGGGCCTGGTTCGAGATCCTGGACGGCGGCGTCGTGCCTGATGTCGTGTTGCTTGATGGCAGCCATAACTGGCTTTCTGCCGAGGTGCAGGCCTCGCTGTTCGACACTGGACCTGCAGGGCCCTGGTGTGAAGCTCCGGTTCATACACGGGTCAAAGCAGACATGACTTGCCTAAGTGTGGCGGCCGCCAGCGTTCTGGCGAAGGTCGCGCGGGACAGGATCATGGTGGAGCTGCATGAAGAAGTGCCTGCCTACGGCTGGAATGAGAACAAGGGCTACGCCACCACCGCCCACCGCGACGTGATCCGGCTCCAGGGTGCCAGCGCCTACCACCGGACAAGCTGGCACCTCACAGGACCTGAGCCGCTGACAGGACCCTGAGCTGCCCTGCCTCCCAGGTGGCGCAGGGTGCCCGGCTGATAGTGCAAGATGGAACTATGAGTGCCGAGGACCTTGAGAACTATGAAACCGACATGGAGCTGCAGCTCTACCGTGAATACCGCGATGTTGTCGGCCTGTTCAGCTACGTTGTGGAAACCGAACGGCGGTTCTACCTTGCCAACCACGTGGACCTTCAAGCACGCAGCGCTGACGGAGAAGTCTACTTTGACCTGACACTGCAGGACGCGTGGGTTTGGGACGTGTACCGTTCGGCGCGCTTCGTGAAGAACGTCAGGGTCATCACGTTCAAGGACGTCAATGTGGAGGAACTTCCCCGCAGCGAAGACCTTTCATTGCCGAAGGACGGCGGGCTTGGGGACTTGGGCGACCTCGGCAACTGATATGTAGAAGTTGTTGTCAAGAGGCAGTTGTGAGCGGCTCCCGGCTTTCGTGTCGGGGGCCGCTTTGCGTTGGGTGCTGTCCGGGT
>NZ_JBHUCD010000018.1:0-115949 GCF_042786555.1 Paenarthrobacter sp. NPDC056912
CGCAGATACCGGGCCAGGACGTATCCGGTCGGGCCGGATTCATACACCGCCTTCACAGGCGGTTCGCAGCGGCGGATCCACTCCAGCACCACCGCGGGGTCGGAGTCCATCTTCGCGTGCACCAGCTCGCCGGTATCCGGGCTCAGCGCACAGCCAACAACGGAAACCGCGTGAACATCGAGCCCGATGAAAGTACGCTCAAACATAGCCGGGACCTCCCAAAACTCACATGTGGCACTACCATTGCACCGCCCCACGGACCAACAATCCAAGAGCACCGTCACTGGCAACCCACGGATCTGTGACACAGAAGGCCCCGGCCCTCACGCCACCGTCCCGGGGCCGTTCCCAGCCCGCCCGGACAAGGGCCGATTCCGCCGGGCCACAGGCCCCGCAGCGCCGCCCCCGGCACCAGGGACACGCCCCATGCCAGGCCGGCGCTGCGCGGCCGCCCGGCGACAATGGGCCGCACCGGACGGGCAGGGACCTAACGCCCTCACTTCATATCGTCTAACCCCTGCTTGTTCCTGAAAGGGCCTGTGCCCGCCCGAACCGGGGCGGGCACAGGCCCTTTCACGTAGGGGAGACGCACATCACGTCGTCAGGATTTGGTCTGCCATTCACCGGACGGTAATGTTGTTCTTGCGACGCGGGGTGGAGCAGTTCGGTAGCTCGCTGGGCTCATAACCCAGAGGTCACAGGTTCAAATCCTGTCCCCGCAACTGGAGAAAAGGTCCGGATCAGTCAAACTGATCCGGACCTTTTGTTTTGCCCGAAATCGCCGATGGGGGACTCGGCCCCGCGCCTTGGGCAGCGGACGTGATCTGCGGCACCTTGGCCGCGATTGGTCAAAAGCACCCTCGAAGGTGCGGTAGAGTTGATCTTGCGACGCGGGGTGGAGCAGTTCGGTAGCTCGCTGGGCTCATAACCCAGAGGTCACAGGTTCAAATCCTGTCCCCGCAACTGGAGAAAAGATCCGGATCAGTATTCACTGGTCCGGATCTTTTGTTTAACCTGGCGACGCCCCTGCCGGTGCTAGCATCGAATCCGGATTGGCGGCACGCACAAACATCACTGGGAAGGTCACATGGTCAACGAAGACTCCAACCATGGCCTTGATCGCCAAGTACTCCAGAGGGATAGCCCGATAGCCGTCTATCAGCAGGTGGCCGACGTCCTCACGGATCAAGTCAACCGCCTTGAGCCCGGGTCGCGGATACCCACTGAAGAGTCCCTGATGGACCAGTACGGAATCAGCCGCACAACTGTCCGCAAAGCCATCGAAACGCTCGTCGTGAAGGGCCTGCTCGTCCGCAGGCAGGGCAAAGGTACGTTCGTCATGGCCCAGCGCCCGGGAAAGCTGCTGAACCGCCTGGCGCCGTTCATGGAAACGTTCACGGCCGCGGGAATGAAGACCGTCAAAGGCCTCATCGAATACAAGTGGATGGAGAAGGACAAAAGCGTCCCCGCGAAGCTGGTGTCCGATGACAACCTTGTCTTGGTGATACGCCGCTCATATTCAAGCGCCGGATGGCCGTACGCCATTGCGGAAATCTTCATTCCGTCCCATATTGGCCGCCACATCAGCCTTGCCGACGCGGAACGGAACTCCATTTACCAGGTAATCCAGGACCGGACATCCAAGCCTCTCCAGCGCGCTGAGATCACCGTCACCATGCATGCCCCACCCGAGCACCTGGCGGACGCACTGAACGTGCGGGGATTCGCGATGGTTCCGCGTCTGGAGAGGACCACCCTGGGGCCCCACGGCGAGGTGTTGGAGTGCACCGTGACGTACTTCCACCCCAAAGGCTTTGAGATCCGCGCCGAGGTGGCAACGGATGCCAGCCCTGGTCAATAGCCTTAGGCGTCCTGCACGGCAGGTGGGTTGGCCGGGAGCAAAAGTGGCCGGCCCCGCAAGGGACCGGCCACTTCCATGGTTCAGCGGTACGTCATGGGCCGTCGGCCCGGTGTTTTCCTAGAGCTTGTCGAAGTCAGCTTCGTCAACGGTTACACCGTTGGAGGCCGAAGCTCCTGCACCGATGGCAGGCTTGGAGCCGCCGGACTTGAGGGCGGCAAGGCGGGCTTCGATTTCAGTCTGCTCGCCAAGGTCTTCCAGCTGGTTGAACTGGGCATCAAGGCTGGAGCTGGCGAGCTCCTGCTGGCCCAGGACCTTCGCTTCTTCGCGGCGGATCTTCTCTTCGAAACGGCCCACTTCGCTGGTGGGATCCATGATGTCGATGCTCTTGAGGGCATCGTGTACCTGGGACTGCGCGGCGGCCGTCTTGGAGCGGGCTACAAGCTCGTTGCGCTTGGCCGTGAGCTGATTGAGCTTGTTCTTCATCTGGTCAAGCCCGGTCTTGAGCTTGTCCACAACCTCTGTCTGGGAAGCGATGCTCGGTTCAGCAGTTCGTGCCTCCGACTCGGCTGTCATCTGGCGCTGAATGGCCACCTTGGCAAGGTTGTCGAACTTCTCGGCATCACTGGGGTCGCCTGCCGAGCGGTACTCATCGGCTTTGCGTGAGGCGGCCAAGGCCTTGTTACCCCAGTCCTGGGCGTTCTTGATGTCTTCGTTGTAATCCGCCTGAAGCATCCGAAGATTACCGATGGTCTGGGCCACGGCAGACTCGGCCTCGGCAATGTTGTTCGTGTAGTCGCGGACCATCTGGTCCAGCATCTTCTGCGGGTCCTCAGCCTGGTCCAGCAAGGCGTTGATGTTTGCCTTGGCGAGCTGCGAGATCCGACCGAAAATGGACTGCTTAACCATGGTGTTGCCTTTCGTCCTGCTCAGTGGTGCCCACTGAAATCAGTGATCAGTTGTTGTACCGCTTCTACATGGGGCATGGACCCCACCTAGTCTGTTTGGGCTAGAAGCTGCCGGAGTCGCCGCCGCCGAAGTCGCCGCCTCCGCCGCCCCAATCTCCGCCGCCCGAGTCGCCGCCGCCGCCGAAGAAGCCGCCGCCGCCACCGCCGTCGTTATGGCCGCCGCCCCAACCGCCGCCGCCGCCGTTCAGGATTGAGTTGATGAGGATGCCACCGAGGATGGCGCCACCGAGACCTCCGCCGCCGCCGCTACCTCCGCCGAACATTCCGCCACGGTCGTAACCTTGGTCCGCATAGCCGAAGTGGTCGACGTCCGCCTGGGCAAGCTGCGCCGCCTGAGCAGCCAGCGCGTGGGCCTGCTGCGCGTAGGTCAGTGCGGTTACAGGATCATTGCGGGAGATGGACAGGGCGTAGTCGAGGTTGCGCTGGGCCTCGGCCAATCGTGTACGGGCTTCGGTGCCTACACCGCCACGACGGGCCGTAATGTAGTCGGACGTAGCGCTGATCTGTGACTGGGCAGCCATGATGGTCTGTTGCAGGGAAGCCTGCGCCCGCCGGGCCTGCTCCTGCTGATCCCGGATACCCGACAGGGACTGATCCAACGCCTGATGGGCCGACGAGACACGTGCCAACGTCGCAATGGGGTCGATCTTGCCGCCCTGGATCTCCGCCTTGACCTGTGCCAGTGCGGCTTCGACGCCGGCTACGGGACCAGCAAGCTCCGGATGCTCGCCAGACTGAATCATGGCCCGTGCCTGGGCAAGGTCCTGGCTGGTTTCGGCTACTGCGCTTTCCAGTGAAGAGCGCGCCTCATCGAGGCTGCCGGCTGTCTTGGCTATGGCGTCGATCAGCACGTTGGTCTGGTGCAGGCTTTCCTCTGCCGCGCGGACAGCAACGGCGGCCAGGCTGTTCTCGCTGACCGCCAGCTTCTCCTGCGCCGTTGCTGCAGCGTTCTGCACGAAAGCCAGACGTTCCTTGGCTTGGAGAATATTGTCCGATACTTGCGTCAGCGCAGATTCGGCGTACTTGACGCGCAGGCCCTCAAGGGATTGCTCGGCGCTGGCGATCTTTGCGTCGGCCTCATGGGCCCCTGCCGTTACTGCCGCGAGTGCCTGGGGAGCGTTCTTCTCCAGCTCGCGAAGGGAATCGAAATCCGCTTTCTGGTCGCGCAGAGATGCAAGCGCTGCCTCGGAACGGCGGATGATCTCGCCGAGCCAACTCCGCTGCTGCTCCTCGGTGTCAGGGATGTGGTCATCGAGTTGCTGCTGAAGCTTGAAGGATTCCGTCATGTGCCCCTTGGCTTCCTGCAGCGCCTTGGTGAAGTTGCCGATGGCGGAATCGCCGTACTGTGCCTGGGCGAAGCCAAGTTCCTGCTCGCTGGATTTGATGGCGTCGTCCGCCTCGATCAACAGCGAACCGCTCTTCTGGCGCAGTTCCGGGATGCTCAGGCCCGCGAGGGGATCAAGCTGCTCGCCTTGGGGACCATAGCTCGTGCTTGTTGCCTGGCTGCTGCCCTTCTTGCGGCGGTTGCGCAGGTACAGGTAGGTACCGGCGCCACCTGCGGCTACTACGCCAACCCCGACGAGGACTCCGACGCCGGCATTGCCGCTGGGTACGGTCCCGCTGCCTCCGCCGGCGGCGTCGCCGATGGCGGCGGCCGTATCAATCGCTGCCTGTGCGTAATCCTTCTTGCCTCCGGCAAGGTTGGCTACGACGGCATTTTGAGTGATGTTCGACTGCTTGGAGTAGATGGGACTCGCAGAGTTAAGGACGAAGTTGTATTGCCCGGCAGTGGAGATCGCGAGAATGGCATCCGCCTTGCCCATGCCCTTTTTGGTGGCTACGGCGCTTGTCCACTCTGCTGGGGCGCTGGGGTTCTCGAACGAGTCAACCGTCACCACATACAGGTTGTACTTGTGATCCTTAAGCGTTTTTTGGATGGCTTCCTGGACTTCGCCCTTGCGGCTGCCCAGTACATTGGCATCATCGACGATATTTTGGCCGGACGGTATTGTCACCGGATCAGCAGCCCAGGCGGCGGTGGCCGGGAGGGCCAACAGTCCAGCCACGCCAATCCCGGCGAGTACGCGTTTAAATATTGACCGCATGTGCAACCCTTCAGCACGTCTGCGACTGGAACAAGGCGTACCAATCGTCACAGAATGCTCAGCGCCCCCACGCATGGTGTGTAAAGCCGCAGGTCGCTGTGGCAATTCCTCTTGATTCTATGGTGCACCCCATGGCCAGTCCACAGGGGTGAATATGCCACCAGCGAAATATAGGAGAAAGCTGGAACGTTGGGGCGTTGAGGCGCCTTCGTAACGTACGTTCGACTCCATTCGTGGCTTTCAGGAAGCTCCCAGCGAACGTCCGCTTTTGTTCCAGTAAACAGGTACATAGTTGAGGAAGACGAGGATGAAAGGAAGACCCATGACGGAGAACCCAGCGCAGGGCAATGCACCAGAGAACCGCGAGCCGTCCGAGCCGCGGGATCCGGCCGGAATACACAACGATGCTCCCGCCGCCCCGGAGCAGCGTGCATGGAACTCCGGTGACGAGTCAGGCAACCGCGACGGCACTCATGCCACCACTCCCTTGCCGGCCTTCCAGCCCCAGGCAACGCAGCCCCAGGCAACGCAGCCTCACGCCGCGCAGCCGCCGGCAACGCAGCCCCAGCCCGCACAGCCCCACCCATACGGCGGAGCCCACCAGCAGGAAGCACCGCAACATCCGAGCTACCCCAACCACCAGCCCTTCTATGGCGGCGGACAGAATCCAGCGGCGCATGCCTCGGGAGCTCACTTCCAGAATGCGTCGGCAGGACAGCCTGGTTTCCAGCAGGGCCCGGGGATGCAGCACGCGCCGGGTCATTCTTCGCAGGTAGCGACCAAGCGCAAGCCGGCTTTCGGAGTGGGCACCCTTGTCGCGAGCATGCTGGCGGCGGGTTTGATTGGCGGAGGCGTGGTGGCCGGCAGCAATATGCTCTGGGACAACCAGACTCCCGTGGCCTCCACCGGCAACCAGTCCAGCACCGTCATCGTGAACAACAAAGACGATGTCAACGTTATTACCGCTGCGGCAGCCAAGGCCTCACCCAGCGTTGTGACCATCAAGGCAACCAGCGGCAGCGAAGGTGGAACGGGTTCCGGCATCATCATCGATGACCAGGGACATATCCTGACCAACACCCACGTGGTGACCTTGGACGGCGCTACGTCCAACGCTGCTATCGAAGTTCGCACCAGTGACGGCAAGGTCCTCAAGGCCACCGTCGTGGGAACGGACCCTCTGTCCGACCTCGCCGTCATCAAGGTTGACGACACCTCGGGGCTCGTTCCTGCCACTCTGGGTGACTCATCCAAGATCAACGTCGGGGACACCGCCGTCGCCATTGGCTCGCCACTTGGCCTCACCGGCACGGTGACCGACGGAATCGTCTCGACGCTTAACCGCACTATCAGCGTGGCTTCTTCGGCGGCTCCGAAGGAGGGAACCGATAGTTCCCAGGGCGGTGACCAGGGCTTCCAGTTCGCCCCTCCCGGGGGCGGCCAGAGCCAGGCCACAGCCAACGAAGGATCGATTTCCATCAATGTGATCCAGACTGACGCGGCCATCAACCCGGGGAACTCCGGCGGCGCGCTGGTCAACAGCAAGGGCGAGATAATTGGTGTCAACGTCGCCATTGCATCCGCCGGCAGCGGTACTTCGGATTCCTCGAGCGGCAACATCGGTGTGGGATTCAGCATTCCCATCAACCATGCAAAACGTGTGGCCCAGGAGATTATCGACACCGGTAAGGCCAGCCACGGACAGTTCGGCGTTTCCGTACGGGCCAAGTCGTCCACCGGCAGCGACTCCAGTTTCTCGGTTGGTGCGGAGGTGGCATCGGTGACCACAGGTTCAGCAGCTGCCAAAGCGGGGATCAAGGTTGGCGACGTCGTCACCAAGTTCGGCGACTATTCGGTGAGCGATCCCAACCAGTTGACGGCAGCGGTCCGCGAACAGCCGGCAGGCGCCAAGGTCAAGGTGACTATCCAGCGCGGCGGCCAATCGCAGGAGGTTGAGGTCACCCTCGACGCTGCACAGCAGTAGGACGCTCAGGATCAACAACCGACGGCGGGCGGCACCTCACAGGTGCGGCCCGCCGTCGTGCTGTTCCCGGCGTGGCGGCAGCGATTGAAACAGGGGTTAACGCGGGGAGTGGTTTTCTGCGGGCAATATGCTTAGCTAGGACGAGCCCACGCGCTGGGCAATTCACGGCCACGCTGCTGCGGTTGGCCGTTCACAAGCATGGAAGGCTGCTTCGAAGACAGTGGAAGAGACATTGAAGATTGTCGTTCTGGTCAAGCACGTCCCGGACGCCCAGTTCGACCGGCACATCACCGGACCCGGCAACACAACCGACCGTGACGAGAGCATCTTGTCCGAACTCGATGAGTACGCCCTTGAGGCAGCGTTGCAGCTGGCGGAAGAGCGTGGCGGCCCCAAAGCAGGCAACGAGGTCATCGCCCTGAGCATGGGCCCGGCAGGTGCCGTCAACGCCGTCAAGAAGTCGCTCCAGATCGGCGCCTACTCGGGCGTCCACCTCAGCGATGACGCTTTGGCCGGTTCCGATGCTGCTGCGACCTCCTTGGCGCTGGCTGCTGCCATCCGCTATATCTCGGCGGACGGAGGTCCGGTGGACCTTGTCCTGACCGGCATGGCTTCCACTGATGGTGAGACCTCACTGGTTCCGGCCCAGCTCGCTGAGCGGTTGTCAGTCCCGCAGGTGACTTTTGCCTCCAGCCTGGAGATCTCCGGCGGCACCGTGGTGGGACGCCGGGACGCCGGCCACTTTTCGGAGACCGTGGAAGCACAGCTGCCTGCTGTTGTTTCGGTCACGGACCAGATCAACGAGCCGCGATACCCCAACTTCAAGGGCATCCTGGCCGCGAAGAAGAAGAAGATCGCTTCCCTGACGCTTGCTGACATCGGAGTGGAACCCTCGCAGGTAGGACTTGCCGGCTCGTGGACGGTGGTGGAGTCCGCCGCGGCCCGCCCGGCGCGCACCGCAGGCACCATCATCACCGACGAAGGCGACGCCGGCATCAAGCTGGCCGACTTCCTTGCCGCACAGAAGCTGCTCTAAGGGGATTCCAACCATGGCAAATGCACTTGTTTTTATTGACAACCCGGGAGCGGCGCTCAAGAAGAGCAGCCTGGAACTCCTGACCATCGCCCGTTCGCTGGGGGAGACGGCCGTCGCCTTCACGGGAGAGCTGAACGACGACGTCGCGGCCACCTTGGGTGCCTTCGGTGCCTCCACGATCTTCCAGCCGTCGCTCGGAAACCTCGACGAGTACCTCGTGGGGCCGAAGGCGGCCTATCTCGCTGCAGCTGTGGAGGCTTCCGGCGCAACCGCTGTTCTCCTCGACAACTCGGCGGAGGGCAAGGAAATTGCGGGCAGGCTGGGCATCAAGCTGAACGCAGGCGTGATCACCGATGTTGTGGGCGTGGACGAAGACGGTACCGCTCATAAGTCTGTTCTGGCCGGCTCATACAACACCACGGCCAAGGCAACAACACCGGTGACCGTGTTCTCGGTCAAGGCAAACAACGTGGAACCTGTAGCGGCTGGTACCGCGTCGGCACCGGCAACGGCCACAGTTGACGTCCCTGCTGATGCCGTAGCGAACTCGGCACGCATTTCTGCCCGTACTGAGAAGCCCGCGAGCGGACGTCCGGAGCTCAGCGAAGCCAGGATTGTCGTAGCCGGCGGACGTGGTGTCGACGGAGATTTCGGTCCTGTTGAAGAACTTGCGGACGTGCTGGGTGCTGCCGTGGGTGCTTCTCGCGCTGCAACCGATGCCGGCTGGATCGGACACGACGCTCAGGTTGGCCAGACCGGCGTCACGGTCTCGCCCCAGTTGTACATCTCCGCCGGCATTTCCGGTGCCATTCAGCAGAAGGCCGGAATGCAGACCTCCAAGGTGATCGTTGCCATCAACAAGGACGCCGAGTCGCCCGTGTTTGAGATCGCGGACTACGGCATCATCGGTGACCTCTTCAAGGTGCTCCCACAGGCGACGGCCGAAATCAAGAAGCGGAAAGGCTGATCCCTTTGCTTACTGACGTCGCGTCAGCAAAGAGCCCGTTCGACACCTCTACGGAGCGCGTCGAGCGGGTGCTTTGTTTTACTGCCCATCCTGACGACATCGACTTTGGTGCCGCGGGGACCATCGCGGCCTGGACGGCTGCAGGCGTCCAGGTCAGCTACTGCATCATGACCGACGGCGACGCCGGCGGCTTCGATCCCGTGGATCGGGAACGGATCATCGAGCTGCGGGCAGAGGAACAAAAGCGGGCAGCTGCCTTGGTGGGTGTCACTGACATCCACTACCTCCACGAGCGCGACGGATACCTGGAACCGACACATTCCGTCATGAAGCAGGTAGTAAAGCTGATCCGGGAAATCCGGCCGGACATCGTGCTGACCATGCACCCGGAAAGGAACTGGGACCGCCTCCAGAAGAGCCACCCTGACCATCTAGCGGCAGGCGAAGCTGTAACCCGGGCGGTGTATCCGGCCGTGGAGAATCCGTTCGCCTACCCTGAACTGGCCGAAGCCGGACTTGAGGCCTATAAGCTGCCGTGGCTGTGGTTTATCTCCAGCCCGGAGTCCAGGGAAAACCACTTCGTGGATGTCGCTGGCCACGTCGAGGCCAAGCTTGACGCCATTCGGGTCCATGCGAGCCAGCACCCGGATATTGAGGGCATGGAGCGTGTGGTCAGGGGCCTGATGCTGGCCAACGGGGAGCGCGCCGGCCTGCCTGCCGGGACAAGTGCCGAGTACTTCCACGTCGTCTCGGTCAACGGGTCCACCACCATCGCCGGCTTCTGACGTTGCCGTGGTGTAACCCGTGTCATATGCTTGATCTCGGTTAAATCATATTTATTCGAGGAAGGCAGACTTTGA
Organism: Paenarthrobacter sp. NPDC056912; assembly: GCF_042786555.1. NCBI lineage: Bacteria > Bacillati > Actinomycetota > Actinomycetes > Micrococcales > Micrococcaceae > Paenarthrobacter > Paenarthrobacter sp. NPDC056912. The sequence continues at coordinate 9,779 of NZ_JBHUCD010000018.1, forward strand.
TGGCGAAGACTGCGCAACAACCCGTACTGGTGATTATGGGAGTCTCCGGTTCTGGAAAATCGACCGTGGCCGGCGTTCTTGCAGGCAAATTGGGCTGGGACCTCGCCGAAGGCGACGACCTTCATCCAGAAGCGAATGTGGCCAAGATGCACTCAGGGCAAGCCCTCAGTGATGAGGACCGCTGGCCTTGGCTTGGCATCATTTCGGATTGGATCCGGGAACGGGCCGATGCCGGGACTCCCGCGATCATCACGTGCTCTGCACTGAAAAAGAAGTACCGCGACGTACTCCGCGGCGAAGGGGTTGTATTCGTCTTCCTGCAGGGAAGCAAGGACAAGATTTCCGACCGCCTGGCATCCAGGCACGGTCACTTCATGCCGCCGTCGCTTCTGGAATCGCAGTTCGACGCCCTCGAGGAACCCACGGAAGAGGAAAACCACATTTCCCTGTGCGTTTCGGCCTCGCCCGCAGAGGAAGCGGACGAAGTCATTGAACGGCTTGGGCTGCGTCCCGCCGGTGCCGGCTCCGAAGCAACTGCTCAGTGATCGCACTGGAAACTGCCACGGAAGTACAGGCCTGGACGACGCATGACACGCGGTTGCTCGTGGTGGCAGCGCTGGGCATCGCCCTGATTGTGGTCCTGATTGCGAAGCTGAAGTTCCATCCGTTCCTGGCACTCATCCTGGGCTCGGCCTTCGTCGGTCTTGCCTCAGAGGTTGAACTGGGCAAGGTTGTCACCAACTTCGAGGACGGTGTGGGAGGGGTACTCAAGGAAGTCGGGCTCCTGATCGCCTTGGGTGCCATGCTCGGCAAATTGCTGGCCGACTCCGGGGGTGCCAACCGCGTGGTGGACACGCTGCTGGCCAAGGCGAGCGGCAACAAACTGGTGTGGATGATCACCCTGGTGGCAGTGATCATCGGATTACCGATGTTCTTCGAAATCGGGCTTGTTCTTCTCCTTCCAGTGATCGTCCTGGTGACACAAAGATCCAAGATGAAGCTGATGCGCATCGCGATTCCCGCGCTGGCCGGTTTGTCAGTGCTTCATGGCTTGGTGCCGCCGCATCCCGGACCACTCATCGCCATCAGCGCGGTGAAAGCTGAACTTGGGACCACCCTTGGTCTGGGTATCCTCGTGGCTATTCCCACAGTCATCATCTGTGGTCCGCTCTTCTCCAGGCTGGCGGCACGCTGGGTTCCCGTCGACGCTCCCGCAGTGGCTGGCGGCATCGATACCCGTCACAGTGCCGATCTCAGCGACGTCAAGCGTCAGCCCTCCTTCCTGGTGACCCTCCTGACGATCATCTTCCCTGTGGTTCTCATGTTGTTGAAGGCCTTGGGCGGGATCATCTGGCCGGATGCAGCCACCGCTCCCGGCATCAAGGTATTCCTCGACTTTGTTGGCCAGCCGCTGGTAGCCATGACACTTGCGGTGCTAGCTGCCATGGTGACCTTCGGGTACACAGTTGGCTTCACCGGCAGCAAGATCACCGCAAAGTTGGGGGCCAGCTTGGGTCCCATCGCGGCGATCCTCCTGATTGTCGGCGCGGGCGGAGGTTTCAAGCAGACCTTGATCGGAGCCGGCGTGGGCGATGCCGTCAAGAAGTGGGCTGAGGGCGCCAGCATGTCGGTCCTGGTGCTCGGGTTCATCGTGGCGGTGGCCCTACGCCTTGCAACAGGATCCGCGACGGTTGCCACGGTGACCGCAGCGGGCATCGTGGCCCCCTTGGCCAGCAGCCTGAGCCCGACCCACGCGGCGTTGCTCGCGCTGGCCATCGGAGCTGGTTCGTTGTTCCTGTCCCACGTCAACGATGCCGGATTCTGGCTGGTCAAGGAGCTATTCGGACTCACTGTCGGGCAGACTTTCAAGACCTGGTCGGTCATGGAAACGTTGATTTCCGTGGTTGGATTCGGGTTCGTGATGTTGCTCTCCCTGGTGGTTTAGCTACCGAACGCCAGAACCAACGACGACGGCGGCCGTTCCACTTGCGTGGTTCGGCCGCCGTCGTCGTTAAGTCGCTGGGGTCAGGCGGTCAACGCGACCACCAGGACCGGCGCCGTCGTCGGCGCGCTTGATCCGCCGGCTGGTTCCACAGTGATGGCCACCGATGAAGCGGCAGACAAGCCCTTCACCACTGCGGGTTTGGACAGCGTCTCAGCGTCCATGGTGCCCTGCGGAACCGGGGCCGAGCCATCCTTGGGCAAAGTCCACAATTGGTAGACCTTTCCGTTGGGTGCGGGGGCAACCCCGTCCATCAGGACCACGAATGAGTCTTTGGCGGACGACGCGGAGATGGTTGCCGTCCCACCACCGGGAACGGGTGCGGACTTCTTTTGGACGTCTTGAGCCTGCAGGACCTGGTTCACGGGATCGTTCTGCGCCGAGACGTAGGCGCCGACTCCGATACCGCCAAGGGCGATCACTGCGGCGGCCGCAGCTCCCACGAGCCAGCGCCGGGCGCCACTGGAGCGGCGGCTTTCGTCTCGTTTGGTCCTGGCGGCGGCAAGTTCGTCGACGACGGGACCCGAAGGAGCGAGGTTGGCTGCCTCATCAGCAGGCTGGCTTGTATCTTCCGTGGAGATGCGCGCCATGATGTTGTCGAAGAGCTCCGCGGGAGGTTCGTGTTCGGGTGCAAAGCTGACGGCGAGTGTTTCGCGTGCTTGGCGGACCCGCTCCAGGAACTCCGGTCCTTCCGGGGCATCCTCGATGTAGTGATCGATCATGGCCCGTTCGTCGTCGCTCAAAGCGTCCAAGGCATAGATTTCGGCCAGCTCGAGGACGCGTCCCTCGGCCAGGTCGGTAGCGATGTCGTTGGCGAACATTCTGCGGATAAAGCCTCCACCGGTGTTTTCACTCATATCAACCCACCCCCAGGCAGGTCTTCAGGCGCAGCAGTCCATCGCGGATGCGGGACTTGATGGTTGGGACGGCCGCGCCGAGATGCTCGGCGACCTCCCTGTACGTCAGGCCGCCATAGTAGGCGAGGCGGACCGATTCGCGTTGGGTGTCCGTCAGCGTACCGAGGCACCGGCTGACGGCTTCGGCTTCCAGATTGGTGTCGGCCTCCTCCGCGACGAGGTCGCGGTCCGGGTCTTGGCTGGCTGCCCCATACCTGGCTTCGCGATCGGTCGCCGCCTGCACGGCCCGGACGCGGTCAATGGCGCGGCGGTGGGCGATGGTCATGAGCCACGCAAGAGGGCTGCCGGCGGCTCGATCGAATTTCGACGCGCCCTGCCACACCTGGATGAAGACTTCCTGGGTGGCGTCCTCGCTGAGGTCGGGATCAATCAGGACACGTCTGGCCATGCCAAAGACGCGCCGCGAGGTCAGGCGATAGAACTCGGCGAAAGCCTGTTGGTCGCGTGCGGCCACGAGTTCAAGCAGCCCGGTCAACTGCGAGTTCAGGTCTGTCGCAGTGCCGGAGGCCTCGAAGACCGGTGGGCCGGGATTGTTGGGGATGTCCATCACCGTCCAGCATATGTCGTCCCGTTTGAAACCGGCACCACGACCGTATTGTGTTGCGGGCGCGGCGGTGCAGCGGTCAATGGCCATCACCCTGGTCTCCAGCGCACTCACGTAGGCTCCCTCAACGAATTTCCAAGGCAGGATTTTCCCTGCACAAGGTATTCGGTGCTGTGGCGGCCGTGGATGGCTACACCTTTGCGCCGGCAAATCCGTTCTGTCGCCACGCTTCAAAAACGGCGATCGATGCGGCATTTGCCAGGTTCAGCGAGCGCAGTGAAGGCAGCATGGGCAGGCGTACTCGCGCCGTGACATGTGGATCCTGCTTGAGCCAGTCCGGGAGGCCTACGGATTCCGGGCCGAACATCAGGACGTCTCCTGGCCTGTAGCTGACATCCGTGTAGGAAGTCTCGCCGTCCGAGGTGAAGGCGAAAACACGCTCCGGCTGCAGAACAGTCCAGGCGGAATCGATGTCCTTGTGGACTGTGACTACCGCGAGGTCGTGGTAATCCAGGCCGGCACGGCGCAGCTTGGCGTCGGAAAAGTCGAAACCGAGGGGCTCCACCAAATGAAGCTCGGCTCCGGTGATGGCTGCCAAACGGATGGCGTTGCCCGTATTGCCCGGGATTTCTGGAGTGTGGAAGAGGATGCGGAACACTGTTCCATCCTATCCAGCCGGGGCAGGTGCGTGCCGACGTGCGTCCTAGTGCATCCCTCGAAGGAGCCTGGCGAGGACAGGGACCACCACGGTATTCGGAGCGGGTCCGGAGCTGAGGAACTGCTTCAGGCCCCGGGCAAGCCCTGCACCATTGACCACCTCCACTGCGTTGTTTTCGGTCGGTCCCTTGCTGTACTGGTCAATGACCGGTTCGTGGAGGTTGCCATCGGGGCTGTGGAGGACCACCCATCCGGTGACGTTCAACTCAGGAAAAATGTCCTGCATGTGGCGCACTATGTGGCCAAGCTGCGGGGGAGCGACGGAGCGGCCGCCGTGCCGGAGCGCGTGGCCGTCCCAGGCGTAAGCACCCTTGGGCAGCAGCATGGAGCCAACCAATGCGAGCCGGTAGCCGGACAAAACAGCGTGGTCAATATGGTTGTTGTCCGACGGTGAGCGGAGACCATTGATGAGCCGTGCCGCAGGTATGGCGGTCAGGACCTGCCGGCTGATGAGCTGGACTGTCCGCATCTCCCGCTGGATGCGGGCCTCTGCGCCAAAAATCCCCCGTTTGCGGGGGAGCCCGTGGACTTGTTGGACTGCTTCGGCCCGGGAAATAAGCGGGACCTCGTCAGGGTCGTCGAAGGCAGGTACATAGACGGGGGGATCACCGGCCGTGTTGCGTTGGGTCTGCGGACGTTTGACGTTGGCGGAGGTCGCTGCTCCTGGTGCAGGCGCGCCGGTGTAGTCTCCGGGGCGCGGCTGGCTGAGGCCGGAGGCTCCGCTGGCATACCTCCGGTCGTATTCGGCCCGCCGCTTGGGATCGATCAGGGTTTCGTAGGCGAGGGTCACGCGCCGGAAGATCTCCGCTTCCCCGCCGTGGTCGGGGTGGGCCTTCCGGGCGGCCCTGCGGTAGGCCACCTTAATCTCCTTGTCCGTCGCGGTGACGGACACGCGGAGTACCTGATAGTGCGAACTGCTGCCCTCGGCCAACCACGGGCCCTTCTCTAAGATGATGGTCCGCCTCGGATGCGACGCGGTACAAGCCAGTTTATCCAGCCACTATGTGAACGTCGGCAGCGGTCTCCGTGGTTCCCGGCTGGCATAATTCACGCTGTGAATCCTCCGGCACCACCTCATCCCGTCAGCGCGCCGGGGAAGATCGCGTTGGCGATAAATCCGGCGGCCTCTTTTGGCCATAACCGCCAGGCGGGGGACGAAGCCGCCCGGTGGTTGCGTGCCGCCGGTTGCGACGTCGTCGTGCTTCGGGCGGACAGCTATGAGGCACTCAAGGCAAGGGTCGAGGAAATCCTTGCTGCCGATGCCGGCGTTGATGCCCTGGTGGTGGTGGGCGGGGACGGCATGGTTCATTTGGCGGTCAACGCGCTCGCCGGCCTGGATGTCCCGTTGGGAATCGTTCCGAGCGGTACCGGTAACGACGTCGCGAGACTCCTCGGATTGCCCTTGAACCGTACTGCCGCCGCATGCGGCAGGCTGCTGGCCGCATGGGAGGCTGGTGGTCGCAGGATAGACACGGGCCTTGTCACCGCGGCCGGCCGGAGCACCTACTTTGCCGGTGTTCTTTCGGCCGGATTTGATGCAGCGGTTAATGAGCGGGCCAACTCCTGGCGATGGCCGCGGGGAAAGGGCCGCTACAACCTGGCGATGCTGCGCGAGCTGTATGCCCTTCGGGGAATCGAATATTCGGTAACCGCGGACGGCGTCTACTGGAAGCAGCGGGCTTTGCTGATGTCGGTGGCGAATGGTCGATCGATTGGTGGCGGTATGAAGATCACTCCTGACGCCGAGCCCAACGACGGATGGCTGGATCTCTTTGTGGTCAAACCTTTGTCGAGGCTGCGATTCCTGGCCGTTTTTCCCAAGGTGTTTGCGGGCAAGCACACGGGCCACCCGGCTGTGGAGATCCGCCGGGTCCGCAAAGTGCGGCTGGAGGCCGACGGCGTGGTGGCGTACGCGGACGGCGAGCGTGTGGCGGCCCTTCCCGTTGACGTGGAGATTGTTCCGGGTGGCCTCTCCGTCCTCGCCTAGACGGGGCAACGACGTTGGGTCATGGGTACCTGCCGGCGGCTAGACTCGATCGCGGCGGCAGACAACTGGAGTAGGGAGCAAGGGTGGCGCGCAACGTTCGACGACGACTGGCTGGCTTGGCCGCCGCGGGCACCGCGGGTGTCCTGCTGGCCGCGTGCAGCGTCAACGTTCCCGATCCTGCGGCGCCGCAGCCCTCGCCGTCGGCGTCCACGCTGGCAACGCCGACGGTGACGCCGGGTCATGATGCGGCCGCCGTGGCAGCGAAAGATTTGCCGCTGACAGCGGGAGGCACCTTGGCAGCGGGGGATCCGGTGACAATCTCCAGCCGGTTGGAGGAGGTGCCGGGTTGGTCGGTGGTGCACACTGCCCTTCAGGGTGAGGTGCGCTACAGCAAGACCGACGGGTGCACCGTGGCGGCGCGTGTCAGCGTGAATCAAGGGCCTTTGGTGGTGGCCGGCGACGATGCCGCCTCAACGAAGGAACTGTTTCGCTACCTGGATGCGGGCGCCGCAGTGGAGAGTCTGAAGCCTGCCTCCCTGCGTTGGGGCCAGGAATCCGACCAGCCCTACCATGCCGTAGAGCTCCTCGCGCTGGGATCTTCCGCGGCTTCCGGTGGAAGGGCCGCCTTGGTGATGGCCCGCTTGTTCAGCAGTCCGGCATCTTCAATCTATGTCTCAGTCGGCTGCCCGGATGATGCCACGTTGGCCTCGGCCCGGGCGGATGTGGAAGCCCGGTTAGTGGTGGTTCCGCCATCCTGACGGCGGGTCTTGGACACCGCCGGGAAGTTGGGAACTGGACTACTTCTTGTTGGCGATTGCCAACCGGTTAAGTGCCAGGGCTCCCACCAGCAGGCCGAAGTCCCTCAGCGCTACGTCAAAGTAGGCGCCAAGCACCAGCAAGTTGACGATGATGCCCAGCAACCACGCGGCCACCACGAGTGATCCGATGCGTGGTCGGAAAGCCACGATGATGCCGGCTACGACCTCGATGATGCCCACTCCGTACATGAATGTCTGGGCTGGAACAGGAAAGACCGCTGTTGCTGCGGGAGCCAGGTAGATAGTCCAGTTGGTCAACAGATTGCTGAATTTATCGAGCCCGAAGACGATCGGTGCAATGGTGAATACGGTCCTGAGCAGCAGGAAGGCCTGATGTGAAGGTCCTCGCACCGGGGTCAGCCCGGTCCGTGGGTGGAGGTGCGTAGCTGCGGTTTCCATGACATTCCTTTCTAAAAATGGATACTTTGATTTTAGAGCCGTTCTGCCATTTAAACAATGGATCTTGTTTTTAGAGATATCCTTGCTGAATGAGCACGCCAGGACTCCCATGGCTCCAGCGAATCTCGGCCATTGCCTCGCTGGACGACGCCAACCGCCGGTCGCTGTACGCCTACATCCGCGGTGCGGACGATGCTGTAGGGCGGGATGAAGCGGCCAGCTCCGTCGGAATTCCACGAAGCACAGCGTCCTTCCACCTGGACAGGCTGGTGCGTGACGGGCTGTTGGACATCGAATTCAGGAAAGCCAGCGACAAAGCCGGTCCAGGTTCCGGCCGACCCGCCAAGCTCTATAAGCCCGCACTGAACGAGGTGGACGCATCGGTCCCCGAGCGCAGGTATGACCTCGCAGGGGACCTCATGGCCACAGCCATCTCGCGGTCCTTCGCTGGGGACGTGCCCGTCCGCCAGGCGCTTCTGGAGGTCGCTGGCAGCAAAGGGAAGCAGCTCGGCCGACCCGGGGACCTTCCAGGCGTACTTGCGGACCTGGGGTACGAACCCTCGGCGGATGGTTCCGGCGGGTACAGCTTGCTCAATTGCCCTTTCCACCGCTTGTCGCGGGAGCACGAAGCAGTGGTGTGCGCTATGAACGGTGCGTTCCTCAGGGGAGTGGCGACGGCATCCGGTCTTGCCCCGGAGGTCGTTCTAGCGGATCCGGGAACAGGGCATTGCTGTGCCCGGTTAGTCATCGAGGACGCCCCGCCAGAGCCGTGACGCCCTGGCGTCGGTAGAATTGCAAGGTGCCTGTATACCTTGACCACGCCGCCACCACGCCCATGGCAGCCGAAGCGCTCACTGTCATGACGCGCGAGTTGGCGCGGACGGGCAATCCGTCGTCTCTCCACGGCGCTGGTCGTCGTGCGCGCCGGGCAGTGGAAGATGCCCGCGAAACCCTGGCTGCAGCAGCGGGTGCGCACCCTTCGGAAGTGATCTTCACGTCCGGCGGGACGGAAGCCGACAATCTCGCGGTGAAGGGTCTTTACTGGGCCCGCCACGACGAAAACCCCCGCCGGACACGCATACTCTGCTCCGCCGTCGAGCATCACGCTGTGCTGGACACAGTGGAATGGCTTGAGCGGCACGAAGGTGCTGAGGTCGTGTGGCTTCCCGTCGATGAGAACGGAACCGTGCTCCTTGAGGAGGTTGAACGGGAACTCGACAAGGAACCGGAGTCTGTGGCGCTGGTAACGGTAATGTGGGCCAACAACGAGGTTGGCACTCTTCAGCCTGTTGAGCAGATTGTGGAACTGGCAAACCGGCACGGTATTCCGGTGCATTCGGACGCCGTCCAGGCCTTCGGGTCCGTTCCCCTCAACTTCCGGGCGTCCGGCCTTTCGGCAATGTCCGTCTCGGGACACAAGCTCGGCGGTCCGGTCGGCGTTGGCGCGCTTTTCCTGGGCCGGGCAGTCAAGCTGACGCCGGTTCAGCATGGCGGCGGACAGGAACGCGACGTGCGTTCGGGAACCCTGGATACGCCGGCAATCGCCGCGTTCGCAGCGGCGGCGGAAGCTGTTACATCGAGTCTTGAGGTGGAACGGGAACGGCTTGGTTCGTTGAGGGACCGCCTCATCAGCGGAGTGCGCGAGACGGTTCCTGACGCCGTTTTGAGGGGCGCTCCGTCGAGCGGCAGGCTACCGGGGAACGCCCACTTCACCTTCCCTGGATGCGAGGGCGATTCCTTGCTCTTCCTGCTGGATCTTGCCGGAGTTGAATCGTCCACCGGGTCTGCATGCACCGCCGGTGTTCCGCGACCCTCACACGTCCTTCTGGCCATGGGCCTCGACGAAGCTACGGCCCGCGGAGCCCAGCGCTTTACGCTTGGCCATAGTTCAACCGATGCCGACGTCGATGCCCTTCTGAAGGCGCTCCCGGAGGCATGCGCACGGGCCAGGCAAGCCGGTATGGCCGGCCATGAATCCAGCATTCAAACAGCCGCTACTGTTGCCCGGCTGGGGTCGTCGTCCCACTAAGTGAGCCCGGGCCCTAGGCGGCAGGCAGCATTTCCTGCAAAGGCACTTGGGCGTCAGTCAGTCGGGCAATGTCCACTTGGATCCGTCCTGAAATCAACGCTTTAATGGGCTTCTGAACCCTGCCTTGATTGACACTCATGCCCGCCACCACGTGGTTCCCGCGTACCCAGAATGCATTGAAACTGCCGTCATCCAACGAGCCGCGGATGACCGGTTCAATGCCGGAAGCCAGCGATGGAAAGCCGGAGTACTCCATGCTGAGGTTGAACTGGTCCGTATAGAAATAGGGCACGGCATCCAGGACGGCGGCCTTTCCCAGCATTGATCTTGCTGCTACCTTGCCGCCATTGAGGGCGTTCGCCCAGTGTTCGCTGCGGTGGTGTTCGCCGGTGAAAGGGTGGAGCGCGTTGGCGGCATCGCCCGCGGCCAGGATGTCCGGAGCGCTCGTGTGGAGCCCAGAATCCACCAGGATCCCATTGTTGAGGACCAGCCCCGCGCCTTCGGCCAATGACGTGTCCGGAGAGACTCCGGCCGCCAGGACCACGATGTCGGCCTGCAGGCTTTCGCCTGTGCTGGTGCGAACGGCAGCCGCGCGTCCGCCCCGCCCCTCGATAACGGCTGCGCTTGCCGGCAGTCTGAAGCGCACCCCGTGTTCCTCGTGCATCCGGCGGAAGTAGCTGCCCAGTTCCGGTCCAATGGCGGCACTCAGCGGGACATCCTCCAGTCCGAGCAGAGTCACGTCATTGCCATAACTGCGTGCTGCTGCGGCCAGCTCCATGCCGATCCATCCCGAGCCCACCATGACTACCTTGCGCCCACCGTCCTGCAGCAACGTCCGTAACTTCAGGCTGTCGTCAAAGGTCCGGAAAGTCATGACGTTGTCCAAGTCCGAACCCGGGACGGGAATTCGCCGGGGTCGGGCACCGGTGGCTATGAGCAACTTGGAATAGTCCACGGTCCGGCCGTCCTGCAACGCCACCGTATGGCTGGCCGGACTGATACCGGTCGCGGGACTGCCCAGGACGAGCTCAACATTGTTTTCCCCATACCATCCGGCCGGCACCACCGGCACGGAATCCTCGCCGACTTTTCCCAAGAGGAACTCTTTGGACAGCGGGGGCCGAAGGTAGGGAATGCGGTTCTCCGCCGCCAGCATGAGGATGGGGCCTGTGTATCCTTCCGCGCGCAAGGTTTTTGCCGCCGTAGCCCCGGCCAGCCCTCCACCGGCAATGACCATTCGTTGTTGTGCCATGTCCACTCGATTCTAAAACCAGTAATTTTGACTTTAGAAGCCGGTGCCAGGTCAGTCAAGGGATGAACCATGCTCATTGCAGTACACGCTAGAATGGATGGGCACCCCGGCTGTTCTGAGCCGGAATCGATGCCATCTTCCAGAGACACAGAAAGCCAGCATGCGAGTACTTGCAGCAATGAGCGGCGGAGTCGACTCTGCCGTGGCCGCCGCCCGGGCCGTTGAGGCGGGGCACGACGTCGTCGGAGTCCACCTCGCGTTGTCGCGTATGCCCGGCACCCTGCGGACAGGAAGCAGGGGTTGCTGCACCATTGAGGACTCGCGTGATGCGTGGCGGGCCTGTGACGTCCTGGGTATCCCTTACTACGTGTGGGACTTCTCCGAGCGCTTCAAGGAAGACGTCGTTCAGGACTTCATCGACGAGTACGCGGCGGGCCGGACGCCAAACCCATGCATGCGGTGCAACGAACGAATCAAGTTCGCGGCGTTGCTGGAAAAGGCCATCGCCTTGGGGTTTGACGCCGTGTGTACAGGGCACTACGCCAAAGTAATCGAAGACGCAGATGGCAACCGGGAACTGCACCGTGCGGCCGATTGGGCCAAGGACCAGAGCTATGTCCTGGGCGTCCTGACCCATGAGCAACTCAAGCACTCCATGTTCCCCTTGGCGGACACTCCATCCAAGGCCGAGGTCCGCGCTGAGGCCGAGCGGCGGGGACTGTCGGTGGCAAACAAGCCGGACAGCCACGACATCTGCTTCATTTCAGATGGCGATACCCGCGGGTGGCTGGCTGAGAAGATCGAAATGACTACCGGTGACATCGTCGATGAATCGGGGGCAAAGGTCGGCGAGCATCCCGGCGCCAACGCGTTCACCGTTGGCCAACGCAGGGGCCTGAAGCTTGGCACTCCCGCAGCCGATGGCAAACCACGTTTCGTCTTGGAGATCCGGCCCAAGGAAAACAAAGTTGTTGTGGGTCCCGAAGCGCTGCTTGCCATCGACGAGATCCGTGGCATCAAGGTTTCCTGGGCTGGCCTACCGATTTCCGAGATCGCAACAGGCGCGGAGTTCGAATGCCATGCACAGGTCCGTGCCCACGGCGACCCCGTGCCTGCCCGCGCACACGTCGAATCGGCTGTTGACGAGGCAGGTGTGGAACGGGCCGAACTCGTGGTCACCCTCACGGAGCCCCTGCGTGGCGTGGCTCCCGGACAGACCGTGGTCCTCTATCAAGGCAGCCGGGTGCTGGGGCAAGCCACTATCGACGCCGCCCGTTCCCTGCAGAGGGCAGCACTCTAGGAGTCATTGCCTCCGCATCACGGCGCCTTCATACTGGCCTAAGCAGCGCTTCCGCTGCGGTGTGTTGGGGTCCGCATTCGGGACGGCGATGACGTGGCATTTCCAAAGAAAAGCCCGGGAGACATCAAGGCCGGGCAGATGGTTTCGGTGACCGTCCTTGCAGAAGGGCCGATCGGCAGTGCCGGGGGACCTCCGCTGACAGCCCAGGTGCGCATACCCGTGGAGCGGTTGCGGCGCGGCCCCACTGGTCACCGCTACGCGATCCACATCAGGAAATGGCGCGGAACCACTGTTTCTCCGGTCACCCTGACGCGCCAAGGCGATCCTTGGCAGCTGGTTTCCGAACCCCCTCCGCCGGGCCTTCGCGAACTCCTGGATGACACCCGGTTCCTTGCCCAGCACGTTTACGGCGTGGCAATGAGCACCTTGGAGATTTTCGAATCCACGCTCGGCCGGCGTATGCCGTGGTTCCCTGAAGGCCGGGTGGTGCTGAAAGCCCGTGACCTCGTGACCGCGGTCGATACCGGCTATGAACGGGGAACCAACATCATCCGCTTCGGTTCCGTAGACCGAATGGGCTACAAAGTCCCTACTGCCCTCTACCGGGACATCGTGGCCCACGAGGTGACACACGCGATCCTTGACGGGTTCAGGCCTGCCTGGGCCGACCAAATGGCCACCATGGAACAGCTGGCCATGCATGAGGCACTGGCCGATCTCGTGGCTATCCTTTCCGTGTTCTCCTCCCGTGAGGTGGTTTACCGGCAGCTTGAAGCGGCGGCCGGTGGATTCGAAGCAGGTCAAGTAGTCGATGACGCCGTTCTCATGCGATCCCTCTTTGACTTCGCAAGGGACCTCTTTGCCCGCGGTCCATTGCGCGAGCCCTTTGTCGGGGCTGTTCCGGCGGATTGGCAGGATTTGCCGGAACCCCACGCCCGCGGAGCGGTAGTGGTGGGAGCGGTGCTCCGTGCTGTCCAGCGATTGTGGTCGGAACGGAATGCCCGGTTCGGGGACAACCAAAGCCTCCAACAAAAGGCCGAATCCGGTTCGATCATCGCCATGAGGATTCTGCGCATGGTGATCCGCGGCCTCTCGTATATGCCGCCCGTTGACGTTTCCTGGCGTGACCTCCTCAGGGGCATCGTCGCCGCCGACCAGGACATGGTGCCCGAGGACAACTATGGGTACCGCGAGGCGATCCAGGAAGAGTTCTCTGCAATCGGCATCCGTCGCGTTTCGATGAACAACATCAGCGGCGTGGACAACTACCAGGGCCTGCGATACCCCATCAGGCTCTCGGCCCTGGGATCGGATCCCCAAGAGGTCCAGCGCTTTGTATGGGAGAACCCGCGTCTCCTTGACGCGGCACGGCTCGAACGCCGGACGCCGCTCAGTTCCACCCGCGTGCGAACCTCGGAACGTGTTTCCCCCGACGGATTCATTATTTCGGAAATCGGGGCTTCCTTTATCCAAACGGTCCGCATGAGCCGCAGGGAAGCCTACGTCCGGCTGGGGCTGAAGACGCGGCGGGACTACGTGGACGTCCGTGGCGGAGGGCTCCTGCGTTTCGATGCAGGAGGACGCCTCGTTTACGCCGCGCTAAAACCGGTGATGGACAGGGATCGGCAGTCCGCGTTGTTCAACTCGGATGAACAACTCGACGCAGAGCGGGCAGCATCGTCAGGGGTCAGCCACAAGTTCCACGGCACCGGCGAATAGCCGGTGCCGTGGCAGGACCATCCACCGCGGGCTAGCTGCCCCAGGCAGCCTTGCGTGCCGCCGTCGTGGCTTCCAATTGGGCGACCTGATCGAATCCGCCGGCCTTCAAGCCCTTGCCGACAACCTTGAGGACTTCGGCGCGGCCCGCAGTGCCGTTGCCTTGCAAGGCCTTCACGAAGTTGTAAGTGAAGGCGCCGTTGTACTTGCCATCGATCAAGGCGTCGGCGGCTGTCTGATCGGAACGGCAGGCCGCCATGAGGACCGGCCTGGACAGCGTCGCGGCCTTGACAAGATCGCGAAGCGTTCGGGTGTCGTTGAACTCAGTGGCAATGACTGCACGCGGCGTCGGAGCGGGAAGGAACCGGGGCCGCCGTCCGGGCAAAAGGTCCAGCGACTTCAGCCCCGTGCCACTGTGGCACGTGTCCAGGACCACGTCCATGAGGACACCTTCGGGCAGGCGGGCGAACAGTGCCGAGAGTTCGTCATCGGAGATCACGGTCTGGGGATCCCAGGCGTCACCCGTGTTGTTGATGTCATAGCAAGCGAACGCCTCGTCCAGCCTGTCTGCCTCATCTCCGCTGGTGTCCGGTATTTGGGTGCCATGGCTGGAAAACGTGAAGACAATGTGCTTGGCATCTCCGTTCGCCGTGCCGTCCACCAACGCATTCAGGGCTGCCATGACCGACTTCTTGGTGGCCTTTGCATCCCTGAGGACGGTGACGTCTCCTGCTGCGAATCCGTACTTTTCCTGGAGAAGGGCCGCCAGGTCTTCCGCGTCGTTGACGCAGCCCTGAAGCCAGCTTGATTCCGGGAGATATTTGAATTTGTTGATCCCTACACAGAGGGCTGCCTTGCTCATGAGCGTGTCCTTCGGACCGGTCCTGCACCCTTTACCACGGCGGCCCCAGATACCACCGCCCGGATGCTGTTCACGGCGGCCATGAGCCGCACGGTGATCCAGCGATTGCCAACTCGCAACAAAGATATTCCGGCACCTCTCCGGAGGCAATGGCCCTCGGGCGCATCGGCAAAGCTACTGGAAGGTAAATATTGTGTCTCGAATCACAAAAATGAGGGTTCGAGGCGTTCGAAGTCTGATTGAATCGGGGAATCAAGAGTGCTCGCCGTCACAAATATCCCACGGCGGCGCGCCCAATCCATCGAACAGAAGGTTCACCAGATGGCACTGAACAAGAAGGCTCTGCACGGCGTTATCGCGCTGGCGGGCATCTCCGCACTCGCCTTAACGGCATGCACCGGGCCCTCCGGTGGCGGCTCCTCCTCAGCCCCGGCTGCCTCGGGCCCCGTCGCCTACGGCACCACGGACAAAGTCACATCACTGGACCCGGCCGGGTCATACGACAACGGTTCATTCATGGTGATGAACCAGATCTATTCGTTCCTGTTGAACTCCAAGCCAGGCGGAGCCGAGCCGGTACCGGACCTCGCGGAATCGTCGTCGTTCACGGCCCCCTCCGAGTACACGGTCAAGCTCAAGTCAGGCCTGAAATGGGCCAACGGCCACACCTTGGATTCGAAGGACGTCAAGTTCTCGTTTGACCGCCAGACAGCAATCAACGACCCCGCCGGACCAGCATCGTTGCTGACCAATATCGAGAGTGTTTCTGCTCCGGATGCCACCACGGTGGTGTTCAAGCTGAAGAACGCCAACGACCAGACGTTCAGCCAGATTCTCAGCAGTCCTGCCGCGCCGATCGTCGACGATGAAGTCTTCCCGGCAGACAAGGTCCTTTCGGACGACGAGATCATCAAGGCCAATGCCTTCTACGGTCAGTACACCATCGACAGCTACAAGAAGAACGAGCTCGTCAGCTTCAAGGCCTTTGCTGACTACAAGGGCGTGCTGGGGAAGCCTGCGAATGACGCGGCCACCATCAAGTACTACGCCAGCCCTACCAACCTGAAGCTGGACATCCAACAGGGCAACATCGATGTAGCATTCCGCAGCCTGAGTGCAACGGACGTCGATGACCTCAGGAAGGACTCCAAGGTCAAGGTGTTGACGGGGCCCGGTGGCGAGATCCGCTACATCACCTTCAACTTCGACACCATGCCGTTCGGCACCAAAGCAACTGGTGCAGACCCGGCCAAGGCGCTGGCAGTCCGCCAGGCTGTTGCAAACCTCGTGGACCGGCAGGCCATTGCCGACCAGGTCTACAAGGGCACCTACCTGCCCCTGTTCTCCAACGTTCCCAGTGGCTTCCTCGGAGCCAATGAGTCCTTCAAGGATGCCTACGGAGACGACGGCAAGCCGAGCGCGGACAAGGCCAAGAAGGTGCTGACCGATGCCGGAATCACCGAGCCCGTCGCCCTGAACCTGCAGTACAACCCGGACCACTACGGTGGATCCTCCGGCGACGAATACGCCATGGTCAAGGAACAGCTGGAGAAGTCGGGACTGTTCAAGGTCAACCTGCAGTCCACCGAATGGGTCACTTACAGCAAGGCAAGCCGTGCTGACGAGTACCCGTTGTTCCAGTTCGGGTGGTTCCCCGACTTCAGCGATGCCGATAACTACCTGACGCCCTTCTTCCCGGACGGCGGCTTCCTGAAGAACCACTACAACAACCCGGCCGTGAACGAACTCATCGGCAAGCAGCTCACCGAAGCGGACAAGACCAAGCGCGAAGCGGACATCAAGGACGTCCAGAATGCCTTGGCCAAGGACATCTCCACCCTGCCGCTCCTCCAGGGCGCCCAGGTGGCGGTAGCTGGAAGCAGTGTGAACGGCGTCGAAATGACGCTCGATCCTTCCTTCAAGTTCCGTCTCGGAACTATTTCCAAGTAACCAGACCCGGGGGAGGCGGGACACTGATCATGTGTCCCGCCTCCTTTGCTGACCACCTTCGTGGCAGGCACGCATGACACAATCCCGCGCAACCCACGGGCAGGAAATGCAGGTATCAATGACAACACTTATAGAAGTACCCGAGGCTGAGCCCGGAATCGTGGCTCCCAAGAGCAAGTCCAGGCCCGGTGGAGGCCTTGGAAGGTACATCGTGATCAGGTTCTTCCTGATCATCCCCACCGTTTTCATCCTTGTGACGCTGGTCTTCTTCCTGATGAGGGTCATCGGAGACCCCATCACCGCAGCCCAAGGCGGCCGCCTTCCCCCGGATGTGCTGGCCCAGCGAATACACGACGCCGGCTACGACCGGCCAGTCCTGGTGCAGTACTTCGAATACCTTGGACAACTCCTCACCGGAAACTTCGGCACCACGATTACTGACCGCCGTCCCGTTGTGGAGGTGCTGACCACCTTTGGCGCGGCCACACTCGAGCTTTCCATCAACGCACTGATCGTGGCGCTCGCAGTCGGAATCCCGTTCGGACTCATCGCTGCCCAGCACCGAGACAGGACTCCGGACGCACTGCTGAGGTTCTTCGCGATCCTCTGCTACGCCACTCCCGTCTTCTTCTCCGGCCTGCTCCTCAAACTGACCTTTTCCGTATGGCTAGGCTGGTTCCCCGTAGCTGGTCGGGCCTCTACCCGCACGGAACTGACCATGAGCAGCCTGGCGGCTCCTACAGGCATCTACTGGCTGGATGCGCTGCGCAGTGGCAACTGGGCAGCGTTCGCTGACGTTGTTTCCCATGCAGTTCTTCCAGCCGTAGCCCTTGGCCTGCTCACGGCCGGTGTCTTCCTGCGCCTGGTCCGCACCAATGTCATCGGCACACTGGGCAAGGACTACGTCGAGGCCGGACGGTCCAGGGGCGTCAGCGAGTTCCGGTTGGTGACCAAACACGCCTACAAGCCGGCGCTCATTCCCATCATCACGGTCATGGGCTTGCAGATCGCATTGATGCTCGGCGGTGCCATCCTGACCGAAACCACGTTCGAATGGAAAGGGCTCGGCTACCAGCTGGTTCAGTATCTGAATGCCCGTGACTTCGTGGCAGTGCAGGGCATTGTGGTCCTGCTGGCGATCATCGTGGCTGTCACCAACTTCATCGTGGACATCGTCGCCGCGCTCATCGACCCGCGAGTGAGGTACTGACCATGAGCACTCCTTCATTGACCCGCCCCAAGCAGCCTCTTCTCTCACGCCTGCCCGTGGTGTCACACCTCAGGAAGAGCGTCGGCCTCCAGCGGGGCATGCTCGTCGTGGGCGTGGTCCTCAGCGGGCTGTTCATCCTCACCAGCATCTTCGCTCCACTTCTGGCGCCGTACGGCTACTCCCAGCTCAGTGATGCGTCCGGATCGTTTCCAACGCAAGAACCACCTAGTGCGAAGCACCTGCTGGGGACCACCGTTGGCGGCTACGACGTCCTGTCCCGTGTCCTGTGGGGTTCCCAAACAGCCGTGACTGTCATCGTCGTGTCCGTCGCGATGTCGCTCTTCCTTGGTGTGGCCCTTGGTCTGCTCAGCGGCTACTTTGGTGGTTGGCTGGACCGGATCCTGGTAGTGGTGGCGGACGCCATCTACGCGTTTCCCACGCTGCTTCTCGCGATCGTCATTTCGATTGTGATCAGCCGTGGCCAGTCCAGTTTCTGGGGCGGCATCTTCTCGTGCGCGTT
The DNA here is from genome assembly GCF_042786555.1 of Paenarthrobacter sp. NPDC056912. Lineage (NCBI taxonomy): Bacteria > Bacillati > Actinomycetota > Actinomycetes > Micrococcales > Micrococcaceae > Paenarthrobacter > Paenarthrobacter sp. NPDC056912. Next base: position 28,002 of record NZ_JBHUCD010000018.1, read on the forward strand.
CTCCATCACCGTGGTTTTCGTCCCCCAGTATTTCCGCGTGATACGCGCTGAGACCATCCGACTCAAGGCCGAACCCTTCGTTGAGTCGGCCCAAGTGCTCGGGGCATCCAGCATGCGCATCATCGGACGGCACATCTTCAAGAATGCAACGAGGACGTTGCCGCTGATGTTCACCCTCAACGCCTCCGAGGCGATCCTGACGCTGGCGGGCCTGGGCTTCCTCGGGTTCGGCATCGAACCGACGTCAGCTGCAGAATGGGGCTTCGACCTCAACAAAGCGTTGGCCGATACCTCCTCCGGTATCTGGTGGACCGGTGTGTTCCCTGGCATTGCCATCGTCCTCACGGTCCTGGGCCTGACGCTGGTGGGAGAGAGCATCAACGACCTCAACGATCCCCGGATCCGCGGCCGTAAACGCGCAGGCACCACAGCGAAGGCCCCCGCAACACCGGCTGGACCGTCAACATCTTCAGAGGCAGGCAAGCCATGACCACGAACCTCGGAAAAAGATCCGACCCGGCAGGCTCCGACCAGCCCGTACTTGCCATTGACCGGCTCCAGGTCACCTTCGCCACCGACGGAGGGGATGTCCACGCCGTCAAGGACGTCAGCCTGGATGTCAGGGCTGGCGAAGTGGTGGCCATTGTGGGCGAGTCCGGTTCCGGCAAAACAGTAACGGCCAAGACAATTCTGGGCCTTCTCCCCGAGACAGCCATCAGTTCCGGCGCAGTGGTGATCAACGGCAACAACATCATCAGTGTCAGCAAGTCCACCCTGCGGAAGATCCGTGGCCGGGACGTCGCCATGGTCTTCCAGGAACCTTCAACCGCCCTGAACCCTGTCTACACCGTGGGCTGGCAGATCGCTGAAGGAATCCGGGCACATGCAACGGACGGTCATCGCGTCTCCGCCAAGGAGGCCAAGGAACGGGCTACGGAGGCTCTCCGCAAGGTGGGCATCCCCGAGCCGGAAACACGGGTCAACTATTATCCGCACCAGTTCTCGGGCGGCCAGAAGCAGCGCGTGGTGATCGCAGCTGCTCTCGCTTTGAACCCCGGGTTGATAGTGGCCGATGAGCCAACCACAGCCCTGGATGTCACCGTTCAGGCCGAAATCCTGCAACTACTAAGGGACCTGCGCGACAACTACGGCACCTCAATTGTGCTCATTACCCACAACATGGGCGTCGTTGCGGACCTGGCAGACCGCGTTGTGGTCATGTACCAGGGCGATGTTGTGGAGGAAGCAGCTTCGAGGGTCCTCTTTGCTGATCCGCAGCAGGAATACACCAGGAAGCTCCTGGCCGCCGTGCCGCACCTTGGCCGTAATTCGGCCTCGGAGGGTGCCCGCGGCCGTCTCCACCAGGACGGCAAGGTACTGGTGGAGGCAAAGAACCTCACCATCGAATACCCGGGCAGGTTTGGCAGGCACGGATTCAAAGCCGTGGACAACGTCAGTTTCACCATCTCGGAGAATGAGGTTTTCGGACTGGTAGGCGAGTCGGGCTCTGGAAAATCCACCATCGGACGGGCCATCGCGGGCCTGAACCGGACCACCGGCGGCAGCTTGAAAGTCCTGGGGTACGAGATGCTGGACTTCAAGGAGCGTTCCTTCCGTCCTCTCCGGAAGGAGATCGGCTTCGTCTTCCAGGACCCGGCCGCGTCCTTCAACCCGCACCTGACCATCGGTGAATGCGTTGCCGAACCGCTGATCATCCACACGAAGCCCACCGCGGCTGAGGCGAGGAAAAGAGTAGGTGAGCTGCTCGAATCAGTCCAGTTGCCGGCGTCGTACGCCGAACGCTATCCGCATGAATTATCCGGCGGCCAGCGGCAGCGGGCATCGCTTGCCCGGTCGTTGGCGCTCAATCCACGGCTGCTGATCGCCGACGAACCGACCTCCGCCTTGGATGTTTCCGTGCAGGCCAAGGTCCTTGACCTGTTCAAGGAAATCCAGGAGCAGTTCGGCTTCGCGGCGCTCTTCATCAGCCATGACCTCGCAGTGGTGGACATGTTGTCGCACTGGGTTGGCGTGCTGTACAAAGGCCAACTGGTGGAGCAGGGGATCGGGAACCACGTGATGGGCTCGCCGCAGCACGATTACACCAAGCGGTTGATTGCCTCGCTTCCGGTGCCGGACCCAGACGAACAAGCACGACGACGGGAAGCCCACCGCGCGCTGCTGGGCGGCTAGACACAGAGGCGGCCGGAAGGCTCAGGCTGCACGCGACGAAGGCCCGTTCCCCCTCGAGGGGGAACGGGCCTTCTCATTGATCGGAACCGCGGGCTTTACTCTGAGACGATTCCGATGTTGAACATTTTTCCTTGTGGCTGCTGCATGAAAATCCGGAGCCATAGCGGCAGCCACATTTCCAACGCGCGGGCGGCATCCAGTCCGCCAAGGTCCCGGATATGCCCAGGAACCCAGCCAAATTCCTGCAATAGCCCGGACACCGTGGACTTGGCTGCCTGATCGTTGCCGGCCATAAAGATGTCGTGGTCGCCCGCGAGACGGCCGGGATCGACCATGACCGGCGCGCTGACGGTGTTCAGTGACTTCACCACACGGACCTGCGGGTACGTCCGTTGGATGGTCTCTGCAATGCTGTCTGTGTTGCAAACTGTCAGTGACGGCGGGAAGCCGTGGGAGAAATCCAACGGGTTGGAAACGTCCAGCAGGATTTTGCCGCGCAGATTCGCCTCTCCCGCCTCCGCGAGGGCAGCCAGGCTGACCGTGCCCGGAGTTGCGTTGACTATCAGCTCGGATCGGCCCGCCGCATCGCTGAAGGATCCCGCCGCGGCCAATGGGCCAGCTTGCCGTGCCCACTCCTCGCCCTTGGGGTTGCCGGATTCGCGCGATCCCATGGTGACCTCATGCCCGAGTGAGACGAGTTTACCGGCGAGGGTGTGCCCCACCATTCCGGTGCCCAGAACAGCGATTTTCATGGAAGCTCCTTTGCTGGCTCTGCAGTGATGGTGTCATTCTGCTCCGATTCCTGAGCCACGGACACTGTTTGTCGAGCTGCCGTACGGGCCGCCTCCTCTGGTCTGGTCTCCGCAGGTAACACCCGCGGAGGTACCGGCCGGCACCCTAGACTGGGATGCATGACCGAGCAGAACAATGCCCTCCCCGAAGACGCCGACTCCTTCAATCCGGCAGCGAGTTCCCTGGCCGGCCATGTGGACCGCGCCATCATGGATGAGCTGTTGTCCATCCGGTCCAGTATCGACAACATCGACGCAACGCTTGTTTTCCTGCTGGCTGAGCGATTCAAGGCCACCCAGAAGGTAGGAATCCTCAAGGCCACGCACAAGCTTCCGGCTGGCGATCCAGGCAGGGAAGCTGCCCAGATTGCCCGGCTGCGCCACCTCGCCGAGGATGCCCATCTCGACCCCGCCTTCGCCGAGAAATTCTTGAACTTCATCATCAGCGAAGTGATCCGACACCACGAGGCCATTGCCGAGGACCACCAGATTTCCAGCCAACAGGCTTGATCCATGCCGCCACTGAATGACCTGCGTGCCAGTGCCACCGCACTGGGGCCGTGGCCCGGCGGGGACCCTGCCGAGGCGGCCCGGATCATCCGGGGCGAGTTCGGCGACCCCCATGTTCCGTTTCTGCCCGAGCTCCCGGATCGCGGAGTGGGATCCGATGCTGTGGGACGGACCGGCTCCTTGCTGGTGGAGATGGCCATCGACGTCCAGCCACACGGCTGGCGTCTGGTCGACAGGCCCGGAAAGGATGCGCAGCGGGCCCGCTCGGCACTCGCAACGGACATCAACGTTCTGGCCGATGTGGCCGGCGCCGAAGACGTTTCCGCAACGGAAATCAAAATCCAACTGCTGGGTCCGATGAGCCTGGCAGCCGGACTCTACCTTCACAACGGCGAACGGGCGCTCCTGGACTATGGTGCTCGCCGGGACATAGCCGAGTCCCTGGCCGCCGGGGTTGCTGACCACCTGAAGCGTGTCTCTGCCGCTGTTCCGGGCGCCGGACTCGTGGTGCAGGTGGACGAGCCGGAAATTGCCGCAGTCATGGCCGGGACCATCCCGACGGCGAGCGGCTACCGGACCCTGCGCTCCATCTCGGGCGAAGAGGTCACCGGAGCATGGCGGTTGGTGATCGATGCGCTCAAGGCCGCGGGCGCCGTCGAAACCGTGGTGTCGGTGCCGGAGATCGAAGCACCCATCGATCGCATACTGGCTGCAGGTGCGGACGGCGTAGCAGTGCCGCTGAAGGCCCTGACCACCCGCCAATGGGAGCAACTCGCTGGCGCAGTTGAAGGCGGGAAACGCCTCTGGGCAGGGGCTCTTTCCACCGACAACGCCCATGCCCGGCTCGCACGGGCCGCGGATGTGGTGGAAAGCATTTGGAAACCTTGGCGCCAGCTTGGCCTGCCGGCGTCGGACCTGGCCGGAATCCGCGTCACCCCATCGACGGGCCTGGAGTACTTCACGCCTTCAGGGGCCAAGGACGTACTCACCCGGCTGACGCAAGTGGCCGACGGACTGGACCAGCTGGCGCAAGGCTAGAGGCGCTTTTCCCACCGGTCCGGTTCGGCATAACGGGGGAGCGTCGTGCCGGGGGCAGCACCGGGCAAGTAGGGCACAAGCCGGTAGTCGAATCGTCCTGCATAGACCAGCACCACGCCGACCTGCGGTTGGATGACCTTGACTTGGATCCGGTGCTTGCCCTCGGCCTCGTCCCACCACTGCTCGGCATAGGCGCGTGCGTCCAAGGCTGCGGGCAACGGGATCCGGACGGGTCCCAAGAGCAGGCGGCTCGCCCGGGAAATGCCACGAAGTCGGCCTTCGGCCGTGACGCTGACTTCCAGGTCGGTGACCAGGCGGCGGTAGCGACCTACATGGTCCACCAGACGGGTGGTCGCGTGCGCACTCCCGTCTTCCGGGGACGGGAGCAGCGCGCTGGTTGTGTCATGGAACAGCCTTGTTCCAGCGGGGAAGTAGATTTCCCGCCGCGCCGTCAATGCTGGACGGCCGAACGGATCCACGTGGGCGTGATTCTCAATGCGGAACGGGATGCCCTCGCCATAGTCCGGGAAGAAGGCCTCTTCTTTTCCGGTGAGGGCGAGCAAAGGGCGCAGCCATTTCTGCCGGCAACCCACCACGTCAAAGATCCCTTCGCCTACTCCGTACGAGCCGGAGCCGGCGGCCAGCGAAAAGTACTCCTGGACTTCTGGTGCCAGATTGGCGAAGTCATCTCCGAGGGCGAGCTGGTAAATCGGGGCGTTCATGGCCGATCCTTCCTAAAGCCGTCCGGCAGCTTTGAGCCGGATGTACGTATCAGCAAGCATGGGAGGAACGTCGAGCGGCTCTGCGTCCACCACTTCAGCTCCGAGATTCCGTAATTGGACCGTGACCGCGGCGCGTTCCAAGAGCGCCCGTTCGGCCGCAGCTGCGCGAAATACCTGGCTTGCCGTTGACCGTTCTTCCTTCATGGCCGACAACAGGGGATCGCGGACCGAGGCAACAATCACCACGTGGTGGCGCGACAACTGCGCCACAGTGGGGAGGAGCCCTTCTTCGGGGGCACCGCCGTCGAGCGCAGTCAGTAAGACGACCAGCGAGCGGTGCGCCGAAACGGCACGCACCTGCGCCGGAACCTGCTGCCAATCCAACTCGATGAGTTCCGATTCCAACGGGGCCATCGCCTGGACCAGCTGACCGAGCAGATTGCCTTTCGACGCCGACTCGACCCGCGCCCGGAGCCGTCGGTCATAGGCAAGGAAGTCAACGCGATCACCGCCGCGTTCAGCCAGCACGGCCAGCAACAGCGCTGCTTCCATCCCGGTGTCGAGCCGTGGCTCGTCCTCGATCCTGGCCGCAGCCGTCCGCGAGGTATCCAGGACAATCACCACACGCCGGTCACGTTCAGGGCGCCATGTCCGCACCACAACGGACGTCCGGCGGGCAGTTGCGCGCCAGTCGATGGAGCGGACGTCATCACCTCGGACGTAGTCCCGGAGCGAGTCGAATTCGGTGCCGGCCCCGCGGATCTGCACGGCCGCCCGGCCATCCAGTTCGCGGAGCTTCCGCAGTTTGGAGGGCAGGTGGCGCTTCGAATGAAACGGCGGCAGAACCCGAAGACTGCCGTGCAATGCGAGGGTTCGTTGTCGTGCCGCCATTCCCAACGGACCAAATGACCGGACCGTGACGTGCGGGCTTTCGAGGTCGCCGCGACGCCGGGGGAGCAGCGTCACGGTCATGCGGCGGCGCTCTCCCGGTGGAACAAGGAGTGTTTGTGCTGGGTTGGCGGCACCGGCCGAGGGCTGCCATGCGTCGCGGATCTCAGCCCTGAGAGTGCGCCCGGTGCTGTTGGTTACCGTGAGCACGGAATCCACGCTGCCTTCCAGCGTTACGTTCCCGGGTTGCTGGCGGTCAAGAACCAGTCGTGCCGGTGACGCAGCCACGACGAGGTCCAGGACCAGGACCAGGAGCAGCCCGGTGACGATAACCAGGATTGTGCTCCACACGGGGAAGAGCACAATCGGCACCAGCGCCGCAAACGCCAGCAGCACGAAACGTCCCGTGATGGCCATTCAAGCCACCGTTGCCGGGCTCAACCGAAACATCACCGCGGCACCGGGACCGATGCCAAAATGCTGCCCAGGACATCGTCCACGTGAATTCCGTCCATTTGCGCCTCCGGCCGCAGGCCCACACGATGCCGAAGGCAAGGCAGCGACAACGCCTTGACATCGTCCGGAGTCACGAAGGACCGGCCAGTCAGCCAGGCCCATGCTTTCGAGGTGTTGAGCAGGGCAGTGGCACCGCGGGGCGACACTCCAAGTTGGAAGGAGGGTGCGGCCCGCGTCGCACGGACAATGTCAACAATGTAGGCAAGGATCTCGGGCGCCACAGCCACCTGCGCTACGGCCGCGCGGGCGTTGGAAAGCTCGACGGCGCCAGCTACCGGCCGTACGCCGGCTGCGGCCAGGTTTCGTGGATCAAAGCCGGCAGCATGGCGCCGGATAACCTCGATTTCCTCGGACCTTCCCGGTAGCGGCATTGTGAGTTTGAGCAGGAATCGGTCAAGTTGGGCCTCTGGAAGGGGATAAGTCCCTTCGTACTCCACCGGGTTTTGCGTGGCCGCCACTATGAAGGGATCGGGAAGCGGGCGGGACACACCATCCACTGAGACCTGGCGTTCCTCCATCGCTTCCAGGAGTGAGGCCTGCGTCTTCGGAGGCGTCCGGTTGATCTCATCCGCGAGCAGAATGTTGGTAAATACCGGACCCTCCCTGAAGGTGAACTCGGAGGAATGGGAGTCATAGACCAAGGAGCCTGTGACGTCACCGGGCATGAGGTCCGGAGTGAACTGAACTCGTTTGGTGTCCAGGCTCAGCGCTGTGGACAAGGCCCGCACCAGGAGCGTCTTGGCCACACCGGGGACCCCTTCCAGCAGGACGTGCCCGCCGCAGAGAAGGGCAATGAGCATGCCTGTCACGGTAGGGTCCTGGCCGACAACTGCCTTACCCACTTCGCCCCGGACATCCAACAGCGCTTGCCGTGCTGGATCCACGGCAGCGGGCCCGATGACTTGCGGTACGCCCTCTTCTGTACGGCTTGCCTGTGGCGTCGCGCCGCCCGTGTATTGGCTGTTGCTGTCTGTGTAACTGTTCGGCTGGCTGCTCATCGGGCTGTCGCCTCCTGTTCGATTCGTTCGATCTGTTGTGCCCACTGCACCAGTTGTCCTTCTGTCTCGGGTGTGAAGTCGATCAGGGCGGCCCTCAGCTCCGGAGCCGGCCTGGCCAGGCGGTGGGCTGTCGCGTCCACGAGTGCTTCAACCGTCGCGTCAGTTCCAAGATTGAAGTGGCGGGCAAGGCGGCCAAGCGTTCCGGCCCGGAGGTTGTCAGCCGCACGCCCAACGGCCCGCGAATCCTGGTAGAGGCGTGCCCGGCCTTCTGCCGTTTCTGCGGCCTTGACCACCACGGGGAGCGGCTCGAACACCAACGGCCCCATGCGCCGCCCGCGCCACGCGATAGACAGCAGCGCGATGACGGCCAGCCACGGGCCAACGAAGGCCAGCCACTTGGGAGCAAGTTCGTTCAGCGTGGGAATGGAACCGTCCGCGGCAATATCTGAGACCCCCGGGATATACCAGACGAGGTCTGAAGTACTACCCAGTGTTCGGAGCGCGAGGGCGGCGTTGCCCTCCGCCGTCAGGTGTTCGTTGTCCATCAGTTCGGAACTCCCGAGGACGATCACCTGTCCGTCTGCTGACGCGGCGTACAACCCTGGTCCGCCGCTGCGGGCTGCGTAACAGACCACGGGACCGGAATAGATGGTTCCCTGTGCCGCCACGGGGCCAGCTGCCTTGGCATCGGCCTGGTTGCAAGCGGGGTCAAGGATGCCGGTTGCACCAGGTACAACCCCGCCAGGACGGAGGTCACCATCCAGCCCGCTGACTGTTCTGAGCCTCGGGGCTACAACTACCACCCGTCCTGCCGCCTCGCTGAGACTCTGAAGTTGGGACCTATCCAGGAATCCCCGGGGGTCATAGAGCAGGACAGTGGTTTCTCCCTTGCCCGACAAAGCGCCCAAAGTGTCATTCATGGTGTCGGTGGATGTGATGGAAACTCCTTGGCGCCCCAGGATTTCGGCGAGGGCCATGGCGCCATCCGGGGATGGATTTCGGGCGGACATGGGCCGCGCGTCATCGGGGCCGGAGAAGCGGTCTGCGGCCAAATAGGTCACCAAACCGGCCAGTACCGCAGCGATCGCAATCCAGAGGAGGTGTCGCCGGAACCAGGCAACGAGTCCCCGGCCGCCGCGTTCTTCACGGGCCTCGTGGCCGGGAACGCTGGTTCGCTGGATCGTGGGGTGTGTCATCGGGGCACCCGGAATCCTTCGTGGGTCTGCCCCGCATAGTCCGGCGCCATGGCCTGGAGGTCGGAATCGAGTTGTCGGGTTGCCTCAAATTCAGCTTTGGATGCGGCCTGGTCGCCGTAGCGGACGGCGTCGAAGAGATGGGCGACCCTGTCCAGAAGCACTTGGGCGCCGCCAAACACGCGTCCCAACTCCTCGGCGGCCTCGTCTGCGGTCCTGCCGGCACGGGCGTCGATCACGTCGCGCTCCTCGGCGGAGCGCACAATTGCTCGGAACTGTTCGACGACGGCGGCCGCCCAGTCGCCGTCGTCGGCTGCAACTGCTGCCCGCTTCCTGTAGCCGTCAGCGTCCACCCTGCTGTCATCTCCGTAGATGTCCGCAGCGCTTGTTTTTCGACGCACATTCAGCCGGGGCCGGACCACCACGATGGCCACGACGATCAGTATTACCGCCAAGGCGATGATCAGAGGAACACCAAAGGTGTTGCCGGGACCAGTCCCGTCGCCCTCAAGGGACGTCAGCCAATCCAAGAAGTCGCGCCACATCTGATCCAGCCAGCTGGGCCGGGCATCAGGATACTGCGGCTTGGAGAGTTCCTCGGTTGCCCATCTCCGTGCTTCCTCACGGTCCGGTGTTACAGGCGGTTCGAGGGGCGCCCAGAGGATGAACGGGCGGAGCGGGGCTCCGCTCATGCCGAGGGCCGCGTTCCGGGGGGAGCAGACGGGAATTGCCCTCCTGCCGGGGGCCACGCGTTGTTCGCGGGAAGCGTCGACGGACCTCCGGGTATTCCGTCCGGATCAGCGCCGGTTTCCATCAGCCGCAGCAATTCCACGTCCAGTCCATCACGACGCATTCGCAGATCCATGTAGAGCAGGGCAGAGACGGACGTCTGGAAAGCGAACGTCACCGACCCCACCAGAGCCGCTATCGCTGTAGAGATAACGGTCGTCAGAATCAGGGTGGACGAAACTGAGTCCGGGTCCGGATGTGGCGTGACAACAGCTTCGATAGCCCCTGCAGCCAACGACACGGGGATCTGGACGATCTGGGCAATGATCCCCACCATGATGGTGACCACGAGCGTGATCCCGAAGATGCGCCACCAGTTGTTCTTGGTCAGCTGCCAGGACCGCAGCAATCCGTCGTAAACTCCGGTGCGTTCCACCACTATGGCAGCGGGCGCCAGCATCAGCTTCAGGCCGATCCAGACAAACAGCACCACTGCACCGAGACCCAAGGGCATGACAATGAGGAAGGCGCCCGGTCCCATGCCCGTAAACAGCAGGATCGCTATGCCGATCAGTGCCGCTGCCGAGAGTAATCCACACAGTGTCAGTAACGCAGCGACGCCGAGGAGGGGCCAAATCCGTCGGCCCGCAAGCTTCCACATCAGCTTGAAGCCGGTGCGCCGGTTAAGAACCGAACGCGAAACAGGCACCACCATGACCCCTTGGAGCACGGCTCCGAGGAATCCGAGCAAAACGGACACGCCCAGCGCGCTTGCCATGATGGCGACGAATGGGCCCATGAACTCGGCGAAGTCAGCTTCCGAATTGATGGATTCGACGGACATGGACAGCTGGAGCATTCCAACTGAAGCGATGCCAATGAGCACTGCCCCGGTGGCTTGGACTATCAGGGCGGAACCAAACATGGCGGCGGCATTGCGGCGGATCGTCTGGAATGAGCCGTCGAGGATCTCCCCGAATTGCAACGGGCGCAGTGGAATGACACCAGGCTTGGGAGGGGCGACATAAAACGGCTGTCCATAGGGAGGCCATCCCGGTGCAGCGTGGTTTGGCTGGTTTTGGGCACCATATTGGGGGGCTGCCCACGCAGGAGGACCACCCCATTGCGGCTGGTTTCCCCACCCCGGCTGGCCGCCCGGCGATGGATTTTGGCCGTGTTCTGGCTGTGACACGATTTCCTCCCCATAAGACCCGGCCCGCCGACATCCGACGTCCCCCTACGGACCTTCGCCCCCAGCCTATAGTCCCGCCGTCGCCACTCATAGCCCGCCGTCCAGGTAGCCGGCTTAGGCTTTCCGCCCGGCGGGTGCAGTACGGTGGAAGAGCCCTTGGGGCGCAATGCCGTGTGCCGTGCCCAACGGGACAAAGACTTGGTGATAAGGGAATATATAACTATGAAGGCACGCATTCTGGTAGTAGACGACGACGAAGCACTCGCCGAGATGATTGGCATTGTCCTGCGCAACGATGGCTTCGAGCCGGTGTTCTGCGCCGATGGCGGTCAGGCTCTCGAGGTGTTCCGTTCGTCCAAGCCGGACCTGGTGCTGTTGGATCTCATGCTGCCTGGCTCGGATGGCATTGAAGTCTGCCGGCAGATCCGCGGCGAATCGGACGTTCCCATCGTCATGCTCACTGCCAAGTCGGATACTTCCGATGTGGTCCGTGGACTGGAATCGGGTGCCGACGACTACGTACCCAAGCCCTTTAAGCCTGCTGAACTCGTGGCACGCGTCCGCGCTCGGCTGCGGCCGGGCGAGCAGAAGGCCCCCGAGACTCTGCGAATCGCGGATGTGACCATTGATGTGGCCGGCCACCTCGTGACACGTGGAGGGGAACGCATCTCCCTGACCCCGCTTGAATTCGACCTCCTCGTGGCACTGGCCCGCAAGCCATGGCAGGTCTTCACCCGCGAACTGCTCCTCGAACAGGTCTGGGGATACCGACATGCCGCCGATACGCGGCTGGTCAATGTCCACGTTCAGCGTTTGCGGTCCAAGATTGAGCGCGATCCTGAAGCGCCCGAGGTCGTTTTGACGGTGCGTGGTGTCGGATATAAAGCAGGTTCCTGAGTCTCCAGTCGGCAAAGCCGGCACAGCGGACGGGGACCCCGGTTCCAGCAGTCCCGATACGGCCGGTGTCCGTCAAGAGACGCCGGCTTCTTCGGCGTCTCAAGAACCCCGCCAAGAGCATCCCGCTCCGGTGACCCGGAATCTGTCATGGCTGGTCTCCAGGGCGCGGATCTGGACGCGCCGGAGCCTCATCCTAGTCCTTCGCGTTTCGCGGTTGATCTCGACCGGTGTCCGCCAGATCAAGCCGGGCTTGCGCTTCCTCTGGCGTTCATTGCTTCGGCGCTGGCGGCGGTCCTTGGAGTTCCGTACGGTGCTCACTACGCTGCTGCTGGCTGTGACGTCCTTTGCGATCGTCGGTGCGTACCTGTCCAACCAGATCGCCAACAACCTCTTCCAGGAACGTTTGGCGCAGGCGGAGTCGGAGTCGCGGTACAACGTCAAGCAAGTTCAGGACACGTTCGACGGCGCGCAGGTCACCGACCAGTCGAGCGTCATTACCCTCGTCTACGACACATTGAACGCCGTGGAGGGCCGCGGTTCAGTTATCCAGCGGCGCTACGTCTTTGAGGCGATGCCCGAACAGACCAAGCCGCGCAATCGTTGGGTTGAATCGCGTGCCTCGGACCAACTGACAGTGCGCGTGATTCCACCGGATCTGCGAAAGGCCGTCCAAGAGGGCGGAAAACAGCAATTCTGGGCTTCCACCCAATTTCCGGTCGGCAATGAGGACCGGCCCGGCATTGCCGTCGGGAACAAGGTCACTTTCAATGGAACCGTCTACGAGCTCTACCTGATCTACGACCTCAACACGGCCCAGAAAACCCTGGATGAGATCCAGAATGTCTTGTGGGCAGGAGGTGCGGCCCTGGTCCTGATGATCGGCGCCATAGCCTGGTACGTAACCCGCAATGTGGTCAGCCCTGTCAGCCATGCCGCTGTGGTTTCCGAGAAGCTCGCTGCTGGCCAGCTCCAGGAACGCATGGTGGTCAAGGGTGAGGACGAGGTAGCCAGGCTGGGCGCATCCTTCAATCACATGGCTGCCAGCCTCCAGGAACAGATCACCCAGTTGGCCACGTTGTCCCAGATGCAACAGCGCTTCGTCTCCGACGTATCCCACGAACTGCGGACGCCGCTGACCACCGTCCGCATGGCTGCTGAAGTCTTGTTCGATGCGCGCGAAGACTTCGACCCTATGAACAAGCGATCCGCGGAGCTGCTTTACCATCAGGTGGAGCGTTTCCAGTCCCTGCTTTCCGATCTCTTGGAGATTTCGCGCTTCGACGCCGGTGCTGCGGTCCTGGATGCCGAACCTCAGGACATTTTCCAAGTGGTTTCGCACGTGATGGAAGGCGCAGCACCTGTAGCTGCCGAGTACGGCTCGGAAGTTCGACTGAATGCCCGCCAGAAGAGCATCATCGTGGAAATGGATTCCCGAAGGATCGATCGGATCCTTCGCAACCTCCTTCTCAACGCGCTGGAGCACGGTGAAGGCAAGCCGATACACATATCGGTGGCAGCCAATCACGATGCCGTGGCCGTGTCCGTAAGGGACCATGGCATCGGAATGAGCCAGACCGAGGCGGCCCGGGTCTTTGACCGCTTCTGGCGAGCCGACCCCGCCCGGGCCCGAACCACGGGAGGAAGCGGTCTGGGCCTTTCCATCGCCGCCGAAGACACCAAGCTGCACAATGGCTGGCTCCAGGCATGGGGCCGCAAGGGATCCGGCTCCAATTTCCGGTTGACGCTGCCGCTCCGCCAGGGAGGAACCATTCAAAAATCCCCGCTTCAGCTTGAACCCGCGGACATCGGGCTCCCCGGGGCTGCCAGCGAGAGGCAGATGCTGGTTTTGGGCACCGGACTTGAAAGCCCCGCGCGAGCGACGGAAACCGATGTCAGAAATCCCGGGCCCACGGACCGCCATGCCGGGGAGGGATCGTGAGCACGTTGCGCCCGCATCGCACCAGGACCTTCGTGGCCATCCTGGCTGTGCTCATGTTCCTGCTCGCTTCATGCGCGCAAATTCCGCGCTCCGGTCCCGTGGGCAAGAGCAAGGATGAAAGTGCGGGCAATTCCAACTCACCGGTCTTCTTTCCGGCCGCCCCCCGCGCCGGTGCCAGTCCTGAGACAGTCATTGAGGACTTCTTCATGGCAGGCAGCGGCTACGAGGACGACTATCCGGTGGCGCGCCAATACCTGACACAAGCCCAGTCAGTCACCTGGAAGCCCGATAAGCGCGCAATCGTCTTCCGGGAGGCGCAGGTGGTCAAGACAGCCGTGGAGAATGAGTACCTCTACGAGCTTGACCTCGCGTATTCGGTGGATGCCGACGGCGTTGCAACGCAGTTTCCACCGGGAACCAAGGAGACAATTCCGCTGTCGCTGGAACAGGTTGAAGGGGAGTGGCGGATTTCCAAGGTGCCCGATGGGACGGCCATCCCTGAAGAGACTTTCAAGGTCATTTACGGGGCATTTCCCATCTACTTCTACGATCCCACCTTTACCTACGCGGTGCCAGACTTTCGGTGGTTCATCAAAAAGAAGACCGTCAAATCCATGACCAGCGCCTTGCTGGCTGGTCCGGCCCCGTACCTTCGCGGCGCTGTTGTCAGTGCGTTCCCGTCCGGAATGAAGTTGGCCAGGGAATCCGTTCCCGTGGTGTCCGGCGCAGCCCAGGTGGATCTGTCCGCCAAAGAGCTGTTCGATGCTTCCGCCGAAGACCGCCAACGCATGCAGAACCAGTTGGCGTTGACCTTCAGGAGCCAACCGGACGTCATCAACATCCAACTCCGCGCTGACCAGGACCTGGTCCGTGTCGAGGACAATGGCTCGGTATTGCCTCCGGTACTGGATAAGAGTGTCCCCGCGCGCCAAATTGCGGTCAGCAACGGCGACCTGGTGCGGTATGAGAACAACAGGGTCTCTCCGCTTCCAGACATCCAGTCAGTCGCCGGGCTCGGACCCCATTCACCCGCAGAGTCCCCGGTATCCCAGACGGCGGCCTTCCTCAACGGCGACAAAACCACGTTGTATTCGGTCGAACCGGGACAACCGGCTCGCCAGCTGACTACACGAAGTACGCTCACGGGGCCCTCGTTCAGCCCTCATGATTGGGTCTGGACCGCAGGCCCGGGCGCAAGCGGAGCAGCCGAAGTTGTGGCGTTCAAGCCCACCGGCATTGCTCCGGGCATGGCCGTTCCTACGGTCACGCTGACACCCCCATGGCTTTCCGGGCGGACAGTGAAGGACTTCAGGGTTTCCAGAGAGGGGACCAGGGCGCTGGTCATTTCCGAAGCAAACGGAAAGTCCTCCGTGCAAATTGCCGGAATTGTCCGCAACGCCGATGGCGCTCCCAAGGACCTCACCACGCCCATCACTCTTCTGAGTACGGCCTCGGCCGATCAAGGCGTCTGGGTTAATGGCTCGACCGTTGCCGTGATGTCCAGTTCTGCCACGGGGACTGTGGTTCCGGAACTGCTGACATTGGCGTCGGGTGAACCGCAGCAGCTGGCTCCTTGGGACGGGCTGACGAGCCTCAGCGCCGGAAACGGCTCCGAACAGATCTACGGCCAGTCGGTGGCAGGGATTTTCCAACGCGTCGGAAACGGCTGGGAGCTGCAGTTGAAGGGGCCTACGGAGCCAGCCTTCCCCGGTTGATTTCCACCGGGATTCCTGCCCGGTTTTCCACATAGCGCTCACAAAGCCTTTGCTGCGGTCGCGGCTCCGCGGAAGCTGTCAGCATGACAAACTCCGCCTTCGGTCCGGGAAATCCCGGGCGTCGGATCAGACGCCGTATCGATCCCGATCTCCACGGAGGAGATCCTGCCAGGCCTAGCCGTCGCGGCCCTGATCCGACGCCCGCGGGACGGTGCTTGACCGCGCTGAAGGCGGCGCTGGTGGATTTGCTGGCCCTGTTGGTTCCCGTTGAGTGCGTGTGCTGTGAAGCGGAGGACACGGTGCTGTGCCGCGGTTGCGCCAAACGCGTGCGCCAGCTCTGCAAGCAACCCTTCAGGGCCGAGCAGGAATCGCCTGCGTTGGTAGGCCACGACGACTCTGTGAAGCTGGCGGTGGTTGCCGCTGGGCCATACCGCGACGAATTGGCTCAATGCTTGCTCTCGTTCAAGCATTTTGGCCAGTGGCGCCTGGCAGGGGTTCTGGCTCCATGCCTGGGCAGGGCCGTGGAAGCTGCGCTCGGGGGTGCCGCCGGATACTGTCTGGTTCCAGTCCCTACCAGCGGCAAGGCCTTCCGCAAGCGCGGGTTCAGTCCCGTGCACCTGCTCCTGCGTTGCCTCCGACAACGCCGAATGCTGCCTCATTGCCAGACCCTCGATGCTCTGGCAAAGGCGGGGACTTCACCGGCAGGCTGGCCGAGCAACAAGACTGCCCGGGAACTCGCGGCCTGGCTTGCCAGCGCGATACCGGGTGTCAACAAGGAGGACCATCCGGGCGGTCAAAAGGGGCTCGGACGGGGTGAACGGGCGCGCCGTGTCCGGGGATCCATGAGGGTACGTCGGCGGCAGGCCAATGCGTTGAGGGGACGGCGATGCCTGATCGTTGACGATGTCCTCACCACCGGGGCAACGCTTGCAGAGGCGGCCCGGGCTGTGACGGCTGCCGGGGGAGTCGTCTGCGGCGCCGTAGTGCTTGCGGCCACGAGGCCACCAGCCTACGCCTCGAATCCTGCCGCGGGCGACCCCCGTTAAGTTGGTACGTCGCAATCAAAAAATAAGTGGCTAAAGGATGAATAACTCGTGGCGATGAACTAACGTCGGTTGTGGGTACCAAGAACAGATGTACCTGTCGATAGCGGCTCGGAAAGGGGCTCGACTGTCCGTCAGACCAGCCCCTAACAGCGTCGTTGTCGTGTCACCTGAGTTATTTGGAGGGCACCATGGAGTTCATGATCAGCGGACGAAATCTCACAGTTTCTGACCGCTTTCGCGAATACGCCGGCGAGAAAATCTCAAAGATTGAATCGCTGGGGGATAAGGTCCAGCGAGTCGACGCCAAGGTTTCCAAGGAAACCAATCCCAGGCAGACGCCGGGCCAGCTCACCGTTGAAGTGACAGTCCTGGGCCGCGGTCCTGTTATCCGTGCCGAGGCCACAGCCGCTGACAAATTTGCTGCCTTCGATCTCGCGTACAACAAGCTGCTTGAGAGGCTTCGTCGCGCCAAGGACAGGAAAAAGGTGCACCACGGCCGGCACACGCCGAAAGCCGTGCGGGAAGCAACCGCAACCCTGGAGCCGGCCAGCGCCACCGAGCCGATTTACGTTGAGGCCAGCAATAACCAAGAACCCGCGCCGCAGGCAGACGAACGTTCGCCCTACGAGATCGAAAACGATATCCCGGCAGGCGATTCACCCGTTTTGATCCGTCGGAAGGTTTTCCCGGCGGCATCCCTGACACTCGATGACGCCGTGGACAACATGGAACTCGTAGGTCACAGCTTCTACCTGTTCCTGGATAAGGAGACCAACGCACCCTCGGTTGTCTACAGGCGCAGTGGTTGGACGTACGGTGTGATCACCCTTGATTCGGACTGCGAGCCCGGCGAGGACGCCGTGGAAGAGAAGATACACGCCTACCGATCCGATGATCAGGCTGCAACGGCCAAGTAAAGACCATATTCACCGTATGAAAGGACTTCAATGACCGCTTCGCTGAGCCTGTCCCAGGCCCGGCGGATCGCATTGGCAGCCCAAGGATTGGCAAAGGTTCGGTCCACTGCTCCCGTGACACCACGGGCGGTGGGCCGAACCTTTGCCCAACTCCAGCTTGTCCAGATCGATTCCGTGAACGTGCTCGCTCGAAGTCATTTCCTTCCTTTCTTTTCCCGGCTGGGAAACTACGATCCCGAGATCCTTCGAACCATGGCCGGCAGGAAGCCGCGCAAAATGATGGAGTACTGGGCTCACGAGGCGAGCTTTATCCGGCCGGAACACTTCCAAGATCTGATCCAGTGGCAAAAGCGGGCCTGGGTGGGTGCGCATCGCATGGAACCTTCAATCCGGCTGGACATGGAGGAGCGCATCCTGGCGGCCCTGGCGGCCGGGCGCCCCATGACGGCCTCGGAGCTCACGGCGAAGTTGGGACACGATGAGGATTCCGAGCGGGACAACTGGGGCTGGAACTGGAACATCGTCAAACGTGTGCTTGAGCATCTCTTCGAAGAAGGACGGGTGTCCGCCGCGACAAGGACGCCCCAATTCGAGCGCAAGTACACACTGACTTCACGAGTCGTTCCGCTGTTGCCGGCTTCTTCCGAAGATCCGGAAGCCTCGCTGGATCGGCTAGTTGAGGCAGCAGCCCAGGCCCACGGCATTGGGACGGTACGATGCTTTTCCGACTACTTCAGGACCCCCGTAAAAGCGGGGGCGGAGTCCGTCCAGCGGCTGGTACATGCCGGCAGGCTTGAACCGGTTTCCGTCACCGGGTGGGATCGGGCAACGTACAAGCACGTGGACGCCAAGCTGCCCCGCAGGGCCGAAGGCCGTGCGCAGCTGAGCCCTTTCGATTCCCTGGTCTTCGAGCGCCGGCGCTTGGAGGAACTGTTTGGATTCCACTACAGGATCGAAATCTACACGCCTGCAGAGAAGCGCAGATATGGCTACTACGTTCTGCCGTTCCTGCTCAGGGAAGCCATGGTCGCCAGGGTGGATTTGAAAGCAGACAGAGCCGCCGGACGGCTCTTGGTGCGCTCGACGTATGGCGAGATTGGCGCTCCGGCAGATACCGCCGTCGAACTTGCAGCAGAACTTGAGCTCATGGCCGAGTGGCTTGGTCTGCCGGAAATAGTCGTGTGGCCGGTGGGGGATCTCGCCGCGACGCTCAGCGACGCAGTAGCTGCCATCGGTATGAGCCCCGGTGAGTCGCGCAGTCCGCTCAGAGGGAAACCCGGCAACGTGGTCTTGGTCTCTCCCGTAGACTGAAACAGCCAGAATTCGGCAGCATGAGACTGGGAGCAATTTCACGTGGCATCACTAATCGAAAAACTTCTCCGCACGGGTGACAAAAAGACACTCAAGCAACTGCGGAACTATGCCGATTCCATCAATGCCCTGGAAGACTCATTCAAGTCGTTCTCGGATGCCGAACTTCGCGAGGAAACGGATCGGCTGCGGTCCCGTCACCAAGACGGCGAATCCTTGGAGGCACTCCTTCCTGAAGCTTTCGCCGCAGTGCGCGAGGCCTCATCCCGTACCCTGGGCATGCGACACTTCGATGTGCAGCTCATGGGTGGCGCCGCCCTGCACTTGGGCAACATTGCGGAAATGAAAACCGGTGAAGGCAAGACACTCGTCGCCACTGCTCCGGCCTACCTCAATGCCCTCACAGGCAAGGGCGTGCACGTTGTTACAGTCAACGACTACCTTGCTGAATACCAGTCCGAGCTCATGGGACGCGTCTACCGCTTCCTGGGACTCACCAGCGGTTGCATCCTGTCCAACCAGGATCCCGCGGTACGCCGTGAGCAGTACGCCGCGGACATCACTTATGGAACCAACAACGAGTTCGGGTTCGACTACCTGCGCGACAACATGGCCTGGGACGCCAGCGAGCTGGTCCAGCGCGGGCACAACTTCGCCGTCGTGGATGAGGTCGACTCCATCCTGATTGATGAGGCTCGCACCCCGCTGATCATTTCCGGCCCGGCACAGGGAGACACCAACCGCTGGTACAGCGAATTCTCCAAGGTCGTCCTCCGCCTTCAGCCCGATGTCGACTATGAAGTCGACGAAAAGAAGCGAACCGTAGGTGTTCTGGAGGCCGGTATTGAGAAGGTAGAGGACTACCTTGGAATTCAAAACCTCTACGAATCCGCTAATACCCCTCTGATTGGATTCCTCAACAACGCCATTAAGGCCAAGGAACTTTTCAAGCGAGACAAGGACTACGTCATCCTGGATGGCGAGGTCCTGATTGTTGACGAGCACACGGGCCGTATCCTGGCCGGGCGACGCTACAACGAAGGCATGCACCAGGCCATCGAGGCCAAGGAAAATGTGGAGATCAAGGCTGAGAACCAGACCTTGGCTACAGTAACCCTGCAGAATTACTTCCGCATGTACTCGAAGCTTTCCGGCATGACCGGTACGGCAGAGACTGAAGCGGCTGAATTCATGAGCACCTACAAGCTCGGTGTGGTTCCTATCCCCACCAACCGCGACATGCAGCGCATTGACCAATCGGACCTCGTCTACAAGAACGAGGTTGTGAAATTCGATGCCGTGGTCAAGGACATTGCCGAACGCCACGAGAATGGCCAACCTGTCCTGGTCGGTACCACCAGCGTTGAGAAGAGCGAGTACCTCTCCAAGCTGCTGGCGAAGGAAGGTATCCGGCACGAAGTTCTGAACGCCAAGAACCACGCCCGGGAAGCATCGATCGTGGCACAGGCCGGCCGAAAGGGTGCCGTCACCGTGGCGACCAACATGGCAGGCCGCGGTACCGACATCATGCTGGGCGGTAACGCGGAATTCACGGCCATTGCAGAGCTGGCCAAGCGCGGGCTGGATCCCGAGGAAAATTCGGAAGAGTACGAGGCCGCGTGGCCGGAAGCGCTCTCGGCAGCCAAGCAGGCCGTCAAGGACGAACACGAAGAAGTTCTGGACCTTGGGGGGCTCTATGTCCTGGGCACCGAGCGACACGAATCCCGCCGCATCGACAATCAGCTGCGTGGCCGCTCCGGTCGTCAGGGCGACCCCGGCGAATCCCGCTTCTATCTTTCCCTGACGGATGACCTTATGAGGTTGTTCAACTCGGGTGCGGCAGAACGGTTGATGAATAGCTCGGTACCGGACGACGTCGCACTTGAATCAAAGCTGGTCTCGCGTGCCATCGCCTCGGCCCAAGGGCAGGTAGAAGGTCGAAACGCCGAGCAGCGCAAAAACGTCCTGAAGTATGACGATGTCCTTAACCGCCAGCGTGAAGCCATCTATGGTGACCGTCGTCGGATCCTTGAAGGCGATGACCTTCATGAGAAGGTCCAGTTCTTCCTGGAAGACACCATCACTGCGCTCATTGAGGCCGCTACGGCCGAGGGCACGGGCGACGACTGGGACTTCAACCAGCTCTGGACCAACTTGAAGACGCTGTACCCGGCCACCATCACAGCCCAGGAAATCATCGACGAGGCCGGAGGCAAGTCCCACGTCACCGCCGACTTCCTCAAGGACGAAATCCTTTCGGATGCCAGGCTCGTTTACCAAGCCCGCGAAGAGACCATCGGCGCTGAGAGCATGCGTGAGCTGGAACGCCGTGTTGTGCTGTCGGTTCTTGGTCGCAAGTGGCAGGAACACCTCTACGAGATGGACTACCTCAAAGAAGGAATCGGTCTTCGCGCCATGGCGCAGCGCGATCCGCTGGTGGAATACCAGCGCGAAGGCTTCGTAATGTTCCAGAGCATGATGGAAGCCATCCGCGAGGAAAGCATTGGGTTCTTGTACAACCTCGAGGTTGAAGTGACCCCGGCTGAAGACGTGGTCGTCGCAGACGACACCGCCGCCGGGACACACACCGAACACCACGATCCCCAAATCCGGGCCGCCGGACTGCAGGCGCCTGAGAAACCTGCACAGCTGCAGTACACCGCACCCGGCGAGGACGGAGCAACGCAGACACGCATTGAGGGCCGGGCTTCGGGCCGGTCGGGGAACCCGGCCAAAGCAGCCGGCCAGGAGCCACGCAAAACAGCGAAGAAAAAGCGTCGCTGAACCGAACTTCGTATGAACCGCTTTTTCGCGAAATGGGAGAACCCCGGACAGCCGTCCGGGGTTCTCCCATTTTTCGGCCAGGCACCTACGCCAGGAAACCACAGTCCAAAGACATCAACCGATTTCCAACGCCGTTACCCGCCAGATTCCGTCGCATCGCTCCAGCCTCATGGCGATTGCGCGGGATCGTCTCTCTTCAGAGACAACGATGCTTGCTTCACAGATGGATTCGGAGATGGAACAGGCACGAACGGAACGGACCATGGGACTCCGGTGCGGCTGCAAGAGCCCTCGGGTTCTGGCCGCATGCTCACGCGTGAGGGCAACGCGGTGTTGGAGTGCCAAGTAGCATTGCGCGTCCAGTGATCTGGAAAGTTGTTGGACAGGCCGCGTTCCGGCAAGAATCTCCATGGCGGCTTGTGCGATGCTTCGGGCCACCAGCCGGACGTCGATGTCCGAACCACTCGACCCGTGGAGCGCGACTGAGCGTTTGTTCTTTTTTCGGTTGGCAGGTCGGCTCGCGGTTGCAATGGTCATGGTCATACCTCTGGAATTCACAACATGAGCTAGGCGTGGGGGACGCTCAACTCGGGTGGCTTCTTCTGGGATGACTTTGGGTTTGGATTTCCTAGGCGTGGAACCGCCCCTGAGTGGGCGGGGTCCAGTGGAGACGAAGGGCCGGAGTGGCTCGGTAGTTAGTCGGGTTGCGGCGGCCGAAGAACCTGACCCGGGAGCAGCACCGCCGGGTCGGGTCCAATCGTGGTCCGGTTGATGGCGTACCACTTGGGCCACGCGACAGCGATCTCCACGTCCGTCGCGAACGGTCCAAGCCTGGCGGCGGCAATGGACCACAGCGAATCTCCCGCCCGGACCACAGCAGGCTCTTGGTTAGGCGCCACGGACTGGCGGGGTGAGCGGGGGCTCAAAAGCCCAGGATCGACGACAGGCGGCCGTGGTTGCCAGCGCGGATCTCGCCCTTGTGGATCCGGAGTAACTGCCGGATCGACTGGGGGCGGCTGCGCTGAGGCGTTCCGCCCGGAAGCAGGTGTCCACGCAGGATGAACGGACCCAATGGTGGTCCCTGCGGTTGGCTGCCAACCCGGCTCCGGTGACGCCGCAGCAGCCTGTGCCATTGTGGTGCCGAGAAGATTCAGGCTCATGACACATGCGATGAGCCGCAGCATGAAGACCGGACTGAACTTGGAGACGGCGTTTGCCCCTGCAGTCCGACCTGCCCGACTAAGGGCTGACGCCAAGAGAGCAAGAGCAAGGGACAACGTCCACCAGATAACGATGGCAGCCCCTATGCCGCTTGTTACGAAGCCAAGCAGGTGTTCGAACGATAGGTTTTGCTGATGACTAATGGCGGATTGCCGTTGTCTCAGGAGGTCGTTGCCGACCCAGACCAGCAGGCCGCCCAGGACAAGGATGGTGGCTGCGAGGGCAGAGTCGTTCCGCATTGTTCGTGTCATCCGGAAAGTCCCCCAACTTCATTTGATGCGATTTGATGCAGTTTGATCAACTTGGAATATTCTGACCATGTTTAATGCGTTTTGTCCAATCATGACCAGTGCGCACCATGCGATTGGCCAAGTCTCTATTCTGCAGCCTAGTCTGGCCAGATGAGATGGGACTCTCTCTTCTTTGACTTGGAATCACAAATTTACGCTGAGCGCGCCCTGGCTGGGGAGTCGGAGATCTCCGAACGGGCCAGGGTCGAGTATGCCGGTGTCGAATTGACCGACCGGCTGCGCGGCGCTGCCGGGACGGAGGTGCGGCTGGTCCTCATTGACGGCAGCGCTATTCGCGGAGGGGTGGGGCACGTCGGCAGTGAGTGGCTGGTATTGGCCGAGGGTGGTCGGCAGTGGTTTGTTCCTTACGCGTCGGTAGTCAGTTACCAGGGCCTGGGGAGGCTGGCCCGGAAACCCGCGTCCCGGACGCGGCTTTCCCTGGGGATCGCCAGTGCACTGCGCGTGCTTGCGAGGGATCGAGCCGAGCTGATGGTCCATCTGGCTGTTCGGGCGGAGGGCGGCCGCACTGTCCAAGGTGTCATCGACCGGGTGGGCAGGGACTATTTTGATCTAGCGGTCATCCCGCAAGGCGAGGCGAGGCGGGCTGGCAGTGTAGCCACGGTCATGACTATTCCCTTTGCCGCCTTCATTGCCCTCTGCTCTCAGGGTTTACAGGACTATTAGGACTCCACCGTCGACGACTGGCCGGACTTGGATTTGGCCTCTTCGATCATTCGGCCGGCTTCCGCATACCGTTCCTCGATGTATTGCTCCAGCATCTTTTCTTCGATGCGCCACTGCCCGCGACCTCCCACCTGAATGGCTTTGAGTTCGCCGCTGCGGACCAGGGCATACGCCTGCGGTGAGTTGATTTGGAGTTGTTCGGCGACATCCGCCAGAGTCAGAAAACGGGGCATGGTTCCATTTTGCCACCCCTTGCTCCTATTTGGTGCACTTATCCACAGTTTGAGCCCCTTTGCGGCCATTGGCTTTGGGGCGGTGGCAGCGGCCGGTAACAATGAGTGGGCAGGTCCGCCGACCATGCCGTCATTCTTACCGGGGGAGCATGAAAATGGGAACAAATGAAACCGCTGCCGGCGCCAGATTGAAGAAGCCATCGTGGAAGGATCCGCGGCTCTTCGTGGGTATCCTGCTCGTCCTCCTGTCCGTCACAGGCGTCATCGCACTCCTCGGAACGGCTGACCGGACAACGCAGGTATATGCGGCCCGGGACGACATCGCCGTGGGGCAAGCCGTCACGAGGGAAGACCTTTCCGTCGTCAAGGTACGCCTCGATGACGTCGAGTCCGGCTACGTCACTGTTGAGAGTGGACTGGCAGAAGGAAAAGTTGCTTTGCAAAGGGTGGCGAAGAACCAATTGGTACCCAAGGAAAGCCTGGGGCAAGCGGATTCTCTCAAGCGCAAGCCTGTGGCCATCCCCATGGACGAAGGTCTGCCGGAACAGGCCGTTCCAGGGGCCTGTGTGGATGTCTGGGTTGCAATGCCTGGTTCCAAAAATGCGTTCGATGAGCCTCGATTACTGCTGCCGGGCGCGGAAATCGCCCAAGTGACCGCAGGCGCGACCACCTTGGGCGCGTCGAAAACCACTACCGTGATGGTCCTTGTGACAGATGAGCAGATGCCCAAGTTGCTTGGTGCGCAGGCCAACAAGGCAAAGGTGTCTGTGGTTTGGAACCCGACGGGACTGAGTCGATGAGCATTCCAGTAGTCACCGTCGGCTCGGCGCAGGACGCCGTGGTTGGAGGATTGGAGCGGCTCCGTGGTCCCGTCACTGTCGTTCGCCGGTGTTCAGAACTGAACGAGCTCATGGCCGTCTGCCAAAGCGGCCTCGCGATGGCGGCAATAGTTGCTGAAGGAAGTGAGGAACTCACCACCACGCTTGTCGATCGACTCGGGGCCGTAGGGGTTTCTATCGTGGCGATGACAGATGATCCCGGTGAGGCCGCCCGCCTTCGCTCCATCGGAGCTGTCCCGGCACCTCCGGGAATTGAGTCCTCAGCACTTGCCGCGAGAATCTCAGAGGCGGTTGGCCGTGAAGAGCTCCGTCGCCCGGGGCCATCCGGGCGTGACACGGGGTTCGCTGACGTGGCAGTCGAATTGCCCGTGAAGCCTGCAGCCGATGAGGGCGGCGAAATACCAGGGGCGTCCGGGCGAATCCTTGCAGTTTGGGGTCCGGCAGGTGCGCCCGGAAGGACGTTGCTCGCGGTCAACGTCGCTGCGGAGTTGGCGGCAGGCGGCCAATCCGTAATTCTCGTGGATGCCGATACTTACGGCGCGAGCGTTTCTGTCATGCTGGGCCTCCTGGACGAGTCGGCTGGCCTGGCCCAGGCCTGCCGCCTCGCTGACCAAGGCATGCTTAGTCATGATGCCTTGGTTGCCGCGGCCGCTCCTGTTTTCACCCGGGGCGGAGAGTTTCGCGTTCTCACGGGCACCACCCGGGCGGACCGCTGGACAGAGCTCAGGGCGGGGGCACTTTCGCGCGTTCTTGAAGCAGCACGGCAATTGGCTGAGGTGGTTGTGGTGGATACGGGCTTCTGCCTGGAATCAGACGAGGAACTGAGCTTTGACAGCATGGCTCCCCGTCGCAATGCTGCCACGCTTCGGAGCCTGGAAATGGCTGATGTTGTGTTCGCGGTGGGTGCGGCAGATGCCATCGGTGTTCCAAGGTTGGTGCGCGGTCTCGCTGAACTCAAGGCGGCGGTCCCTCAAGTGTTGCCACGCGTGGTGATGAACAAGGTGAAACGGTCTTCCGCAGGGCGGTCGCCCAAGCGGCAATTGGAAGATGCATGGGCCCGCTACGGCCCCGGAATGGAAATTGCCGCGTACCTTCCGGCTGACCCCGAGGCGTGCGATGCTGCATTGCTGTCCGGCTCAGTGCTGATGGAAGTGGCTCCTGCTTCACCGCTGCGGATGGCCATTGCAAACCTGGCCTGTGCACCTGGCCAGCAAAACCGCAAATCTCCTAGCCGATCCACCAGAGCCTTGCGCCTGCTTAAGCGCTAGGCTCGGCATGTGGGCTGCAGAGTCGCAGCAATCAACATGTGATGGAGGCGTTTGTCAATGTCGTCAGGATCCAGTGTGGAGGATCGGTCCGATGCAGCAGTTGTCCGTGAAGGGTTCTTCGGTGACTACTATGAGCACCTCGCAGAGGAGGACTCCCGCGGGTACTCGCCTGAGCTCCTGCTGACGCGGGCAACAAATCACCGGGCTGCTGCCCAGTCCCGCAAGCCCGGAAACGCGATAGTGGAGATCACTGGCGAGTCCGACCGAAGCGTCGTCTACATTGTCACGGACGATATGCCCTTCCTTGTCGACTCCGTCAATGCTGAACTCGTACGGCAGAACTGCGCGATCCGCTTGGTGATGCACCCTCTGTTTGTGGTCACGCGCGATCGCGTATCCGGTGAACTCAGCGGTATTTCCAGGGTGCCGTCAAACGTCGGAATTTCCAGTGGCGATACCGCCGCGTTGCCTAGCGTCGCCCACCTCCTCGGAGACGGTGACAACGCATCGCACATGGAGTCTTGGATCGCCGTCGAAATCGACCGCGTCAGCGACGACGCACGCGAGCAATTGATTTCCGGGCTGCACCGCGTCCTGGGCGACGTCCGGGCCGCAGTTGAAGACTGGCCCAAGATGCGGAGCAAGGCCCGCGAACTGGCCGAAGCGCTGGGTGGCGTGTCCCACCCTGAACAAATTGCGGAGCTGCGGCAGGCACAAGACCTGTTGCGATGGCTGGACAACGGCAACTTCACTTTCCTTGGCTACCGTGAATATGACCTCGTCGACGACAATGGCGAGGACGTCCTGGAACTCCGTGAGGACAGCGGTCTCGGGCTGCTCCGGGAAGGGGACAGTGCACGGCAGGTCCAGCACCTCACGGATGCGGGACGGAAGCGTGCCCGGGAAAAGCGTGCCCTGGTCATCACCAAGGCGAACTCCCGATCCACGGTCCACCGTCCTGCATACCTTGACTACATTGGCGTGAAGAGTTTCGACGCCCTGGGCAACGTGAACGGAGAACGGCGCTTCATCGGGCTGTTCGCCACAAGCGCCTACACGGGCTCCGTCCGCAGCATACCGATTGTTCGAGACAAGGTGGATGCTGTACTGCGGAACGCCGGGTTCCCGATTGATTCCCACTCCGGCAAGGATCTCCTCGGCATTCTCGAGACATACCCCCGCGATGAACTGTTCCAGATAGAGGTGGCGGACCTGGCAGCTACTGCCACTGGTATCCAGCGCCTGCAGGAGCGACGCAGGACCAAGCTGTTCCTGCGTCCGGACATCTACGGGCGGTTCATGTCCGCGGTCGTCTACTTGCCCCGCGACCGGTACACCACCAGTGTGCGCCTCCGCATCGAGCAGGAACTCCGCGAAACCTTCCATGCCGAGAGCATTGACTATGAAGCCCGCATAACAGAGTCCGCGCTGGCTCGAGTCTTCTTCAGGATCAGGCTTCCCAAAGCCGCTGAACTAGCGGACGTCAACGTTGAAGAGCTCGAACACCGGCTCATGCGGGCGTCGAGGTCCTGGAGTGAAGGCATCGCCGAGGTTCTTCGGGAGCACGTTCCCGCCGGGAACGCGGACGTTCTCTCAGCGCACTGGGCCGAGGCATTCCCCGCAGGCTACCGTGTGGACTACGAAGTGGAAGACGCGCTTCAAGACATTGAACGCTTCGAGAAATACGGGGCGCAGGCCGAGCGGGCGGGAGCTGCCACTAAAGAGCTCAAGCCCGGCGTCCACGTCTATCTCCCGGCAGGGGCCGGCGAAGCGTTGGAGGAGGACGCGCGCGTCAAGCTCTATTTGATGGAACCCAAGAGCCTGAGCCAGATCCTTCCCTACTTCCACAATCTTGGCCTCGAAGTACTGGATGAGCGGCCCTTTGAGATCGAAACGGCCGATCACCGCGACTTTTTCCTCTACGACCTTGGGCTCAAGTATCCGGCTGGCGTCGACCCGCTCGTCACGGGAGACCTCTTGGCCGATTCCTTTGGCGCTGCCGTCACAGGGATCGTGGAATCGGACAACTTCGATCGCCTCGTGCTCCGTGAAGGGATGCATTGGCGGAAGGTAATGGTTCTCCGTGCCTACGCCAAGTACATGCGGCAGATGGGCAATACAAACTCATTCGGCTTCATCGCGGACACGCTGCTGGGCAATCCGGATGTTGCCCGTGGGCTCAACGAACTCTTCCTCGCGCGCTTTGATCCCGCTGTTGCCGAGGACGAGCGCCCCGAACGCCAGGCGGTGGCTCGTGCAGCGCTCGCTGAGTCGATCGAGCAAGTAGCGACGCTGGATGCGGACCGCGTACTGCGCACGTTCGTGAACCTCATTGAGGCGACCCTCCGTACCAACTATTTCCAAGACAAGGAATACCTCAGCTTCAAGCTGGACCCGACCTCCATAGACGGGCTGCCATTCCCACGCCCGATGTACGAGATCTGGGTCTACTCGCCGAGGGTAGAGGGTGTGCACCTGCGATTCGGCAAGGTGGCTCGCGGCGGCCTCCGCTGGTCCGACCGCCGGGAGGATTTCCGCACGGAGATCCTGGGCCTGGTGAAGGCCCAGACCGTCAAGAACGCCGTTATTGTCCCCACGGGGGCCAAGGGCGGGTTCTTCGCCAAGAAGTTGCCCAATCCCGCACTGGACCGGGCTGCATGGATGGCCGAAGGCGTCGAGAGCTACAAGACCTTTATCCGAGGCCTTCTGGACATCACCGATAATCTCGTGACGTCCGCCGAGGGCGAGACGCTAGTTCCGCCGTCGGACGTAGTTCGGCACGACGGTGACGATTCCTACCTTGTGGTCGCAGCGGACAAAGGTACGGCAACGTTCTCTGACACTGCAAATGGACTCGCTGCAGAATATGGCTTCTGGCTAGGTGACGCGTTCGCCTCCGGTGGCTCAGTCGGCTATGACCACAAGGCAATGGGCATCACTGCACGCGGCGCATGGGAATCGGTCAAGCGCCACTTCAGTGAGCTGGACCTGGACACCCAAACCGAAGAATTCACGGTAGTGGGCGTGGGTGACATGTCCGGCGACGTCTTTGGCAACGGCATGCTGCTTTCCCGCCACATCCGGCTTCTGGCTGCCTTCGACCATCGGCACATCTTCCTGGATCCCGCTCCTGATGCCGCAGCATCCTTTGCCGAGCGGCAGCGGCTCTTCGAATTGCCCAGGTCATCGTGGGACGACTATGACCGCTCGCTCATCAGTGCGGGCGGCGGGGTCTACCCGCGCCAGGCAAAGACTATTCCGGTCTCGGAAGAAGTTCGAAGGGCCTTGGGGCTGCCTGATGGAACTACCCAGTTGAGCCCGCCGGAGCTCCTTCGGGCCATCTTGCTGGCCCCGGCAGACCTGCTCTACAACGGTGGAATCGGTACCTATGTCAAGGCGAGCACTGAGACCCACGCGGCCGTGGGTGACAAAGCCAACGACGCCATCAGGGTTGATGGACGCGACCTGCGGGTCAAGGTTGTCGGTGAAGGCGGAAACCTGGGACTGACCCAGCGCGGACGCATCGAAGCGGCCCTGCAGGGAGTCATCCTCAACACGGATGCGATCGACAATTCAGCTGGCGTCGATTGCTCTGATCATGAGGTCAACATCAAGATCTTCGTTGACCGCATGGTTGCCGCCGGGAAGCTTCAGGCGTCTGAACGGGCGTCCTTCCTTGCTGATATGACAGACGAGGTCGGCAGGCTCGTCCTGCAAGACAATATCGACCAAAACATTCTGCTCCTCAACGACCGGACACGTGTTGCAGACTGGAGCCCAAGCTACGAACGCCTTATGGACTGGCTGGAAAAGTCTGCGGACCTCAAACGTGACCTTGAGGCACTGCCCACCACGGAAACCCTCCGTGAGCGGCTCGAGCAAGGCCAAGGCCTGACGTCACCAGAACTTGCCGTTCTGGCTGCCTACGCCAAGATCGAACTGGGAGCGGCGCTCCGTGACAGCAACCTTGCCGACGACCCTTGGTTCGCAGACACGATCCGCTCTTACTTCCCCAAACAGTTGCGGGAGCGGTTCGACGCCGAGTTGGACACCCACCCCCTCCGGCGCGAGATCATTGCAACCGTGGTCGCCAACGACATCATCAACCTCGGAGGCATCACCTTTGCTTTCCGGGCCATCGAAGAGACCTCTGCCAACGAAGTAGCGGTGGCGAAAGCGTTCGTGGCCTTGCGGGAGATCTATGACCTCGACTCGATGGTCGCCGAGCTGAACGCCCTGCCGGCGTCCTTCCCGACGGAACACTGGAGCGAAGTGCATTTGGATGTGCGCCGCCTCCTCGACCGGGCAGTGCGCTGGGTCCTCGGACAGGGTATGGCTTCGCAACCGATCTCCGACGTTGTTGACTCGTTCAAGCACATGATGGCTCCGTTGCGGGCCAAACTCCTGGACTACCTCAGGGGCGACGACAAGGTACGCATCAGCGGCTGGCTTGAAAAGGCCCGGGGCTGGGAGTTGCCTGAACTCCTCGCACACCGGTGGGCCGAGCTTTTCGAGAGCTACGCGCTCTTGGACATCGCACGGATCGCCCAGACGGGGGCCGATGGCGTTGAGGACGTGGCACACGTCTACTACACCGTCTTCAACCGGTTCCATGTGGATTCGCTGCTGGAGCGAATCAGTTCCCTGCCTCGCGACGACCGCTGGCAGGCATTGGCCCGTGCAGCGCTTCGGGATGACCTCTACTCAACGGTGGCGGACATGACGACGTCGGTGCTTGAGTCGACGGAGCCGGGCACCCCCGCTGAGGATCGCCTGAAGGCCTGGGAAGGCATTAACGCGGAGCAACTCGGGCGCGCCAAGACCATGTTTGACGAGGTCAACGCGCTCGAAGCCGACGACATGGCTTCACTGTCGGTAGCATTAAGGCTCTTGAGGTCAATCGTTCGACGCTAGGAGCAATCCCTGGCGTCGCAAATGGAGGTGCAGTGGCAATCTTTACAGACCCCATCAGGGAACACGCTGATTTCGGGCCTGGAGATGCCGAATGGCTGCACCTCCTCGTCGGTGACTGGCAGATGGTTGCTGACTTGGCGTTTGCGGACCTTGCACTATGGTTCCCGCATCCCGATCTCGGCTACATCGCCCTCGCCCACGTACGTCCGTCGACATCGCATACGGTGTTCCACGCGGACTTCGTGGGCGAGGGAATCCGGTCGGATCTCCGCCCGCTTGTGGACAAGGCATGGAACAGTCGGTCGATCGAGCGTTCCAGCGAAACAAACTGGAGCAGTGAGATGGCGCTCCGGGTTGAGGCTGTTCCCATGGTGCGCAACGGAAGAACGCTCGCCGTAGTCACATCCCATATGGACTTGTCCAGTTCCCGTATGCCCTCCCGGCTCGAACTCACTTATCGCCAATGTGCGTACGACCTCCTGCGCATGGGAACCCTGGGGCTGTGGCCCGACTTCGCTTCCCCGACCGGTTCCCGCCGAGGCGCCCCGCGCGTCGGAGATGGACTCATCAGGCTCGACGCTGAGGGCGTAGTGCAGTACGCCAGTCCAAACGGAGTTTCCGCCTTCCGCCGTCTCGGCGAGGTGGAGTCCCTGGAAGGCCGCTCACTGGCAGAAGTAACCGCAGGTCTGCTCAAGGACCGGCGGATGGTGGACGAGACGCTGCCTTTGGTAGTTACAGGCCGTATGCCGTGGCGCAGCGAAATTGAGTCCAGGGGTGTCAGCCTTTCCCTGAGGGCCATTCCTTTGCGCGACGAACAGCATCGATTTGGAGCTTTGGTCCTGTGCCGTGACGTCTCTGAGCTGAGGCGTCGGGAGATGGAACTTGTCACCAAGGACGCCACCATCCGGGAAATCCATCACCGGGTCAAGAACAACCTGCAGACTGTGGCTGCCCTCTTGCGGATGCAGTCGAGGAGGATGGTCAGCGATGAAGCCAAACAGGGTCTTGAACAGGCGATGCGGCGCGTTGCCACCATTGCTTTGGTCCACGAAACTCTTTCACAAGGTCTGACGCAGAGTGTTGATTTTGACGAATTGATCGGACGGCAGTTCCGGCTCTCGGCGGAGGTCGCTTCGCCGTCCCAGCATGTCCGCACTGAGCGTTCGGGTTTGTTTGGGGAGTTGCCCAGCGACTTCGCGACGCCGTTGGCCTTGGTCATCAACGAACTGGTGACGAATGCTGTTGAGCACGGACTCGAGGGGCGGACAGGGACTGTTTGGTTGCTGGCCGACCGAGCCGACGGTGACGGCAACGACGAATTCCTTACAGTGACTATTGCCGACGACGGCGTCGGATTGCCGGACGGGCAATACACAGAGGGCCTGGGTTTGCAGATTGTCCGCACGCTCGTGACAAGTGAATTGGGGGGGTCCATTCAGTGGAGCCCACGCGATGGCGGCGGGACTGCCGTGGAGATCGTGCTTAACCTCGCACGCGCCTAGGAGCCCAGCAGGGCCTTTCCCGAGAGCACTCGAAGCCCCAAATGAAGAAAGGCCGCGGACCATCCGGTCCGCGGCCTTTCTGTTCGCCTTGTGCTAGGAAGCGCGGCGTGCGCGTGCTGCGCGACGCTTGAGGGCGCGACGCTCATCTTCACTCATGCCGCCCCACACGCCGGCGTCTTGTCCGGACTCCAGTGCCCATTGAAGGCAGGTGTCAACGACGGGACAGCGGCGGCAGACGCTCTTTGCTTCCTCGATCTGCAGAAGTGCTGGTCCCGTGTTGCCGACTGGGAAGAAGAGCTCCGGGTCCTTGTCGAGGCAGGCTGCGCGATTACGCCAATCCATGCTGATCAGTCACTCCATTCGTGAGAACTAGAAGGGCCTTTTGTGAAAACATTCACGAGAGGCTCCAAAGGAAAGGGGCCCGCATGGGCCCCCTTGGTCGTCTGAGTCAAGCGTTTCATGTTAACGCCTTGTAAACAAGGGGTGTTAGTGGTCGAAATGCTCGGAATCCGTGAGCGATGCATCACATCAGCCGCCAGTGCCCTCACTGCTAGATGACTATGTCCGGTAGTGTGCCAGTGTGTCAAGACCTCCTGTTAACCCTGCCCAGCCCGCCCCCGGATCGGACGGAAGCGATGATTCCGTCGCGGAGCCGACGAGTGCTGGAGCCGGTCCCGCCGGCAATCAACGGCCCGCCGGAATACTGGTTATCTCCATCGTTGTTGCTTTGGAAGCCCTCGCACTTCTTGGAGCTGCCGCTTGGTATGCGTTCGAATTGTTGAGCGGGGCTCCCGTGCTGACCTTCTGGGGCGCCGTGTTCACTCTGGCGCTGCTGCTGGCGTTCTCAGCGTGGTTGTTTGCTGTGGGCCTTTTCTTGTTCCGTGGGTATAGATGGACCCGGGCAGCCGCATTGGTGGCCCAATTGTTCGTCCTCACCATTGGTTTTCCGACGATGACCGGCGGGCTCGTCTTCCAAGGGATAGCGATGATCGTGCCGGCTTTGGCTGCCATAGTGTTCCTCTTTCAAAAGAACGTCATTGCCTTTGCCTCACGGGTGGGCGGTACTTCGGCGGCGCTTTAACCCGGATGCCCCGAATCTTCCTTTACGTCCACAGCTGGGGGCGGGAAACCCGACGTGAGCACCCCTTGAAAGGGCCTGACTTCCGGTCCGCGCACAACAAAGCCCCGGCCGGCACTCCCCGCAGGGTCGGCATCGAGCCGCACCCCAAGAAGATCACCGTCCAGGGACGTTCTGGGAGCCAAAACGATCCCCAGGCCGGAAGCCTGTACGTCCCTGACGAGGGGTAGACGCTGCAGGAGAGTCGGTCCGGTCGTAGCGGTCATCACGATTCCGCGGACTTTCCCTGCCAAGTTCATAAGTGCCTGATGCCCCTGAGCGTCCAATGTATCTGCGTCGTCCACGAGCAGAATGCTGTCAGGGTCCAACGTTCCTCCTTCTGCCTCTTGGGCTGCAGACACCCAGAACATGTTCGCTGACGTTGATTTCGGCGGGAACACCCATGGAACTGCGGGATTCAGCGTGCACAGGGCACCGAGCGTTGAGCTTTTCCCACTGCCGTGGGCACCCAGAATGACGCTGACGCCGTGTGGCCGCAGTGGTAGTGAAATGGGGGTGGATTCGTCGCCA
This sequence comes from Paenarthrobacter sp. NPDC056912, assembly GCF_042786555.1. Classification (NCBI taxonomy): domain Bacteria; kingdom Bacillati; phylum Actinomycetota; class Actinomycetes; order Micrococcales; family Micrococcaceae; genus Paenarthrobacter; species Paenarthrobacter sp. NPDC056912. The sequence continues at coordinate 61,980 of NZ_JBHUCD010000018.1, forward strand.
CCCACTCCGACCCACAGCGGCCGCTGTTGGGTCATTTCCTCGTTGCGGGAATCGACCGCATTCAGCTGGGCATGGAAGTCCTGCGGGCTGAGAAGTCCCGGGAGCGGCCTCACTCGGAACGGCGCTTCGGATGACGTGACGGAACCGAACGGCCACCGTCCCGTCCCCGGGGCCTCACGGAATTGTGCCACTGCGGTGTCCCCGCCCACGAAGTTTCCGACGATGAAGGCCCGTCCCGGAAAGTTTTCCACGTCCGGCAGGCGTGGCCAATGAAACCGGGACTCGTCGGTGGAACCCGAGGGAAAATATGCGCGATTCTGGATACCGGCAAAAAAGCGTGAGGCTACGAGTTCCCGTTCTCCCGAAATGAGTACTGCGATGCCCAGGGGACCGCCGTCCCTGACAATGTCCTGCAGAACTTCCTCAGCCCATCCGAAGGGCCCGGACCGTAGCGCGGTTGCCCAGGAACACCATCCCGCCACGATAAGAGCCAAGGGGCGGTGGGAGCGACCTTCGTCCCCAGCCGCGCGTCGACGTTCGAGCTCTCCGGCGAGGCGCTTCAACACCCGCACGGCAAGATGCATTTCATGGAGGCCGGCAGCGGCTCCAAAGAGTTCCCTCTCAGCGGGATTGCCTGCCAGTAGTCCTGCTGCATCGAGAACATAAAGATGAGGTTTGGGCTCCTGGGTTGCGAGCAGCGCGGAGACCGCCCTGAAGCATTCATGCATGCCACTTGACGCACCGCCGATCATCGCCAGATGCCCGTGTTCGGATGGTGACCAGAGCAGATGCTCGACAATTTGCTGTTCCGGCCTGTCGAAGAGGGCCAACGGGCCGACAATCCGCTGGCCTGGCTCATTGGACTGCCTCGTCCAGGGGTCTTTCGCGAGATCGAGCTGATCGTCCCAACCGATTGAGGCCGGCAGCGGCGCCGCGATAGGACGCCTCGGCAGCGGCCGTAGGAGAAAGTTCCATGCCTCCTGAACCGCCGAGACCATCTTCCGGGTGCCGGGGTCCCCACCCGGATCATGGCTGCCAACGGCAGCGGCAGGTGGGTCGGGAAGATATGTCAAAGCCCGGGCCGCCGACTGTACGGTTTGCAGTCCATAGTCGCAGCGCCCCGGTAGCGCCGAGTCTCGGGTGGAAACAGACAGCGAGGCTGTCTGGAATTCCTCGGGACTACCTGATGCCCTGGCCAGAAACGCTCTGCCGGGGGTGTTGACGCCAATAGATGCCGCGACTTTTGAATTGATGATGTCAACAGACTCCATCTCCGACTGCACTCGTAACGCGATGCTCGATGTCACGTTGGCGCGGATATCGGCGGAGAGGGCCCCTTGCGGTCTTTGTGTGGCCATGACCAGGTGGATACCTAACGAACGCCCGATCGTGGCGATACGCATGAGCTCTCGAAGAGCCGCTGGGTTTTCGTCCACAAGCATTCGAAATTCGTCAACGACAAGTACCAAGTGCGGAATCGGCGACTCTAAGGCAGTCTTGGACCGTTCATACGCAGCAAGGTCCGAGGCCCCGACCGTAGCAAACAGCTTTTCCCGGTGTTGGATCTCTCCACGAAGTGACATGAGGGCACGATCGAGATGATGCTTTCCGAGGTCTGTTAGGAGGCCTACGCAGTGCGGGAGGCCGGCAAGCGGTCCCAATCCGGACCCACCCTTGAAATCAAAGAACAAGAAAGATGCACGGTCCGGTGGGTGTTTCAGGGCCAAGGACGCTACCAGCGTCTTGAGGAGTTCAGACTTTCCGGAGCCGGTAGTACCGGCCACCAGCAGGTGCGGACCGTCGGCCTTGAAGTCAAATGTCAGCAACCCGTCGATTCCCTGGCCAAGGACCGCGGAGAGCGCATTGTTCTGCGCTGGATCGGCCCATCGTCGATGAATGCTCCTCTGCCCTGATGAAAGAAGGTCAGACAGTGAACAGCTGGCGGCAATTTCATGATTTCCAGCTGCGACTTCATGGTCGGTTTGGGTCGCCATGCGGCGACAGAATTGATCGAAGACGTCGATTCCGACCATGTCCGGGGTGAATTGTCGGCGTTCATCACCTGAATCCATCGAGGCCGTAGTACCTGACTGTGCAATGTCTATGACGAGTCCGGTGGTCTCTGCCGAGTCGGAATGATGAATCACCTGCCACGAGGCGAGGCGCGCTGCGCTCAGGAGCTGCGGCAAGGCTTCGGGATCAACGCACGCCGGATGGTCGAGGACGATGAGCCTGCCTTGTGGGCCGCGGCTTAGCTGGCGGCATGCCTCAAGGGCGGCAGTTTGATGAGTGACAAGGGTGATGCGGGGGAGGAACCTGGCGCTCAACGGCAACCGTTCTACTGGTCCCAGAACAATCACGGGTGATTCCTTCGAAGAAGGAAATCCGGCAAGCTGCATCACGATGAATCGTAGGATTGCATCGACTTGGAACTCTTGGCCTCGAAGTGTCACCACTGGGGATTGTGGACTCAGTGTCAGCGCGGCGGAACCAATGGATGGTGGACGGAACTGAGGATCCTCGGGGACCATGCGGACATTGGCAAGCGCCGGCATGGTGCCGAGCCGGACCCATACGCCGGGGAAATCGACCACGGTCTCTTCCGAAGGGCTGGTTTTCGGCGTTGGTCGCGTTGTCTTTTTCCCGCGTTCGGAAGTCGTCAAACCCACTCTTGATCCCAACGGGTGGGCGGCCACGATGAAATCCGCGGCCGAAGGTGAGCAACGGCGTCGTCGCTCGACGTCAGCATGTGCCGCGTGGGCAACAGCCTGCCTGAACTCCCGGCGACTCTTTCGGCCGGTGATCATCGGGACAAACATGGAAACCGCCGATATGGCCGTGAATCCCAAGTACATCCACATTCCGGTCGCGATGGCCAGACCGACGCCGACAATAAGGGGCAGGGCTGCCGCCAAAGCAACGGTGAGGCGATTCGCAGAGCCTTTGGCATGCGGTACCTCGATTGGTTCTTCCACGGAAACGCCGGCAGAAGTTGAGATCGCCTGGAATGGCATGTTGTCGGCGTAGATCGTGAAAGTCGAGTTACCAAGACGCATGATTGACGCGGACGTTACCGTTCGTCGTCGACTAGGCTCCCCGTCCACAAACACCGGGTTGGCTCCGCCGATTTGGGTGAGTGTCAGTGCAGTGCTGGAAACGTCCAAGAGAGCGTGCTCCCGGGACATCCCAGGATCAGGTACTGAAATATCCACAGCACCTCTACCTATCAGGTAACGACCACGCTGAAGGCGGTATACGGAACCCGCACCGGGTCCGGAGTGGGCCACGAGCATCATGGGCAGGGGAGTGCCACCGGGATCGCGCAGAAGAGCCGGACCGTCAACCACCACGGCGCCAGACATCAGTGGTGGCTCTCCAACTGTCAGAGTGGACAAATCCTGGGCTTCGACGTAAAGCCGACCGGTTCCGTGTGCTTCCTCCAAGAGCCGCTGAACGTGGGCGCCGGAAGTCCCGTTGGCGACCGAGATACTCAACTCTTCCGGTGCCGCGGAGACCGCGGCGGCAGGACCGCGAACCAATGTGCACTCCAAGGTCATGGACCGGCTCCTCTCCTGATTGGCGGGTCTTCCTACTGACGGTATGGAGTTGCCGGCCGAAACACAGCGCTCTTTATGGCGTATGTGGAAAACTCCGCCGTTCACCCCGCCCTGCTGCCTTGACGCGGGGGCTTGGTGTCTCAGCTAAGATGAATCTCGTTGTCGCGTGTGCTCAATGAGGAAGGACCTTCACCGGTGATAGTGGTTGCAGAGAGCGCCGATGTCTCAGACAAGGCGGTAATTGGTGATGGATCAAAGATTTGGCATCTTGCCCAAGTCCGCGAGCAGGCCGAACTGGGCGTTAATTGCATCGTAGGACGCGGTGCCTATATCGGCACCGGGGTCAAGATGGGGGACAACTGCAAAGTTCAGAACTATGCACTTGTCTACGAGCCCGCAGAACTGGAAGCCGGCGTCTTCATTGGCCCGGCCGTGGTCTTGACCAACGATACGTATCCCCGGGCCGTTAGCCCGGACGGCAGCTTGAAGAGCGCTCACGACTGGGAGCCAGTAGGCGTCACGATTCGTGAAGGTGCGTCAATCGGTGCCCGCGCAGTTTGTGTCGCCCCCGTAACCATTGGACGATGGGCCACAGTAGCTGCCGGTGCCGTCGTCGCCAAGGATGTCCCTGATTTTGCCCTGATGGTCGGAGTCCCGGCCAAGCGCCATGGCTGGGTCGGCAAAGCAGGAATCCCGTTGCAGCGCAGCGGAGAGAACTGGGTATGCCCGGAAACCGGCGCCACATATGTTGAACAGAACGAGACACTTCGAGAGGTAGAGGCATGAGCCCTGAATTCATTCCCCCCGCCAAGCCCATCATCGGTGACGAGGAGCGCAAGGCAGTAGATGCCGTTCTGGCCTCCGGTCAGCTTGCCCAGGGTTCGGAGGTCGCGTCTTTCGAGCAGGAATTCTCGCAAGTCCTCCTCGATGGCCGGGCTGCAGTAGCCGTGAACTCCGGAACTTCCGGCCTGCACCTTGGCCTCCTGGCCGCGGGCATTGGCCCTGGGGACGAAGTCATCGTCCCGTCGTTCACCTTCGCGGCAACGGCAAATTCCGTGGCACTGACAGGCGCGACGCCGGTTTTTGCTGACGTGGACCCGGACTACTACACCCTCGATGCTGCTTCCGTGGAGTCCAAGATCACGGACCGGACGGCAGCTATCATGCCCGTCCACCTCTATGGGCACCCTTTCGACGTTGACGCCATCGGCGCGCTCGCTGCCAAGCACGGCGTAAAGGTATTCGAGGACGCAGCCCAGGCACACGGAGCTGCAGTCAACGGCCGGAAGGTGGGCACCTTTGGTGATTTCGCCATGTTCAGCCTCTATCCGACCAAGAACATGACCTCTGGCGAGGGTGGAATGGTCAGCACCGGCCTGGCCGACGTCGAGCGTCGCCTCCGGTTGCTCCGCAACCAGGGCATGGAGCGTCAGTACGAGAACGAACTGGTTGGCTTCAACTGCCGTATGACCAACATCCACGCCGCTATCGGCCGCGTGCAGTTGACGAAGGTGGAAGGCTGGACCAAGACCCGGCAGGAAAACGCAGCGTTCTTCGACAAAAACATCGAAGGCGTCGTCACTCCCAAGGTCGCCGAGGGTTACGAGCATGTCTACCACCAGTACACCATCCGCATCGCCGAGGACCGTGACGGCTTCGCGAAGGCCCTCCGCGAGGAATACAACGTTGGCTGCGGCGTTTACTACCCCATCCCCAACCACCGCCTTGCGCCCTTCCAGACTTCAGACGACCTGCCCGTGACGGAGGCGTCGGCCGCCAACGTGCTGTCCCTTCCTGTCCACCCGTCGTTGAGCCAAGACGATCTCGACCGCATTGTTGCTGCGGTAAATGCAGTGGCAAAGGCAGGTAGCTAGTGGCGAATCTGCGCGCCGGCCTCATTGGGTTGGGCATGATGGGCCGCCACCATGCCCGGGTAATCAGAGAGCTTGAAGGTGTTGACCTGGTTGCCGTTGCCGATTCCTTCGGCGACCCTCACAATGTGGCCAATGGCTTGGATGTGTTCAGCACTGTCGAGCAGCTCATTGAGCAGGGCATCGACATGGCTGTCGCTGCCGTGCCGACCGTCCTTCATGAAGAAGTGGCCTTGCAGTTGGCAGAAGCCGGTGTGCACTGCCTCGTGGAAAAGCCGATCGCCAATGACTCGGTTTCGGGGCGTCGCATCGCTGAAGCCTTCGAGTCCCGGGGCCTGATCGGGGCTGTCGGCCACATCGAGCGCTTCAACCCGTCCTTGCAGAGCCTGCGTGAAAGACTGGGTAACGGCGACCTCGGTGAGGTCTACCAGATTTCCACCCGCCGCCAGGGTCCCTTCCCCTCCCGTATCGCTGATGTCGGGGTGGTCAAGGACCTGGCAACCCATGACATCGACCTCACAGCGTGGTTGGCCCAGAGCAACTTCGTCAACGTCGTAGCTCACACGACTTCCCGAAGCGGCCGCCAGCATGAAGACATGGTCACCGCTATTGGCCACCTCAAGAGTGGCGTAGTAACGAACCACATCGTCAACTGGTTGTCTCCCATGAAGGAGCGCACCACCGTTGTCCTCGGTGAGCGCGGCGCTTACATCGCAGACACCATCTCCGCTGACTTGACGTTCATTGAGAACGGCACCTTCCAGACTGACTGGGATTCCGTTGCGGCATTCCGCGGGGTCTCCGAGGGCTCTTCTACCCGCTTTGCTTTGGCCAAGCGTGAACCCCTGAAGATGGAACACGAGGCGTTCCGTGATGCTGTTCTTGGAAAGTCCATGAACATCGTCACAATGGCGGAGGGGCTGGAGACGCTTCGCGTCGCTGAAGCGGTGCTTGAGTCGGCCGAATCCGGTGCTGTCATCTCGCTTTAGTTCTATCGCTTCCAGCATTTTTGGACGGGAGGCTGGCTATGGGCCAAGCCTCCCGTTCCTTTTTTCGGCCAGTGGCCGCTCCCGTACCACGTGCCCTCGAATCGGGGAACGATCGGAACGTCGGGTAGCCTTGACCAGTAGACGTGGGCATTTTTGTGCCCGCACGCCAATACACAGGAGAGTTTGTGAACGCTGATCTCGTCGTCGTCGGCTCGGGTTTCTTTGGCCTGACCATAGCAGAACGCGCCGCTACCGAGTTGGGGCTGAAGGTCGCGGTGCTTGATCGCCGCCACCATATTGGAGGAAACGCCTACAGCGAGAACGAGGCGCAGACGGGAATTGAGGTGCACCGCTACGGAGCCCACCTCTTCCACACGTCGAACGAACGCGTCTGGGAATACGTGAACCGCTTCACCAAGTTCACCAGCTACCAGCACAAGGTCTACACCAGCCACAAGGGCGAGGTGTACCCGATGCCCATCAACCTGGGCACCATCAACCAATTCTTCCGTTCGGCCATGAGCCCCACGGAAGCGCGGGCGCTCATCGCCGAACAGGCTGGTGAACTGGCGGGAACAGACCCGCAGAACCTGAATGACAAGGGCATCCAGCTCATCGGGCGGCCCCTCTACGAAGCTTTCATCAAGCACTACACCGGTAAGCAGTGGCAGACAGACCCGAAGGATCTGCCGGCCGAGATTATCTCCCGCCTTCCTGTGCGCTACAACTATGACAACCGGTATTTCAACGACACCTACGAAGGTCTCCCGGTGGACGGTTACACGGCTTGGATCGAGCGCATGGCGGACCACCCCAACATTGAGGTCATCCTGAACGCGGACTTCTTCGACGACGGCGAGTATGGCCGCTCCGCTGTACTCGGCCAAGTGCCGGTCATCTACACCGGCCCGGTTGACCGCTACTTCGACTACGCCGAAGGCGATCTCTCGTGGCGCACCATCGACCTTGAGGAAGAAGTCCTTCCCATCGAGGACTTCCAGGGATGCTCTGTCATGAACTACCCCGACGCCGATGCCGCCTTCACCCGTATCCATGAGTTCCGCCATTTCCACCCGGAGCGGGACTACACCAAGGACGCTACGGTCATCATGCGGGAGTTCTCGCGTTTTGCTGAGAAGGGCGACGAGCCGTACTACCCCGTCAATACTTCTGACGACCGTGAGAAGCTGCTTGCTTACCGCGATCTTGCCCGAGGCGAGAAGTCCGTCCTCTTTGGTGGTCGACTCGGAACCTACAAGTATCTCGACATGCACATGGCCATTGGATCGGCCCTCTCCATGTTCGACAACAAGATCAAGCCGCACTTCACTGGCGGCGCCAAGCTTGAAAGTGGGGGAGTGGACGCATGACCGCTACGACCAACGAAAGCCAGGAGACTGCCATGACAGCCACGCTTGCCGCGGAATCCCCGGTGTCAACAGAAGAAAACCTGCGCATTGTCCAGCGCGTCATTTTCCCGGCAAACCGTGATCTCGACACGCTGCCCCTTTACGTAGACCCGGACACCAGCAAGGTCCAGAAGGATGGTAGCGACAGCAGCGCCGTCGTCCAGACAGTCGGCATGGCACGCAAGCTCCACCCGGAGGACATCCTGGACCGCGGTTCAGTGCAGGTCCGTCGTGGTGAGCGGCTCTCCTTTGGTTCCTATTTCAATGCCTTCCCGGCCAGCTACTGGCGCAAGTGGACTGTGGCAACCAAGACGGTGCTTCATCTTGAGACCGAAGGTGAGGGAACGGTTATCGTCTACCGTTCCAACGCACGCGGTGCTTCCCAGCGCGTTGATTCGGTCTTGGTCGAGGGCGACTCGAGCAACGATTTCGAGTTGACTCTCGCCCCCTTCGGCGACGGCGGCTGGTACTGGTTCGACTTGATCGCCGGCGGCGATGGAATGACGCTCAAGAAGGCCCACTGGGCTGTTCCGGACGAGGGGCGCGCCCAGGGCCGTGTGACTCTTGGCGTTACCACGTTCAACCGTGCGGACTACTGCCTTGAGACCATCAAGTCGATTGACGGCGATGCCGGACTGCGCGAGATCCTCGCCGAGTTGATCATCGTCGACCAAGGCAACAAGAAAGTTGCTGACGAAGCCGGTTTTGACGAGGTTGCAGAGTCGATGGGTGACCAGCTTCGTGTCATCAACCAGGGAAATCTCGGTGGCTCGGGAGGCTTCGCACGCAACATGTACGAGATGGTCGTTTCGGATAAGAGCGACTACGTCATGCTGCTGGACGACGACATCGAGCTTGAAACCGAGGGTGTCCTGCGTGCGGTCGCCTTCGCTGACCTTTGCCGCAAGCCCACCATTGTTGGCGGCCACATGTTCGACATGTACAACAAGTCGGTCCTGCACGCGTACTCGGAGGTTGTGAACTTCTACAGGTTCCTCTGGGGCCCTGTTGAAGGTCTCGGCAATCACGACTTCTCTGCAGCAGGCTTGCGCTCAACACCGCAGCTGCACAGGCGTTGGGACGCGGACTACAACGGTTGGTGGATGTGCCTCATCCCCAAGACGGTCGTAGAGACCATCGGCCTCTCGCTTCCTGTCTTCATCAAATGGGACGACGCGGAGTACTCACTTCGTGGACGTGCGGCTGGATTCCCCACCGTGACCCTGCCCGGCGCAGCGGTCTGGCACGTCTCTTGGGCCGACAAGGACGACTCCGTCGACTGGCAGGCGTACTACCACGAGCGCAACCGGCTCATTGCCACCTTGTTGCATTCTCCCTTCCCCAAGGGCGGACGCATCCTGCGTGAAAGCCTGAATACTGACGTCAAGCACTTGGTATCGATGCAGTACTATCCGGAACAAGCCCGCATCATGGCACTTCGCGATGTCCTTGCTGGTCCCGGCAACCTTCATCAGCAGCTGCCTACCACGATGCCTAAACTCCGCGCCATGCGCGAAGAGTTCCCCGACTCCCAGGTCAAGACGGATCCGGGCGCCTTCCCCGAGGTCTTCCGTAAACGTCCTCCCAAGAAGCCGCAGTCCTACAAGCAGCCCGGCGCGTTGGGTCTGCTTCCGTGGGCCGTCAAGACAGTCTTGAAGCAGACCTTGGCTCCGGTCCGGGACTCCGCCAAAGAGAACCCTGAAGCCCAGGTAGCCCATCAGGATGGCAAGTGGTGGAGCTTGGCCCACCTGGATAGCGCCGTGGTCTCCAACGCCGACGGTACTGGAGCTTCGTGGCATTTGCGTGATCCGAAGATGGCGCGGCAGCTGGTGGTCGAATCGGCCAAGCTGCACGCCCAGCTCTTCTCCAATTGGGAGACCCTTCGGGCACAGTACCGGGAGGCCCTTCCGGAAATCACCTCGATGGAATCGTGGCGGGAAACCTTTGAAGCGTCGGAGCCCAGCAAGTAGCGATGGCCATTTCCACTGATACTTATGCTGTTCCCGGGGTTGGTGCCGGCCTGCTCGATGTCTATCGACGCCGGTACCTGCTCAAGCTGATCGTCCGTAAGGAACTCCGGGTCCGTTACCGAGGTTCGGTACTCGGTTTGGCCTGGTCTTACGTGAAGCCCTTGGTCCAGTACGTGGTGCTGTTCTTCGCGTTGGGCATCGTCCTGCGCGTCGGGGACCAGATTCCCAACTACGCGCTGTACATGTTCTCGGGCGTCATCGTCATCAACTTCTTCTCCGAGGCGTTTTCGAATGCCACGCGATCGATTGTGTCGAACGCGGCCTTGGTCAAGAAGATCTATCTGCCACGTGAGCTTTTCCCGGTTGCCTCGGTGTGGGTGGCAGCAGTTCACTTCCTCCCGCAGCTGGTGGTGCTGCTGGCAGCTGCATTGCTGTCCGGATGGCATCCGGACATCTTTCAACTATTCGGGGCCGCCCTAGGCTTCGTCATCGTTGCTGTCCTGGCCACGGGCCTCGGCCTGTTGGCCGGTGCGATCAATGTCTTCTTCCGGGACGCCGAGAACATCGTCGATATGTTGATGATGATTGTGACCTGGACGTCTCCCGTCCTTTACGACTGGACAATGATCCGCCGGCTGGCGCCCACCTGGGTGTTGGTGATCTATCAGCTCAACCCCATCACTGTGGCAGTTGAACTGTTCCACTGGGCGTTCTGGTATCCCACTGTCGACCGTCCTGTTGAGCTGCCTCCGCACCTCATGTGGACTGGTTTCATAGGTCTCGGGATGGCCACACTGTTCCTTATTATTGGCCAGCTGGTGTTCCGCCGGCTTGAAGGCCACTTTGCGCAGGAGGTCTGAGTGGGCGCCGCTGTCATAGTCAAGGGCTTGAAGAAGACGTTCAATCTGCGCCACTCGCACTCCCTCAAAGAGACGCTGGTCTGGCTCGTGAAGGGACGCAAGGGTGATCTCACCAAGAAGTTCGATGCCCTGCATGACGTCAGCTTTGAGATTCAGCCGGGGGAGACCGTAGCGCTCCTAGGTTTCAACGGGTCCGGTAAGTCCACCTTGCTGAAACTGATCTCCGGAGTCATCCTCCCGGATCAAGGAACAGTGCGAACCAAGGGACGCGTCGCTGGACTCATCGAGGTTGGTGCCGGATTCCATCCGGATTTGTCCGGCCGCGAGAACGTCTTCCTCAATGCCGCGATCCTTGGTATGACCGAGCAGGAGATCAACGAGAAATTTGACGACATCGTCGCCTTCTCCGAAATCGAACAGTTCATTGACACTGAAGTGAAGTTCTATTCTTCGGGAATGTTCCTGCGCCTGGCCTTTGCGGTTGCGGTGCACACTCAGCCGGACATCTTCCTTGTGGATGAGATCCTGGCAGTAGGTGACGAGCCCTTCCAGAAGAAGTGCTTGGCTAAGATCAAACAACTATCCGACGAAGGCCGCACACTGGTTGTGGTCAGCCACGACCTGGACATGATTTCCCGGATCTGTGATCGTGGAGTCGTCCTTTCGTCAGGGACAGTGCAGTTCGAAGGACCCGCTGACCAGGCTGTGGCTTGGCTTCGCGAAAGCAACTAAACCGCAGTACTTGTACAGCCCCTACGCGGCCGACGACCAAGCCACCGTATTCTTCCAAGGAAGGGTGCGGTGGCTTGGTCGTCATGGGTTCGTCCCGCCCTTGTCGCGGTCTAGGGGGAAGCAAGACTTTGCCTCCGACGCAGTACCTGTCCGCGCTGGACCTGGGACACTACGGGCACACAAAAAGGCTGCTCCCCGGGAGACTGAAGAATCTTTCAGTCTCCCGGGGAGCAGCCTAGGAGTACGGACGCGGATGGGCGGCCGACCGGGTGCGGTGGCTTAGACAGTCACCTTTTCGGCCGGCTCCGGGTTCAACCGCACTTCAGGCCGTTTAGCGCGGCGCCTGCGGATGTAATGGAAGACGGTGAAGACCAGTATCCCGAACCACGCAATTGCTTGCGCCGCGAGGCCCATGGTGAGTCCCGGCGTCGTAAATGTAATGTCAACCGACTTCGCACCAGCGGGAACGTCCACCAGGATGACGCCGGCAGGTCCTTGGGTCAGAGTTTGCGCTTGGCCATCGACCTTGACCGTGTATCCAGGCCACGCGAGACGGGCAAGCGTCAGCTTTCCAGCGCTGCCGCCGCCGGACAGGGTGATGTGCTCGTCGTTGCCGCTTCGGGCCGAATCCTCCACGGTTATACCGCTGGATGTCCAGGAAACGGTGCCCGGATAAGGCAGGGGGCTTTCACGCTGAAGGATTGTCCTGGTCTCGTCTGACTCGACGATAAACCAGCCTGGTGCGACATCGAGCTGATCAGGAGCGATGAGGGTCTTTTGCACGGAGACCGTTTCGACTTGAAGGACGTCCGCAAGAGTAACGTCGATGTCCGGCGAGGCGGGCTTGAACAGTTCCGTGTAGGCTGCCGGGCATGTTTCGCCGCGGTAGTTCATGCACAGCGCATTGACGTACGTGATGAAGCTGATCCCGCTGTACCGACCCATGCTGTTGTTGACGTCGGCGTTGAGGATTTGGTTGCCGTAGAGAAGCCGGCCGCCGGTGAATTCCTCGCCCGTGATCTTCATGGTGTTGAAGACTTGGATCGTGTTGCCTTTGTAATTCTTGGTTGCATCACGGAGCGTGTCGGCATCGACAGGTGAACCGATTCCAGCCACGGTGTTGTTGGGAATGAATTGACGCGATTGCATGCCGAGCGTCGCGATGGTTCCAATGACCATCACCGCTGCGAGACCTCGGTAACCGAAACGCCTCCAGCCAAGCACGGCCAGGGCAACCAGGCCAAGGGTCACAGCCAAAGTGAAGATCTGCCATTTGCCGCCACCGGGGACCATGGACCACGCCCGGTAGGTGCCAAAAGCGAGAATTGCCACTGTAATGAACAGCCGCTGCTTCCACGCGCTGGTTTTCAGCCCGGCTGATGCAATCACTGCCACAAGGACAATGACGCCGAGGTAGACGTACTCGATGAGGCGGATCGGCCAGCGGAAGACAAGCACCTGAGATGGTGCGAACGTCAGCAGGAAGTAGATTCCCGAGATGATATAGATGCTGAAAATCTGTCGCGAACGGTCCCGGAAACTCCTGAAATCAAGCCAGGGAAGCAAGGGCAGGACGAACCATGCCAGGTAGCTCGACGGGACGTTGTCGATGGGGGCCCAGAAGTTGTTGATCCTGGGCGTCATGGATGAGGTACTCATGGTCAACAGCGAAGACATATCCGGCGAGAGAAAAAGGTCGTTCAGGATCTCGCTCTGTTGCCGGACCGTGACAGCCGAACTCAGTGGCAGCGGGAAGTACACCAGAACGGCCGTAAGCCCCACAAGGGCGCCCACGATAACGATAGGGATCAGGCGTCGCCAATGACGCATCAACATCAGCTCAATGGCCACAGCGCCCAGCACGAGAATAACCCCGATGGCACCGTAGGGGTTGCCCGCGGTCATGGTCATGAAGCCCAGGAGGAACGGCAGGAACGGGGAGGTGTTCCGGCGTGCGTAGCGTCGAACGGACCACCAGAAAACAGTGATCCAAGCGAAGGCCATGAGGCCTCCCGGCCAGCGGGCCGCTTCGTAGAACAGCGTGAATCCACTGAAGGGAATGGCCACACCGGCGGCAAGGGCGAGCGGCCTGTTCGAGCCGTAGTCGCGTGCCAGCATGTAGGTGCCAAAGCCCAGCAAGGCAATGAACTGGACAATGATGAAGTAGCTCGCCAGCGACAGGTTTTCGAAGTTCGAAACGATGACGGAGTTGACGATGTTGACGGGGTTGAAAATTCCGTAGCCGACCTCGGCGACGATGTTTCCACCCACCCAGCCGCCGGGTTCCATCAACGGGAACCGGCCGGAGCGGATTTCTTCACCCATGTGTCGCCACAGGGGAAGGAATGACTGCATCATGTCGTCCCAGTAGTAGAACGTGGGGTTGAACAGCCTGGGAATGATGGAAGCGACGGCTGCAATGGCGGCAGTAACCAAGCCCCAATGCCAGTCGTGCTGCATGAGATAGCGCCGTTTGGTGGCTTGCGGGCGCTGGGCAGTTGCCCCGGAGGTTCCTGCTGTCATGGTCGTACCTTGCTCCTTAGCGCGGCAGATGTAGGAATGATGGGCTGAGGGGCGACATCTTGCCGGGCAAAGACGCCCGGCAGGCCGGGGACCGGGCTTTGGCATGGCGTCACGTCAGAGCATCTTCCTGAATGGATGCATGCCTGTTATTCGGCGTCGCGGGTGGATTCGGCAGGTGTCTTGGAAAGAGACGGTTGCCGCCACCGGAAGTGAATGTACGCGACGCCCACACACAGCAGGTCCGCAACGGTGAACATGATGCGGGACAAGGCTGCGATGGCGGTCGCGGCCCCGGCGCTCATCATGCCGGCCAAAGCCAGAATGAGGATGGCTTCGCGTGCACCAACACCGGCCGGCAGCAGGAAGGCAAGGACGCCAAGGGTCATACCAAGAGCCAGCGCGCCAGTCAGCACCAGGAAGGTTGCAAGGTCCAACGTTGCTTCGTGGCCCACAAGGATCCAAAGGTGGAGGCCGAAGCAAAGGTACATAAGGACACCCAGAATGAAGGCCTTCACCATGGTGTTTGCCTGGATGCGTTCGGGAAGGGGCGGCCTCCGGAACACTTTCAGGACCATGTTGACGAGGAACGTCACGACGTTCGGATTCATCGCCAGGATGACGACGGGGAGGATGACGTAGAGCCACTGGAGGTTGGGCTGGCGCTGCACGAGTATCGGGAGGGACGAAGCGCCGACCACCAGGGCGGCTCCGATGGTGATCCCGGTGCTGACCAAAGATGCCACGAAGACTTGCGCCCTGGCAATGCCGTTCTTCCGTCCGAGTTCCATTTGCAGGACAAATGCCCACACCGAACCGGGTAGGTACTTGCCGATTTGGCCCACCAGGTAGATCTGGTTCAGGACCAAGCCCGGGGGTTCAACGTCAACGGATCTCAGCAGGCTCGCCATGACGACCCGCCACATGTACATGCCTAAAAGCACGCCAGGGATGAGGGCCAGGAGGGACAGCAGTATCTGCCACCACTCCAAGGCGAAGACCGTGGCCTGCACCTGTGGCCATTGGGTCACAATGAAGTAGACGGCGGCAGCAAAGACGATGACGACGAGCGCACGGCGAGCGAAGTCCACCAACTTGGACTTCAAGCTTTTTGCCGGAGGTGTTTCCTGATTGAGGTCGTTGCCGTTAGAGGACGATTCCGCGACTGATCCCGTCATGAGGCATGAGTTCCCGTGCTTGGTGCCACCGCAAATTCACTCCGACGGCGGCGCATGGCCATGAGTCCCTTGAACATATTGACGACGTCGGCAATACGGATGGTGGTCTCGCCCGGTTCGTCGTCGGGAGCCAAAGTGACGGGAACTTCGACAATGCCGAAGCCCTGCTTCTCTGCGGCATAGACAACTTGGGTGCTGAAGAGGAACCCGGGGTCGTCGAAGCGATCAACCATTGACCGCAACCACGCGCCGTCGACGATCAGCGTGCCCTGGGAATCTCCGACCTTGGATCCGAGAATGACCTGACGCAGCGTCTTGAAGGCAAAGGTGGTCAACCCGCGCAGCGCGCTGCGCTCGATGACGGAGTTTTTGTGTGCTTTTGAACCGATAACAACGTGGGGTTTCGGATCAAACTTCTGATCTTCGTCGAGGTCATCCGTTCCAAAGGGGAGATCATCGGCGGTGAGGAGCACTCGACGGCCCGAGCTGGCTTCGATGCCCCTGCGATAGGCGTTTCCCATGCCCTTTTGGCTTTGTAGGACCCTGAACGTGACATGGGGAGTGTCCACTGCGTGTCGACGGGCGACTTCGAGTGTGTTGTCGGAAGATCCGTTCTCCACGATGATGATCTCGGAGCTGCCACTGGTTAAGTAGCCGGTTAGACGGGCCATTGTCGCCGCCAATATCCGTTCTCCGTTGTAGACCGGGATCACAACGGAGAGGTCCGGTTGGCCTGCCTGGTCGAAAGTCAAGACTCTCCTCGGTAGTTCGTGCCGACGAATTCTCGAACGCCAGCCACAGCCCGCAACGCTGGTGTCACGAGGTCCTTGCAAACCCTCAGTCTAGTTCATTGTTGGGTAGGCTCCGGGAAAGCATGGCCTGCTTCGGAACGACGGAGAGGCCTGGGACGTTGCGGGGGCGGCGAAAGGGGTGCACCGGATATTTTCCGATGCACCCCTCAAACTGGCAAGCCAGGGCAATTCCGGATCAGGGGAGCGAGGTAAACCCCTGCCATCCTGTGCCTACTTGCCCCCAGGCCAGCCAGCCACCGGTACCGTTGCCGGGATACAGCCAAAGATTGCCGTTGGCATCACGTGCCAGGACGTCAGCTTTGCCGTTCCCGTTGAAGTCACCCGGACCAAGTAGTGCAGTCATGGTGTTCCAACCGCTACCGATCTGCGTGCGGGTGCCCCAAGCACCAGCACCGCTGCCGGGGTAGAGCCAAAGAGCGCCGGCAGTGTCTCGTGCCAGGACGTCGGTCTTCGAGTCTCCATTGAAGTCCCCGGTACTGAAGATGGCATTCATGGCGTTCCAGCCTGCCCCTACTTGAGTCCGGCCGGCGCTGAACTTGCCCAGACCGTCGCCCTTGTAGAGCCACAAAGCGCCTGATGAATCCCTGGCCAGCACATCCGACTTACCGTCCCCGCTGAAGTCCCCGGGGGCCAGAATCGCCGTCATGCCGCTCCACCCGCTGCCAACGGCGATACCTGTTTGCCACCCGCCCAGTCCGTTGCCTTGGAACAGCCACAGCTGGCCGGAGGCGTCACGGGCGAACACGTCACTTCGTCCGTCGCCGCTGAAGTCCCGAGTAGGCACAATCAGGTTGTAGTTGTTCCAGGTAGTTCCCGTGTTGACCCGGGTCAGCCAACCTCCCGTGCCGTTTCCTGGGTAGAGCCACAATGTGCCCGCACTGTCGCGTGCCAGAACGTCGTTCTTGGCGTCCGAGTTGAAGTCCTTCCAGGTGTTCGCCGGGGCTGTGGGAAGTGTGTACGTCTGTGAGGCCACAGCCGATTGGTTTCCTGCCGTGTCCACGGCGAAGTACTTAATGGTTGTGGTCGCAGTTGGCGTCACGGTCACTGTTGTTGTGCCGGTCGGGCTTGAAACAGTGGGTGTGGAGTTGTCCGTGGTGTAGTAGATCTTCGCCCCGGACTCTGTTGTCAGCGTTACCTTTTGCCCCAGGGTCAGGCTTCCTCCTTGTGGGCTCGCAGTGACCACAGGTGCAACGTTGTCCAGCACGTAGACCTCGGTCTTCGGTGCGGAAGCATTGTTGGCTGCGTCCACCGCAATGAACTTGATGGTTTTGCTGCCCATGGAGATCGGACCGGAGTAGAGGGTGCTTGCCGGGGTAGGCGTTGCACCATTTTCCGTGTAGTAGATCTTGGCGCCGGCCTCATTCGCTGTCAGGGCGATCTTGGTTGCCGCCCCGTAGGTTCCACCCACAGGACTGGCGGTGACGGTAGGCGGAGTTGTGTCAGCGATGAAGACCGTGAAGTTGACCCCGGCAACGGTGGTGTTTCCGGCCGCGTCCCTGGCTTCAACTTCAAACCTGTTTGATCCGTTGGCCATGTCAGCGTAGACCTTCGGCGACGTGCATTCAGTGAATGCAGCGGTCCCCAGCCGGCACCGGAATCCCGCCACGTCCGTGGAGGTGGAAGAGAACAGGAACTGGTAGCCGGCACCCACGGTGGCGCCACTGGCCGGAGCCGTGATGGCAACCTGGGGGGCCGTCAGATCAGCCGTCACGGTGATTGCCGCGGCGGGGCCGACGTTTCCGGCAGAATCCGTGCTGCGAATTCTTAGGGTGTGTGTACCCGCGGTGGTCAGGGTGAAAGTATCTCCAGGTACGCACGCTTTGAAGGAGGCGTCTGCAGTGGAGTCAACCGAGCAGGTGAGTGTTGTTCCCGGCTCGAAAGTGGCTCCCAGCGCTGGCTTGCCACCGACTACTTGGCCATTGTTCGGTGCCGTGAAGACAGGGGCCGCAGGCGGGACCGTATCAATAGTGAACGTTCGCGAAACCGGAACGCCGTTTGGAGCCGGCCGAACCGAGAAGGTTTGCAACCCGTTGGACAGTGCGGCCGGCGTGAATGTTCCGCTGGTGCAGCTCTGCCAGGTGACACCACCGATTGAGCATTCGAGTGCGCTACCCGCGGGCTCTGCACTCACCGTAAACGTTGGTGTGGTGTCGTTCGTGAATTCCGGATTCGTTGCTTGAGCGCCGTTTGCCATGGTCGGACCGGTGAGGATCTTGGCTGTGGCACCGCCAAGCAGGCTGAGCCGACCCTGACCAGCGGCAGGTGTGGCATTCAACTGTCCCGGGTCATCCAAGACCAGAAGCTGGCCGCCCCGCATCCCCAAGCCGCCGATCTTGCTGAACCCAAGGGCCCAGGAATTATCAACCGCACCGGTTGTCAGATTGAGCCGCGACACCTTGTCTTTGCCGGCGTCGGCAGCAGTGGCTGCACTGCCGGTTCCCGTATAGATAATGTTGGCGTCGTAGTCGTAGTAGATCGATGACGCTACTCCCACGTTGTAAGACGTAAGAGGAACGTAGTCCGTCATGTCGCCGTTGTCCGGTGCAGAGAAGGCCCGTAGACCCGTGGTCTCAAGAACATAGACGCTGACATGGCCGTTGCTGTCCCAGCCGGCAGCGACCAGGCCCAGGGCACGGGTGGTTACTGAGGCAATGGACTCGATGCTCGGATGCATGATCGTGGGGTCCACGATCTTAATGATGGATCGGGCGTTCGCGAACGACAGGTAAATGTTGCCGTCGGGGCCGTCGCTGACCGCATTGGGTCGAACATCGCCGTCCAGAATCGACAACGTGCTGCTGTATTCAAAAACGTCAGACGGCGGATTCCACACGGCCCGCACAACGTGTGAGCTTCCCACCGCCGAGTCCGGGATGAAGGCCGTTTCGTCGCCGCTGCCGACAGACGCCGGTGTTGGATCGAAGACCACGGAAACACCCGGAACCTTGGGGCCGGGACCAGCTCCGGGCAAGCTTCCGCCCAAGCATGTATCTTCTTCAATCCGGCCAGGTTGTCCATTGACTGGCTCGGACATCCTGCAGAACCCGGCAACGCTGTCGGAAACCCACATACGTCCGATCGGGTCCAGGACGGAGCCCGCGGCTTTGGTCAGCCCCGTGCCAATTACCTGCCGCTGTTGGTCCGCGTGGGCAGGAGTGCTTGAAACTACTGCTGTCATCCCTGCAACAGCAAGAACGGCAGCGACAAGGATCGTCGTGAATTTGTTCCCGCGAAGCGCCAGTCGGGCGCGAACGCCTGCTTGATGTTCCATTACGCCACTTCCTTCAGCCACTTTGTCAGGACTGCGGACTGCGGCGCCATGGGCGCGAAGGCCAGGGCCCCCTTGACGATGGGCACACCACCGAGCCCATAAAGTGCCGTACTGATGGTCGGGGGGTTGCTTCGGGTACACGCTTTGACGATGGCCAGGCAGATGTCATTCCGCGTTGCGGAGGCTCCGGCCGCGATGGCGACATTGACGGCAGCGTTCTCTTCCGCTTCGAGCACCTGGGGCTGCGGACCCACGTAGCTCACGCGGACATCTGCGAATTTCTTGTAAAGGGTATTGGCCCAGACCTCTTGAAGGCTGGAGAGAACCGCGAGCGAAAGGCCATCAGCTCCGCGGCAATCGAATTTATACCGTTTTACCGGTTCGGGCCTTTCTGGGCGTGGTTTGTCGGCATCGCCGGCATTAGTTACGCCCAGCCTGAATGGCTCAACATTTTCTACGACCTTGACCGAGCAGCCCGTTAGAACGAGACCGGCAAGGCCAAGCTGGACGACAGCACGTCTTGGCATGTCCACCGAGGGATCCCCACTTCATTCGGATGCTCCCCAGCTCCGCATGCAGTTGGATTTTCGCCCCAGCCGTTGCCGGCTGCATTACTCTATCTTCTCCCAAATCCCGCATTTGTCACTACTCAGGACGTCTTTTTCTGCGAGAAGTATTCCTGCTTGACCTTCGACTGCGCCGCCACTGGCTTTTTGGCTGCCATCAGCGGCAGTGATAGTCCAATTGCACCCTTCGGGGGGTGCTTTCCGGAGGTGGAACCGGCCGGGGCTCAAGCCGCCGTCGCCTACGGCGTTTTGCCCGTCTCCTGCTCGCGCGCCGGCAGCCCACAGGGCGATGATCTTTCCTTGCGGCGCCCTCGGGCACAGTTCACTGGCCGCAAGCAACAGCTGACGGCTGCTGCCACCGAAGAGCTCCGAGGCAGAGTCGTCGCTGACACGTGTGCAAAGTCCCAATGCTGCCAAATAGGTGTCCAGGCCGTTGGATGCCGCTAAACCTGGCTCCGCGACGCCTATGATCCTGGCCTCGTCTTCGGTGGGTTCGAACGGTTCTGGTCCAACATAGCTCGCAGTACAGGAAGCCATGCGAGTATAACCAGTGGAGGCCCACACCTCCGCGAGGCTTGAAAGGGTTACGTCAGGAACAGAGTCAAGGCTTGTACACACATAGGAGAACCGACCGGAATCATCCGGTGCGCCGGCACCCTGCCCGCTGCCGGTTCCCGGTTCTGCAGTTGGCGACGGAGGCGTGGTCGACGGCGACACACTTGGTGCGGAGGATTGAGCTGAACTGGATGGACCAGAAGGAGATGGTGCTGGCGCACCTGAGCAACCTGCAACAAGCAGTATGAGCAACGCAGCCGCCGGATACAGGATTCGCATGGTGACCTCCAACTCTCATGGTTGTCCGGACCATCCGGCCGGTCAATAGATTCGCCTGCGGATCGGGTATCGATACCGCTACAAAAATTGGCGGGCTTTGGTAATCGCTGTTGCCGTACTTGCGCTTGCAGGGCCGGGCAGGCGATTTATGGAAACACTGAGTCCCTGCGGTTGGACGCCGAAGGTCCGGTTCGGAGACGCGGGCCCTCGACGTCCACTCGAATCAGGCGAGCATCGAGTTCAGCGTATTGATCACTGTGGCTTCCACGCCCGTTGTTCCTCCGCGGAAGTGGGCAATGTGACCGTAGACAGTCATTGAGCCACCTGCGATGCCCGGGTAATCGGGATCCCAGCCGCCTTCGTAGCTGCCTCCCACCGAGTATGGAGGAAGGAACTGTGCGCTGGGCAGGTAGTAGCAGGATTCATTGCCGTAACCGCCCACGATGACGCCGTTCGCGCCGCCATACCGTGAACGGAAGTACGCGGCGTAGCCGCTCACCATCTCACCGCCCACGATTCCGATCCGCAACTGCGGGCTACCGCCGAACTTCCAAACCTGGAACGGGCAGGCAACGGACGTGGCGTAGCTGCCGCTGTCTATCCGACCAATCATGACTTGGGCATGGCGCCCGTACCATGCCGGGTTTCCGTCCAAGTTTGGCAGGCGGGAAGCGTAGGCCGCGCGGACCGCAGCAAGGTTTCCGGCTGTTGCCGTGATGTCCAAGGGGATTTGTATCTCTTGGTAGCTGGTCAGCAGGGGGCTGCCAATGGTCCTGCCGGCCGTCCGCATGGCTGTGGTGACCGCTGCACCCAGCTTGGTGGCATACTCGTCGCGCAGCTCCCAGCTCGGCTCGCCCATGGGGTTCTGGTCACCTGCGGCTCCTTGCAGGAAGAGGGCGAAGCAATCGTCGAAATTGTTCTCGATGTAGTTGCAAGCACCTGCGGGAAAATCCCCGTCGAAAAGCGTGCGCATGCCAGCAGACACGGGATGGCAGGCATAGTTGAAAATGACGGCCGCAGGTGTCCCGTTTCCCCTGCGGGCAACGATGACGGGAACTGTGTCTTCCAGATAGGGCAGCCCTGCACGGTTGTAGGCAATGCTTGCAGTGGTGACCTTGTAGTCCAACGTGACGCTGGTCTGGGTCGCATTGAGCGCTTCCTGGGCGGCCTCCACGAGGTCGTTCTCCAGTTGCTGGCTGTAGGTCTCAATCATGGACAGGTCTGACAAGCCGTAGCACATGAAAGGGTGCAGGATGTCTTTGACGACGGGTCCATTGTGAGTGTGGGTTGACTGGATCAGAATGTCGCTGTTGGACCACGCAGCAAGCTGGAGGATCCTCTGGCGGGCGCTTTGGTGGATGGATCTGGGCAAGGCCAGGATGTCCACGCTCATGATCAGGTTGGGTGAGCCATTCTCCCAGAGCACGATAGCTCGTACCCAGAGCGACTCGTAGGGGTCGCTGCTGGTGGCCTCCCGGCCGCCGTCGAGGGTCCCGTACCCGGCCATGTACGGGTTCGTGTCCAGTGAGGGGGAAATGCTGACCTTGGCCGTCGAAACGGTAAACGCCATGAAAGATCACTCCTTGATTGTGCGCAGTGGTGACCTTCGCTTGCCCCCAAACAAAGCCCGTTTCCAGAATGCGCTTAACAGCCAATACGTGAGACCACCTTCATTAGATCACGCAATCGGGTAAATAAGGCCTGTCCCTTGACCCAAATGTTCTTTGTTTCCCAATTGTGCTTTTGAGAAAAACAGAAAGGCCTGTGCACGCCATTTTGGCGTGCACAGGCCCTGCACTGATGGCCGAGTGGGAGTCTCGAGGGACCCTAGCTGGTGGCCGGGGTAAGAATGTTCAGTGAGTTCCAGCCAGTGCCCACGCTGACAGGGGATCCCCACGCCCGGTTCTGACCAACCGGGTAGTACCGCAGGTCTCCGCCGGTTGTGCGGGCTATGATCCCGGTTGAACCCGAACCGGCGAATTCATCAACGGAGCCAAAGCTGGAGATAACATTCCAGCCGACCCCAACGAGGCCCGGTGATTCCTGAACAAAAGCGCCGCTTCCGTTTGACCGGTACAGCCTGAGATCGCCTCCAGCGGTCTTGGCCAGCAAATCGCGGTTCGAGTCCTTGTCGAAATCCATTTGTGCGATGTCCAGGCCGGTCCAACCGGTGCCGATCTGGACACGAGTGCCCAATGCCTTACCGGAGGGGTTGTTGATGTAGAACAAGCGTCCAGCCGAGTCATAGCCGACAATGCCTGGGCGTGCGTCCGACTTCTTCCATGAACCAACCGTGAGCGTCCAGTCTTTCCAACCGGTGCCCAGGCTGATGGGCGAGCCGAAGCGATTGCCCGCGGTGGCGGGGTAAACGTTGAGCTTTCCATCGGTCCACTGAGCGACGATGTCCAACGCGCCATCACCGTTCCAGTCGGTCAGGAAGCCGGCCTTCAAGGCGGTCCACTGAGTGCCGATGAGTTCGGCGGGTTGGAGCGAGGCGGAGCCGGTGGCGGGGTAGCGGTAAAGGTTGCCGTCCGCCCGAACGGCCAGTATGTCCGCCGTATCGACCCCCAGCGTTGTGTCAACGTTGATGGGCGCGTTGCTGATCACCTTGGCGTCGTTCCAGCCAACTCCGATGAGGAATCTGTTTCCCCATGCCCCGCCGAGTGCAGGGTAGTAGTAGAGGTCGCCATTGGCTGCGCGTGCCTGAAGACCTTGGGAGCCCGATCCATTGAAGCCGGAAGCTGAACTCACAGATGTCATGCCGGACCAGCCGTTGCCAACAACGCTGCTTGGCTCGGAGATGAAAGATCCAACTCCGTTGGAACGGAAGAGCCGCATTGTTCCGTCCGAGGTCCTGGAGACAATGTCCTGGCTGCCGTCGCCGTCGAAGTCGAGCTGGTTGAATTGGTGTCCGCTGAAGCCGGTTCCGATGAGAACGCCCCCGCTCAGGGCTCCACCCGACGCATTCTGGTACCGGTAGAGATTTCCGCTGCCGTCCTGGCCGATAACCCCCGGGTAGGCGTCCTTGGAATTCCACCAACCTGCAGTGAGCGACATTTCCTGCCATCCGGAGCCGACAAGTGCCGGGGCACTGAAGCCGCCCCCCGCCAACCCCCGGTAGACCTTCAGGGATCCGTCCGGCCATTGGGAAAGGACGTCCTGGACTCCGTCTTGGTTCCAGTCGATGACATAGAGGGATTTGGCGGTCCCCCAACCAGAGCCAATGGCCACCGGGCCGGTGATGCGGCCCTGGCCGTCGGCCGGGAAGTTGTCCAGGCGGCCCGAGGACGTGGTGATGAGGACATCAGCCGCGGAGCGAATGGACGGGTTGGCGGGGCGTGTGACCCCCCGCGCAAAGGACCGAAGTTGATCGTATGTCCCGTTGAAGATGTTTGAATCGCCAACGAAAGGGCCGGTGCTGCTGTACTGCCACATCGAGTAGGTGCCCCAGCTGGCAGGCATTGAGCCAGGAGTATCGGTTGGATTGTTGAAGTACGAGGCGATCCAGAGGGGGTAGCTCCCGAACGTGGAATTACCTACGCAGGTGTCCCACCAGTCAGTGGTGCTGTAGATAACAGGGAAGCGGCCAGTGAGGGCTTTGACAGTGTTGCCGAAGTCGGCAGCCCACTGGCCAAGTTGGGCCTTGGACATGTCGTAGCAGGTGTTGCCGAAATAGAAGCCGTTGATGGTGCGTCCGACATAGGGGTTGTACTCGATGTCCAGGACCGGTGGCAGCGTGTAGCCGTCAGCCGTCCAACTACCCCCGTTGGCTACGAAATACCTCGCCTGGTCAGCCCCCGAAGACCAGTTGGGGATGGCGAAATGGTAGGCGCCGCGGACCATGCCGACGTTGCGTGAGCCGTTGTACTGCTGCGTGTAGTTTTCGTTCAGGTAGTAGTTACCCTCGGTTGCTTTGACATAGGCCCACCGGGATCCCTGGTTCCATTGGCTCTGCCAGTTGACGTTGCCTTGATGGGCGCTGACATCCTGCCCCTGGATGCCGATGCTTGGGCGCCAGTGGTCCGTTCCCAGGGGTGCTGCCGGGTCATCTTCCAGGGCGAGAGCTCCGGCAGATGGTGACGTGCCGTTTTCCTGCGACGTTGCGCGGACGCGCGGTGATCGTTGTCCCATCTCAGCGCCACCGACAGGAATGGCTGTCCGCATGGCTTCCTTCATGGCTTCGGCATCGGGCGCATTCGTTGGCAGTGCCTGCTTTGGTGAAGTTGCCGCTGGGGTCTCGGCTGTGGGGCCGACCTTTGATTGCGGCGAAACGTCCGGTGAAGGCGCGACGGCGGGGGCGGGCTTCGGCTGTTCAGGTGCCTCTGCGGTTGGCGGCAGCTCGCTGCCGGCCGGTGCCGAGCCTCCGCCGTCTCCGGCAGGCTGGGGACCTTGTGGGGGCGACGATTCCTGCGCGGTTGCGGCCGGCGTCGGTCCGGATGTTTCCGCCAGGGCGGGCGTTCCGAGGCAACTGCCCGCTACGAGGGCTATGGAAACCGCGACGCCGAACCGCGTCATCAGCATGCGGCGGACCAGTCCAGTTGAACTTCTTGTCATCTTCACATCCGGCCCTGTACCGCGGCTCAGCGGCGCATGGTGTGGCTTGCGGACAAGCTCCGGGGCGGGCGCCTGCGCATGGGACCAAAGGCCAGCTCCTAACGGCCTTTACCCTAACATTCTGTAACTGGAGTGACTAGTGGGATTGAAGATACTGGCGAGACGGGTGATACGCGGTTATCCACAGGTCGACGGAAATGACTTGGTCTCCTCAATATGGCTCACCTAGCGTAAGTGACTCGAGATACGTCTCTCGTTTACGGACAAGGTTCATTTTTGGGGGAAGTGTGGATGCGGCAAAGATTGTAGAGGGCGAGGTCCGGGAGCTCATCAGACGGCGCGGACTGGACCCGCTCGAACAGGCAGCGGATGTCCGTCGACTCGTGGAAGACGCAGTCAATGACTATGACGAAAGGGCGCTCCTGGGTCCGCTGCCCCCGCTGGGTCATCTTGAAACCGCCTGCAGGCATGTCTTCGATGCGGTAGCAGGTTTTGGTGCGTTGCAGCCATTGCTAGACGATGCCGGGATCGAAGAGGTGTGGATCAATGCGCCGCACGAGGTCTACGTCGCTCGCAATGGAGAGTCCGAGCTGACAGCCATCAACCTTACGGAGCAGCAAGTCCGTGACCTCGTTGAACGAATGCTCAAGAGCTCGGGGCGCAGGCTGGACCTTTCATCCCCATTTGTTGATGCCGCCCTTCCGGATGGGTCCAGGTTGCATGTCGCGATTCCGGACATTACGCGGAAGCACTGGGCCGTCAACATTAGGAAGTTCATTGCCAAGGCCAGTCGGCTTGAGCACCTGGTCGAGCTGGGCAGCCTGACGCCACAGGCTGCCAGGTTTCTGGGCGCCGCAGTGGCCAGCGGGCTCAACATCCTGGTTTCGGGAGCCACGCAGGCGGGGAAGACCACCATGCTGAACTGCCTGGCCGCAAACATAGGTTCACGTGAACGCGTGATCACAGTCGAAGAGATCTTTGAGTTACAGCTCCCGCTGCGTGACGTGGTTGGCCTGCAATGCCGCCAGCCGAACCTGGAGGGGGAGGGCGAAATTCCATTGCGGCGGCTCGTCAAGGAAGCCCTGAGGATGAGGCCTGACCGACTGGTAGTAGGAGAGGTCCGCGAAGCCGAAAGCCTCGACATGCTGATCGCCTTGAACTCCGGACTTCCCGGTATACGTTCAAACGCAATACAAACTAGACTGTCACCATGGCACAGCAGCGAGCGGCGATCTATGCCCGTATCTCCGATGACAAAACAGGCGCGGGTCTAGGCGTACAGCGCCAGATAGAGGACTGCCAAGCGCTCGCAGCCAGCAAGCGCTGGCATGTCGTTGAGGTGTTTACCGACAACGACATAAGCGCCTACTCGGGAAAGGTGCGCCCCGGCTATCAGAAGATGCTGGGGGCCATTGATGATGGCCGGATTGATGTTGTCATCTATTGGCATTCAGATCGGCTGCACCGTAGCCCGCTGGAGCTTGAGGAGTACATTGCGATCAGCGGTAAGAATTCTATCGAGAATCACGCGGTCAAAGGTGGAGAGGTTGATCTCACCACACCTGAGGGGATACTAAGGGCAGGTTTGCTGGGGCAGGTGGCCCGCTATGAATCGGCGCACAAGGCCGAGCGTGTGCGCCGGGCACAGGAGCAGAACGCCATGAGTGGCAAGTGGCTTGGCGGCAGTCGCCCGTTTGGCTGGCAGATCGTGGACGGCGTACCTGTCCTAGATGAAGCTGAGGCGGCGATTGTCCGAGAGGCGCACTCGCATGTGCTGGCAGGGATGTCGCTTGGCTCATTCATTGACAGCCTTGCAGAGCGCGGCGTCAAGACCGCGCGCAGCGGCTCCTGGTCTTATGCCACACTGCGCCAAATGCTCTTACGCCCCCGAAACGCTGGACTTGCTGAATGGAAAGGGGAGATCGTGGGGCCGTCCGAGTTCCCGGCCATCGTGGAGCGCCACGTGTGGGAGGCCACGCGCTCAGTCCTGACAGACCCGTCGCGGAGGCGGTCCACCACAAACAAGGTCAAGTATCTGCTGGCGGGCATCGCGCTTTGCGAGTGCCTCCGCCCGGTGAAGTCCGGTCAGATCGTGGATCGCAAGGGTGTCAAGCACATGATCTACAGGTGCTCCGAGCGTGGACCCGGCCATGTGAACAAGCGGATTGAGTATGTCGATGCTGCGGTTGAGGAGCGCGTCTTGTGGTTCTTGGCTAGTGCCGATCGCCAGTCCACATACACGGTTGATCCTGAGATTGTGGACGCCCTGCGCACAGATGAGGCGGCGTACCGTGAGCGACTGAATGAGGCTGCGCGCATGTTCGCCAGCGGCGACATCGATAGCGAACAATTGGCGGCGATGTCCAAAAACCTGCGGGCCAAACTGACTGAGACGCAATCGAAGCTAGCGGCGCTGGATGCGGAGGCTGCGCACAGCAAGGAAACAGACTTGGCAGGACGCTTGGACTGGAAGAATAGCGACGCCTCAACACACTGGAACGCGCTCCATGTCGAGCGCAAGCGCGCATGGCTGCGGGCCAATACCGTGATTGTCCTCCACCGCCACGGGCGTGGCAGTCCCCGCGTCTTTGATGCGCTCACAATTCAGGTGGCCATCAAGGCCACGTCGAATGCTGCGATCACGCTGGACGACGTGCGGGACTGGCGCACCACTGCCAATGGATGGGGCGACCTTCCGATCACTCCGAGCGTCCTACTTACTACGGTTGGCGACATGACTGAGGCCTTGACGACTGGGCGCAGATTAGAGCGCCCGTAAATGCGCAGAGCTACCCAACCATCACCCCGCCCCCGATAGGCGCTAATTGCCCCCCACCGTTCGGCGTTTAGAGGCTACTGGCAGAAGCGACAAGACCCCCGACTCCTAACCGGGGGTCTTGCTGGCTGATGTGTAGTTAGGCGCTGGCCTTATCTGTGAGGCCAAGCGCGTCCATGCGGCGATAAAGGGTGGCCCTGGACATTCCCAGGTCACGCGCAACTTGAGCGGCTGGCTCACCGGACTGGATCAAGCGGTGCGCGCTCTTGATCTGGCGATCCGTGAACTGCTCCTTACGCCCGCCCAAGTCCTTGCCTGCGGCGCGGCGCTTGCTCACGCTGTCATTGATGCGCTCGCGTTTGATCTCAAGCTCCATCTGTCCGAGAGCGGCCATCACAGTGAAGATCATGGCCCCCATAGGAGTGCTTGTGTCCATTTCGCTGCCGCCCAAGTTGAGTACGCGCAGCCCTGCGCCCCTGTCCTTGATCTCCTCAGCCAGCTTGAGCATGTTCACGGTGGAGCGCCCCAAGCGATCCAGTGTGGTTACGACCAGTGTGTCACCGTCGTGCAGCGCGGCCATGGCCTTATCCAGTTCGGCGCGGGATGCCTTGGCACCGCTCACGCCATGATCTACGTACAGATCATCTCGCCGCACGCCAGCGGCGAGGAGGTCGATCTCCTGCCGGTCAGTCTCTTGTGCTTTCGTGGAAACTCGGGCGTATCCGATCAGCTTTGCCATGGTGGAACTCCTTCGAAGTGTCTCGCAACAGTGTTTGCTTACATCCAAATTAACAACTACTTGCGAGACATGCAAGTAAGACACATTGGCGGTGCTCTGGATGGGGGAATGTGTCTCGCTGGCAAGGTGTCTTAAAACTCTTGGGTTACGAGACGCGGCGGGTCAAGAACGCTGAATCAGGATTACTACCGTAAAGTCGTTGACGTTTGGAAGGGGACGGGGACATATGGCCATAGAGTTCAAAGAATCGCTGACTATCAAGCAGGTAGGTACGCCTGAGTCGGCGGCTGCGCGGCTTGAGGCTCAACTTGACAGGTATTTTCCGATCCCGGAGTACGATCCCAAAGCCTTCACGTTGGACTCGTTTGATTGGCGTTTGAGGGATTCCTCAGGCACCCGTTCCCTAGGTGAAACGGTGGCGGAGGTCTTTCAAGAGTTCAGGGACCACAATCTGAAACCGAGCCAGCTGTACCATGATCGGCGTCTGGCCCCGACCCGGGACGGGGACAGGGGGCCGAAGGTCACTATCTTTTTTCCCTTCCACAAGAAAGCCATCTACGTAGATATCGCTGGCACGGATCGGATGGCTGTGGACGGGGCTGCCGTTACATGCCGCCGCATCAAAGAGGCGGTTGAGAAACGCCCTGACGGGAGCGTAGACAATGTCAGCGAGTCTCGATCATGGTTGAAGCGAACATGGCGAGATCACACCGCTACTTTTGCTGTCACGCTGGTGGCCGGAGTCCTTGTGGTTGCTATCGCGCTGTGGCTGGGCTTGAGCCCTAGGCCCTGACAAGGGGAGGGGGAGGGAACCCCTTGAGGTTCCCGCCGCCCCCCGGTCGTGATAGCGGCTCCCTGGTCGAACGGATTGGAGAGTCCGCCGAATGCCCCTGCATGCCACTAAGGACGGCATATTTGGGATCCAAAAACTGGCGAAATATCCTGAAAAGTCGACGCGTTCAGGTCAGAACATCTGGCAGTACTGCTCGGCGGCGGCTTCGCCATGGCCGCTGACCCAGTCTGTGTACTTCTGCACGCGCTCAATGCGGTAGCTGGGTGCTACTGGCACGCGCTCCTCGTTTACCGTGACCCACCGGGGATTGGTTGCCTTGCCGTCCTCGTGGCCCCAAGCCAGCGGTGAAGCGGGATTGCCCGTGCCGTCGTCCGTGACGGCGTCAGTGTCCGCCACATCATCCAACAGTTGGCGGACGCCCTCGTTGTGCAAATCGCACTTGGCTTGGTGCGCCGCCAGTTCCTTGGCATGCTTTTTGGCCAGCGCCACAGCGTCAGCGCGGAGGGCGTCCATGCTGATGCCGTACTCTCCGGCGTCGAGCTTTGCCATCACCACGGCAGATTTGGCCGTCCTGACGGCCAGTTCGGCCTTATAGGCCGCTTTACCCTTTGCCGTGGCTTGGAGATTGTGAAACCTAAGGCTGGTGTCGGCCTTAGTTAGGTCGTCAAGTCCGACAGTCTGATCATCGTTGGCGATGCACTGCTCGATCCGCTGCTGTTCGGCGGTGGCTGACCGTGCGTCCTGCTCAGCTTGAGCCTGGGCCGACAGATGGGCGGCGAGCTTTGCTTCTGCCTCGGCTAAAGCCTGCGTTGCCGTGGCAACGGACGGCTTGGTGTTGGTGTTGGCGTTGGTGGTGGTAGTGCTCATGGTCTATCTCCTGAATGGATTGGTTGTGGATGCAAAGATTCGGGCGGCTACGTCATGCACCCTCCTTGGGAGCAGGCAATGGCAACTTGAACTCCGTGGCGAAGGCCACTACGGCGGGAGCCGTCGCTGCGATCCAATTGATGGGAGGGCCGCTGGTCAGGTGGTCGAATCTCCTGCGTGCTTTCCTAGCCGCATTGCGCGCTTGTCGGCGTCTCATGTTCACGTCATGCGTAACTGGCTGAATATGGGCAGGGTTGGCGCATCGTGCCTGGACTGCGCAGCCAGTCAAATGGTCCAGTTCGCGGCGCTGCTGGTGGCCTCCAATAAGCAGGTCCCAGACCGCCCGATGGAATGGCCAGTGGACCTTGCCGTTCGATCCCTCGGGGTCGAACAGGCCCGCGCCGTTGCTGAGGCTCGGGACGGCGTCCTTTGGACGCCAGCACCCACCGACAGCCTCCAGACCCATGCCCAGCCTGTGCCGATTGAGCGCTTCGACTTCGGGCGAAGGGCGTAGATGTTCTGCCTCATGCTGACGGCAGTACCCAAGACGCCCCGTCCCTGTGTCCATGGTGCGGCCGTCAATGCGTTTGAGCTTGCCGTCTCTCAGACGGCGCTCTTGGTGCCAGTCATCTCGGGCCACGATGGTGGTACATCCCGGCCAGTCACATCGGTCCTTTGTGTAGCGTCTGCGCCACGATTCAAAGTGGCTTGCGCAATAGATTGGGGAGCGCGTTGGCTCGGTGCACTTGGGTAGCCAAGCGCAGGTATCTCTGAGGGATTTCGGACGTCCCAAATTGCTCCTGTTTGCATGTGTACATAATTCGTGGTAGAAGGCGCGCTCTGGTGCTGGCCCTTCTACGGTTGGCGGGGGAACCCGCCAGCCATGAGAAACCCTAAGGCCCGTTCCACTATGTGGTTGCTGGAGGCGTCTGTTTTTGGGTCCTCCTGATGGTCCGCGTAGCCGCAGCGAAGCGGCTGATGCTGGGGTGTGCTGCGGCGCTTCAAAGTCATTCGTGAGTTCCAAGCCCAGCTCCCAGTAGACCTGCTGGGAGCTGGGCTGACCGCCTTGCCTGACAGCGCCTCAGCCCCAGCGTGGCCGGGAAGTTCCGTGGTAGATCTTCTCCACGGTTCGCTCCGTGACGACGCCGGAAACGTCATCCTTGCGTTCCAAAAAGTGCACGTGGATCTGGTGCGTGCGGATTACTCAGAGAAGGTTCCGCATGCCCACGCAGTTTCCAGCACGCGGGTGGCGTAAAGCGCCAGTCGTGGCCCGGTTGGCGCTGGCCCGCCAACTGACAGATATCCTCAGTCCCATGATTAACAAGGGGAGCGGTGCGTCGCGGTACGCAGACGCGGTTGCGGGTATGGATGATTTCGGTCAGGCCGTCAAGGGGCTGATCATGGAGTTGCTTCGCCACCACAACGTGAAGTTTCACACGGTGGACTATCGGGTCAAGACAGAGGAAAGCGCCCGCCTCAAACTCGATGCACCGGACAGCGGCTATCAAGGATTTACCTCCCTTCATGACCTTCTTGGTCTGAGAGTCACGTGCTACTTCGCCGACGAAGTAGACCGTGTCGCGGAGATCATCGAGAAGGAATTCAACTGCGACGAGAAAAAATCGGTTGATAAGGGCGAACAACTCGGGGTGAGGGAGTTCGGATACCGCTCGGTCCATAGGGTCGCAAGAATGAATCGGAGAAGGTCTGGGCTTGCTGAGTACGATCGCTACAAGAGCCTGCGTTTCGAAATTCAGATCAGGACAGTGGTGCAACATGCCTGGGCCGAGATCGAGCATGACCTGGGCTACAAGGCCAGCACTATTCCAGAACCAATGAGCCGCCGCTTTTCGATGCTGGCGGGTGTGCTTGAACTCGTGGATTACGAGTTCAAGTCCCTTCGCGATGAACTCGACAGATACGAGAAGGGTGCAGACGACGCCGCCATGGCGCAGGCTCCGAAGATGATGCTTGACTTAGCGACCCTCGCTTCTACTTTGAGGTATGACACGTCACTCACCACACTCGATCTAGCCATAGCTGACGCCGCAAACGGGAAAATATCGGAAAGATCCACGGATGCCAAGGCCTTGGAGGATCGGCTCGTAGAACTTCGCCTCATCGGAATCACCTCTATCGACGAACTGCGTGAGGCGGCGGAGCGATGGCGCTTGCACATACTTCATTTCGTGCCTCTTTGGCTCATGCACCACCGGGCGAAGCGAATGAACGAAGAGTCGACTGATAGGCCCGTGTACTCAATCGCGAGCTTTCCAAATGGCATTGGGCTCTTTTACCTGTGTTATGTCATGGGAGCTGAGGCATGGAAGGAGGGGCGGGGTAACCAGTACAAAAGGTGGTCTAACCCCAGCCTTCAGGAAATTTGGGCCACCACTGTGGCGAGCCTGGGCGCGCCACCTCAGCTTCCAGACTTGCCGTTGACTGAGTCCAAATAGGTGAGTTGCGTTTCAAGATAGTCCGGGCTGCCGGGCATGTGCACGGTTCACGCCAACTCCGCCCACGACGCCGTCACCAAGATCTGCACTCTGCCGCTGCTTGCCGGATCCAACATTTCCAGTGCCTTCGTGCTGCCCACCGTTGCCTCGTGCATCGACCTGGTGGTGCACTGCAGCCGCCACTCAACGGGGCGTAGGCAGGTGACGGAAATACTGTCACTCGGAAGGAGGGTCGAGAACGGCATCATCGAATCCTCCGGGGTGTTTGGCTTGGTAGGCGGTCGGCTGCTGCCCAAGGCCAACTCCATGCCGGCGGCTGAAAAGTTTGCCCGGGCGGGTTTCGACGTAGCCCAACTGCTGGAGGTGAACTGATGGCACCGCTTCTTGGGATCCTGTGTGGCATTGGGGTGTTTCTCGTGTGGTGGTCCGCGTGGGAGCAGCCGGCGGCAGCGGCGAAACAACCCAGACCCCGACGACTCGACCTCCTCTTGCTGTCTGCAGGCATTGAGAGGGTTTCCGGTGGCGGTCTGC
This sequence comes from Paenarthrobacter sp. NPDC056912, assembly GCF_042786555.1. Lineage (NCBI taxonomy): Bacteria > Bacillati > Actinomycetota > Actinomycetes > Micrococcales > Micrococcaceae > Paenarthrobacter > Paenarthrobacter sp. NPDC056912. The sequence continues at coordinate 95,265 of NZ_JBHUCD010000018.1, forward strand.
TGCTCACGTGCGCGGGAGTGGGATTGGTTGCCGCGCTTGTGTTCTTCGTGCTGACAGGGTCGCCAGCCGTGGCCTTGTGCTTCGGGCTTTTTGGCTCCTGGACGCCCTTCGCGGTTGTGCGCTGGCGAGCACGGAGGCGCCGCGCAACGCTGCGCCAGCTGTGGCCCGACGTCGTTGACCACCTGCGGTCCGCCATCCGTGCGGGCCTCGCGCTGCCGGAAGCGTTGGTCCAGCTGGGCCACAAAGGGCCCGAGGAACTGCGGACATTGTTCCTGGACTTTGGCGCTGACTACAGGTCCGGGGGTCACTTCGAGGACGCATTGAACAAACTCAAGGAACGCCTGGCAGATCCTGTTGCGGACCGCATTATCGAGGCCCTGCGCATGACAAGGGAAGTGGGCGGGTCCGATCTGGGACGAATGCTGGGCACCTTGGCGGAATTCCTGCGAGAGACCGCACGGACCCGCAGTGAACTTGAGGCAAGGCAATCCTGGACTGTTAATGCCGCGCGGCTTGCAGTCACAGCGCCATGGATCGTGGTGGTTGTCATGGCCGGACGCCCGGAAGCAATGCTGGCGTACAACTCCGGCATGGGAGCCGTAGTCTTGCTCGCTGGCCTCTTGGTCTCGGTGCTCAGTTACGCGGCCATGCTGAGGATCGGCGCCCTGCCCGAGGACGAGCGGGTGCTTCGATGAGTACATCGCTTGCCATGGCAGTGCTCCACGGGTTGGTTCTTGGAGCCGGGTTGTGGTTGATTCTGGTCCGGCTTCCTTTCATGAGGGGAGTGACTTTCAGCGATCGAGTCGCCCCGCAGCTGAAGTCCCACAACCTCGAATCCCGGCTTCTCCGCGCGCCAACGCACAACCTCACGCCGTTCGGGCCCCTGGAGCGAATAGTGCGTCCACTGTTCCGCGATGCCATTGGATACTTTTCCAGATTCAACCTCACTGCACCCGCGCTCGCAAAAAGACTGGCGAGGGCGGGTTCGGTGAAAACGACACTTGATTTCCGGGCCGAGCAACTGCTCTGGGCGGCCACGGCGTTCCTGCTCGCGCTGATTATCGTGGCACTCGCAGCCGTTTCAGGGCGATTCAACCCTGCCGTTGCGTTGATGTCCGTATTCGGTAGTGCCCTCTCCGGGTTCCTTCTTCGTGATTTCGCGTTGGGCCAACGTATTAAGCGGAGGGAGTCCAGGATGCTCGCCGAGTTTCCCAGTCTGGCGGAATTGATGGCACTCGCCGTTGCCGCGGGAGAGAGCGCCCTGGGTGCGATGGACAGGGTACGCAGGAGTTCCCGGGGTGAACTCTCAGTTGAGTTTGCGACTGTCCTCGCCGATACGCGTGCCGGGAAGCCGCTGGCGGAAGCACTCCAAACCTTTTCCGCCAGGACTGAGCTGCCTCCGTTGGTCAGGTTCGTCGACGGATTGGTCGTCGCCGTTGAGCGGGGGACTCCGTTGGCCGATGTCCTTCGGGCCCAAGCTGCGGACGTCCGTGATGCAGCCAAGCGGGAGCTCATGGAGTCCGCGGGCCGAAAGGAGATAGCCATGATGGTTCCCTTGGTTTTCGGTGTACTTCCGCTCACGGTGGTGTTCGCGGCTTTCCCTGCCATTGCGGCCCTTGAGATGACTTTCTAGCGCCGAGTATCCGCCTTCTACGACATCACCCCTTCGCCAGATCAAGCCCTAGCCGGCCAGAGAAACCATGTAGTGAGGAAAAAATGAACAGAATCGCCCGCCAACTGACTACTTCGACCCACCTGCTTTGGACGTTCCTCTTGTGGACGACCGTGGTGGTAGTCCGCGCCTTACCAGCGAGGGAGGAACGTGACAGGGGTGATGTCCCCGGTTGGGTGATGATCACGCTGATGTCCGCCATCCTTGTGGCCGGTCTCCTCGCAATAGCTTCGCCTGCGCTGGAGGATCTCTTCGATCAAGCGATGAGCAAGGTGGGCAACTAAGGCATGAACCGTGCCAGTTTCCGCGCGCAGGGCAGTTGCCGACCAGCCTCGTTGAGTGACCACCCCGAGCGAGGATCCGCTGTGGTGGATTTCGTGCTGGTCGGTGCACTGCTGACCCTGTTCCTGATGTCCATCGTTCAGCTCATGCTCGTATTGCACGTCCGGAACACACTGATTGATGCCGCAGCGTCCGGTGCCCGCTACGGAGCATTGGCGGATCGGACGGCCGTGGACGCCCAATCCAGGACAATTTCACTGATCGGCTCAGCCCTGAACAACGACTTTGCCGGGGACGTTGCCATCTCCGAGCTGGTGGTCGACGGAGTCCGTACTTTGGAAGTGACCGTGACGGCACCTTTGCCCATGATTGGGCTTATCGGTCCCGGCGGACTGTTGGAGGTGAAGGGTCATGCTGCGCTTTCCGGGTGACACACCGGATCAGCTGCTGGCCGCTGTCTGGGACAGGCTGCGGGAGGCCGTGTGTTTGCCGGATGGATCGGCCCACCAGGATGCGCCACGCGTCGCCGAAGACCAAAGGGGCAGCGCGGTAGTGGAATTTACGTTTCTGACTGTGCTGCTCATGGTTCCGGTGGTGTACTTCGTGGTAACCATCGGCCAAATCCAAGGTGGGTCTTTTGCGGTCGTGGGGGCGGCGGACCAGGCGGCCAAGGTCTTCGTGACACAACCGGACACAGCCCGGGGGAGGACCGCGGCGGAGCAGAGTGTTCTGGTAGCGCTGAATGACTATGGCCACACGCCAGACCAAGCCAGCGTCGAGATCACGTGTGATCGTGAGGATTGTTTGTCGGCCGGTGCGACTGTCACGGTGACTGTTCGTTTGGACGTTCCCCTGCCCATGGTGCCTTTCGGTGACGAACTGAACCTGCATGCGAGCCGGCTGACCGCCTCATCCGTGCAAGTTGCGGGGCGATACAAATGACTCTTCGGCAGTCCCGCCGAGCAGGCGAGCCGGGGCCGACAAGAAAGCCGGGACCGGCAGGAAAGCCAGGCCCTACAGCAGAACCAGCACTGACTAGAGAGCCAAGCAGGGCAAGGGAGCAAGGCGCAGACGTCGCCTGTGGATCATCTGGCAAGCGCATCCGCGAAGAAGGCCAAATAACGGTTCTCATCGTGGGTTACGTGCTGTTGACCTTACTGTTGGCCACCATGGTCATGGCCGCATCCGCGGTGTACCTCGAGCACAAGAAGCTGTTGTCCCTGGCTGACGGAGCGGCGCTCGCTGCGGCGGATTCCTTTCTGGTGGGAGACCTCGGGGGAGGAGCTGTTCCGACCGCCCCGCTGGTGGACGAACGGGTGCTTGGGGCTACCCGCTCTTATCTGGCCGATAGTGGTGCCTTCACCCGTCACGATCAGTTGGTCGTTGGGGTCGGAACCGGGAGTGAGCCCGGCGGAACGGCGGTGGTGGTTCTTAGGGCAGTCGCCCACCCGCCGGTCATCAGTTTCCTTTTGCCGGAGGGGATCGTGCTTGAGGCCACGTCAACCGCGCGGTCCAGGCTGACCCAGTAGAGGTCCACGGGATGCGATTGTTGCGTCGCCGTCGGGGGAGTCCGATGGATAGCGTAGGCTTGAATGACCATGGCTGAGATTGATTTTCCCGCAGAAATCCGCGCGCTTCGCGCAACTTACAGCTCCATCGAGAACGTCACCGATGTTGATGCTTTGAAGGCTGAGATCGCCGAACTCAGCGAGCAGGCGGGGGCTCCTGACCTTTGGGACGATCCTGCTTCCGCCCAAGTGGTGACGTCCCGGTTGTCGCATCGACAGTCGGAAGTTGAACGTCTCTCAAAGCTTGCTTCCCGAATCGACGATCTCGAAGTGCTCGTGGAACTCGGCCAGGATGAGGGCGACGAAGCCTCCATGGCAGAAGCTGCCAAAGAACTGACATCAATTCGCAAGGCCTTGGCCGAACTCGAAGTCGTTACGCTTCTGTCCGGCGAATACGACGAACGCGAAGCCGTGGTCACCATCAGGGCCGGGGCTGGCGGCGTTGATGCTGCCGATTTCGCGGAGATGCTGATGAGGATGTACCTGCGGTGGGCTGAACGCCATGGCTACCCCACCACTGTGATGGATACGTCCTATGCCGAAGAAGCCGGCCTGAAATCTGCCACTTTTGAAGTGAAGGCACCGTACGCTTTCGGCACCTTGAGCGTCGAAGCCGGTACCCACCGGCTTGTTCGCATCAGTCCTTTCGATAATCAGGGGCGCCGTCAGACGTCCTTCGCGGCTGTTGAAGTTATTCCGCTGATTGAACAGACGGACTCGGTCGAGATTCCGGACAATGAAATCCGGGTGGACGTTTTCCGTTCCTCGGGACCCGGCGGCCAATCCGTCAACACCACCGACTCCGCCGTGCGTTTGACCCACATCCCCACGGGCATTGTGGTGTCGATGCAGAATGAAAAATCACAGCTTCAGAACCGGGCCGCGGCCATGCGCGTGCTGCAGTCCCGATTGCTGCTGGTTAAGAAGGAACAACAGGACGCTGAAAAGAAAGCTCTGGCCGGTGACGTCAAGGCGTCCTGGGGCGACCAGATGCGCTCCTACGTGCTCAATCCGTACCAAATGGTCAAGGACCTGCGAACGGAGCACGAGGTAGGCAATACGTCAGCCGTTCTGGACGGCGACATTGATGACTTCATCGACGCCGGCATCCGCTGGCGTACGGGCAACCGTAACGCCGCAGCCAGCTAGGGGTATTGCCGGTGCCGCAGGGCACTCGGATTCTGCGACACGCCTGTGCAAGCCCCTGAATCCCGGCCTGCCCGTGCGTATAGTCGAGAGGCCGGTGCTCTCACTTCCCACATCGAAAGCCCGCGCTCCGGCTGTTGGACTGCGCGACCATGTCACGTCCGGCGGGGTTCTAAAGGGCCATGATCAGATTTGAGAATGTCACCAAGGTCTACGAGCAGAACGCCCGACCGGCGCTGGACTCCGTAAGCCTTGAGATCAACCGTGGTGAATTCACTTTCCTCGTGGGCGCCTCGGGCTCAGGCAAGTCCACCTTCCTGCGGTTGATCCTGAAGGAAGACAAAGCTTCCTCCGGGTCCGTCTACGTAGCCGGCCAGAACGTAGCCAACATCTCCAGTTGGCGTGTCCCGAAGCTCCGACGCGGGATCGGTGTTGTCTTCCAGGACTTCCGCCTGCTTCCGCAGAAAAACGTCTTCGCCAACGTTGCTTTCGCAATGCAGGTCATCGGCAAGAGCCGCTCCATCATCCGAGAGACAGTTCCCGAGGTCCTGAAGACCGTGGGCCTGGAGGGCAAGGAACGCCGAATGCCCCACGAACTTTCAGGTGGCGAGCAGCAGCGTGTAGCTATTGCCCGCGCTGTGGTGAATCGTCCCGGCATCCTGCTCGCGGACGAACCGACTGGAAACCTGGATCCCATTACCTCCATGGGCATCATGGGTGTCCTGGACAAGATCAACCAGAACGGCACCACTGTAGTCATGGCAACCCACGACGACGACATTGTCAATGAAATGCGGCGCCGCGTGGTGGAACTCAAGAACGGCAAGGTCATCCGCGACGAAGCCAAGGCGCTGTACACCTCAATGATTCCCGTGGTTGGCGAATCGCGCAGGCTGAAGGATGCCAGCGGCGAGGAACTGGATCGCGCGCAGGGGGCACAGCTGTGAGGCTCTTGTTTATCCTGGGGGAGATTGGCAGTGGCCTGCGCCGCAACCTGTCCATGGTGATTTCCGTCGTTTTGGTGACTTTTGTTTCCCTGACGTTCGTTGGTGCGGCCGGAATGCTGCAAATGCAGATCAATCAGATGAAGGGGTTCTGGTACGACAAAGTCCAGGTAGCCGTCTTCCTCTGCAATGACGGTTCGACGGCGGTTGGTTGCGCTTCAGGGCCGGCCACGAAGGAGCAGCAAGCCAACCTTCAGGCGATGCTCGAATCTCCGGCAGTCAAGCAGTACATCAACGATTTCCAGTTCGAATCACAGGCCGAGGCCTACACGCACTTCAAGGAACAGTTCTCCAACTCGCCCATTGTTGATTCCGTGTCCGAGGACCAACTGCCGGCCTCATTCCGGATCAACATGAAGAACCCGGAAAAGTACCAGATCATCAGCGAAACGTTCTCCTCCCAGCCTGGAGTCGAGACGGTCAGCGACCAGAGACAGGTGCTGGAACGGATCTTCTCCTGGATGAATGGAGCTTCGGTGGCAGCCATGGGCGTGGCCGCGGTGATGATTTTTTGTGCGGTGCTGCTTATCACCACTACGATCCGGCTCTCGGCGTTTAGCCGGCGACGTGAAACAGGCATCATGCGGCTGGTCGGCGCCTCCAAAACGGTCATTCAATTGCCCTTCATCTTGGAAGGCGTCATCGCCGCCGTCGTTGGAGCTCTCCTGGCTTCCGTCACTTTATGGCTCATGGCGCACTTCTGGCTTAACGGCGACCTGTCCAAGCAGTTCCTGAACACTCCGTTCATTTCCTCTACCCAAGTCCTGGTAATAGCCCCGGTGCTTATTGCCCTTGGCGGTGGCTTGGCCGGCATATCCTCGTTGCTGACCCTCCGGCGCTACTTGAAGGTCTAGGAATGAACCACTGGACTCAACGAACAACCCTCCTGACAAGCGAAAAGGATTCCTGATGACCACGTTGGACCCGAACTCCCTGCGTCGGCGCCTGGCGTCCGGCCAAGCTCGGATTCTTGGCGCTGTTTTGGCTGTCGGTCTGGCTGTGAGTCTCTTGTCGGGCGTGCCTGCTGCCCAGGCAGACAACCTCGATGACCAGCAGGCTGCGCTGGAAGCAGAAGCTGCCCGGGTCCAGGCGTCCCTTGAGTTCGTGGACTCGAACATTGCGAAGGCCGCTGGGGATCTTGTGATCTACCAAGGCCGGCTCCCGGGTGCGCAACAGGCTCTGCTGGAGGCGCAGGGGCGCGTGGCGAGCGCTGTCAAGGAAGTCGAGGCCCTGGCTGCCAGAGTGGAGCTTGCCCAGCAGAACAAGGCAAAGATCACCGAACAGTTTGAGAGCGACAAGCAAAAGATCACCGACACCAAAAAGCTGATCGGGCAGATCGCTTCACAGGCTTACAAGTCCGGAGGCGTGCCAACCAACATCGCCCTCTTGTTCGGATCCAACGAGAACGGCAGCCTGACTGAGTCCATGGATTTGGCTGACCAGGCAATGCGCAGCCAGAACGCGGCGATGACGAAGCTGACCCAGCAGAACGCTACCAACGTTAACTCTCAGGCAAGGCTCGTTGCTGTTGAAGAGGAAATCCAGGATCTGAAGGCGAAAGCCGATGCTGCGCTGGAACGTGAAAAGTCAGCAAGGGACGAGGCGGCCAGCAAGAAGGCCGAAGTCGACAAGCTGATCGAAGACACGACGCGTCTTAACGGACAACTTCAGGCCGCCAAGCCGGGCATTGAAGCCAACCTGGCGAGGGTCAAATCCGAGCAGGACTCAGTTGCCGCAGAAATTGTTGAGCGCGACCGCAAACTAAGGGAAGCCTGGGAAGCAGAGCAGCGCCGTCTCGCCGCGGAGGCTGCAGCAGCCGCGGCTGCCGCCGCCGCTGCACAGGGCAGGCCGGCGCCCCCGGAAGCCCCGTATGTTCCGCCTGCAACGGGTTCGCCGTCTGCCTTCGGGTTGCGCCATCCGTTCGCCAGCCAGGTACCCATCACGTCGGGATTCGGCTGGCGTGCGACGCCGCCTGGAACCATCGACTTCTACGGTACTGGCGGTTACATGCACACGGGCATCGACTTCGGAGCAGCTTGTGGAACTCCGGTCTACGCTGCCGCAGCGGGCGAAGTCTTCAACTCCGGCTGGAACTCGGCCGATGGTGGCGGCTGGCGGGTGAAGTTGTCCCATGGCGTCGTTCAAGGAAACTCCCTGACCACCATCTACTACCACAACAGCAGCATCGTGGTGGCGAATGGTCAGCAGGTTTCGGCTGGACAGTTGATCGCCTACTCCGGCAGCACAGGCAATTCCACCGGTTGCCATGCCCACTTCGAAACCTGGCTCAACGGCGTCGCAGTTGACCCCATGACGCTGCTCTAGCGCACCGAGCGGACGCCGCGCTGGCGTACACTGGTTCAAATCCGTATCTATCAAGGAGTTCTACCGTGCCCAAGGAAAGTGGCCGTAAGGTAGTGGCCACCAATCGGAAGGCCCGGCATAACTACCATGTCCTGGATACCTATGAGGCCGGCATCGCTCTCATGGGAACAGAAGTGAAGTCCCTCCGTGAGGGCCATGCCTCCATGGTGGATGGCTTTTGTACCTTCTACAATGACGAGCTGTGGATGGAGGGCATCCACATCCCCGAGTATCACCAGGGGAGCTGGACCAACCATGCCGCCCGCCGGCGTCGTAAGCTTTTGCTCCATCGTGACGAACTGGACAAGATCTCACAGAAGATCCGCGAGTCAGGCTTCACTGTGGTGCCCCTTCAGCTTTACTTCCTGGACGGCAGGGCCAAAGTGGAGATCGCCATCGCCCGCGGCAAGAAGGACTATGACAAGCGGCAGACCCTGCGTGAGCAGCAGGACAAGCGCGAATCACTGCGTGAACTGCGGGAACGCAACCGCCGTTAGGCCGTGCGCCGTGTTCGGGGAATGATCTCCCGGATGCATGCGTTATGATGAATAGTCCGGCAGGGATTTCGAGTATTCGATCCGCCTGCCGGGTTTGGTAACAAAATACGGGGATGATCGGTTTCGACGATGTTAGTCGCGACAGGTGAAGCGGGCCGAGGATGCAGAATTATCTCGTAAACGCTGTCTGCAAACCAATAAGTGCCGAATCTAAGCGCACTGACTTCGCTCTCGCTGCCTAAGCAGTAAGACAGTCCGTCAGCCCGGGGATGCTATCGCCCCGGTTCCTGGCGTCATTTAGATAGCCACTGCTGTTTGCCTTCGTCATTGAGGTAAACGGGACTCTTAGATGACTGGGCCCGGATCAGCTACCTGTTTGCAGGATGGCTGGGGCCGAGAAAATCCGACGCAAACTGCGCCCGGAGAAGCCCTGACAAAACGACATCGGACGGGGGTTCAATTCCCCCCATCTCCACCCTGGAAAGCCCTCGGATCCTTGTGATCCGGGGGCTTTCTTCGTGCCCGACAGGACGTTTCCACGTTCACCCACGGCGTACCGTAATCCGGACTAGCTGATCGATGCCGGCCGTTGTATGAGATAGGCACTTAGCTCAGCCCAGCTAACACAGCACAGGGCACTGGGACGGTGCAGGTACAGCGTTGGCAGGAGGCGCACGATGAGTACTGAGCCGGAGTTCGAACTGCCGGACCCAGATCCGCACCCGTGGCGGGATGAAGGTGGCGATGACGCACTGGACGCCTACTCCAAGGTGGTTGTCCGCGTGGCCGAGTCCGTCACTCCGCACGTTGCCGCCATCGAAATGACAAGCACCGGCCGCAATGGCAGGGTCCGCATGGGCAGTGGATCGGCAGTGGTTTTCACAGGAGATGGATTCATGCTGACCAACGCCCATGTCGTGGCGGGCATCCGGTCCGGAAGGGCGGTGTTCGCCGACGGCAAGCACACCGATGTGGAGCTGGTAGGCGCGGACCCGTTGTCAGATCTGGCGGTGGTGCGCGGTGTCAGGTCAACCCCGACGCCGGCCTTGTTGGGCAACGCCGAATCCTTGCGGGTGGGTCAGCTGGTGATAGCCGTAGGCAATCCGTTGGGGTTGGCGGGCTCGGTCACAGCCGGGGTAGTGAGTGGCCTGGGCAGGTCGATCCCTGTACGTGCCGGCGAGCACAGGCGAGTCATCGAGGACGTCATCCAAACCGACGCGGCCCTGAACCCGGGAAACTCCGGAGGCGCGTTGGCAGATACGCGTGGTCGCATCGTCGGGATCAACACCGCAGTGGCCGGACTCGGCCTTGGTCTCGCCATCCCTATTAACAGGACGACACAGCGGATCATCGCCTCGCTGCTGAAGGACGGACGGGTCCGGCGCGCCTACCTGGGGCTGGTGAGCACGCCGATCCCTCTCGACGCGAGTGCCGTGGTTCGGACTGGCCAGAGGGAGGGGCTGCGCGTTGTGGAGGTGATCCACGGCTCCCCGGCGGAACTGTCCGGGGTCCAACCGGCGGACATAGTGCTGCGGGCGCAAGGACGGGCCGTGTCCAGTGCGGAGAGCCTCCAGAAGCTCCTGTTCGAGGAAGCCATTGGGGAGCCTTTCCCGCTGACGGTACTGCGGGAGGGGCAAACGCTCCAGCTCATTGCAGTGCCATCTGAAATGAGCCAGCAACAGGGAGGCTAGCCCTTGTCCTCCCGGACGTCCACCACACCGATGAAGCGGCTGCCTATGCCGTCGAACTCACTGCGCACGTCGCCGAGGAAGAGGGTGGGTAGTTCGCTGTTGCGGTGGTGGCCGCAGAAAACAAACGAGAACTCGGGCCACCACTTTTTGGGGCGAATTGCCTCGGAGTACCCGCAGACCGCGCATGTCAGATGGACCCAGACGGGCCTTTTGCCTGTGCGGTTCGCGCGAGACTGCACCAACCATGCCGGGGGATTGTCCTGCAGGTCCTTCAGCTCTGCCTCGGTGAGCCGCGCCGGGATGCCGTGGCGTTGGGCCATTTCCATCGGTATATCAAGGGCCAATGCGGCATCACGTCTGCTAATCACCATCCAACGATACGGGACTTCCCGGGCGTAGGCTGTGCTCATGACTGACGCAGCGGCCCTGCTGCCGAGTTCGCCCCTCCAGAAACGCGTACTCGTCGTGGCAATCGTGGCCTCTTTCATCGCAATCCTCGATGGATTTGTGGTGAATCTCGCACTGCCGGCCATCGGCCGGGAACTGGGTGGTGGCCTGGTCATTCAGCAATGGGTGGTGGATGCGTATTTGCTGACGCTGGGTGCGCTGATCCTCGTGGCCGGATCACTCTCTGACCATTTCGGCCGGGCGCGGATTCTCGAATGGGGCTTGGCCGGCTTCACCGTGACGTCCGTGATGTGTGGGCTTGCATGGACCGGAGAGGTGCTGGTGGTGTCCCGCGCGCTCCAAGGCATCGCGGGCGCGCTCCTGGTACCGAGCTCCCTCGCCATGATCATTACGTCGTTCTCAGGTCCCGCCCAGTCAAAGGCGATCGGGCAATGGTCGGGATGGACCAGCGCTGCCGCAATCGTCGGGCCGCTGATCGGCGGCCTTTCGGTGGATATGCTCTCCTGGCGAGTCATCTTCTTTATCAACGTGATCCCGGCTGTTGCTATTTGGCCGGTGCTGGCCGGGCTCCGGGCCTCGGATGCGGCCAGGGACAGGAGCAAGAGAATTGACTACCTTGGCGCTTTCCTGGCCATGATCGGCCTGGGCGGGCCTGTGTATGCGTTTATTGAACAGGGCCGCCTGGGCTGGGGCAATCCTCAAGTCTGGGTGCCCCTGCTGGCAGGTGTTGCAGCGCTGGCCCTGTTCCTGATCCATGAGGCGAGGACTGCGGACCCCATGCTGCCGCTCAGGCTCTTCACCATCGGCAACTTTGCCTGGGGCAACGTGGCGACGCTGGCCATCTACGGCGGCATTTCCTTGGGGTTCTTTGTCCTTGGCATCTACTTGCAGCAGGTGGGTGGGATGGGCGCCACGGTCGCGGGTATTGCCCTGCTTCCGGGCACGATAATCCTGATGTTCAGTGCATCTTACTTTGGCGGGCTGGCCGGAAAGTATGGACCTCGCTGGTTCATGGCGGCGGGCCCGTTATTGTGCGCCGTGGGTTTCCTGATGTGCCTGTCCGTTCAGGAGCCGCTCAACTATTGGACGCAGGTGTTTCCGGGCCAGATTGTCTTCGGGATCGGTCTTGCGACGCTCGTTGCTCCCCTCACGGCGGCGATTCTTGGGGCGGTACCAACGGAGGAGGCTGGAATCGGTTCAGCCGTCAACAACGCCGTAGCCCGAATCGCGGGACTGATCTGCATTGCTTTTGCAGGACTCATCGTGGGACCGGTCTTCACGCGGCAAGGCCTCTACAATGCCTTGGTGGTGACAGCCGCGCTGTTCCTGGCAGGCGCAGTGGCGTCCGCCGTCGGAATCCGGAATCCGGTGCGGGGAGCGAAGGCTGCCGCGGGCGGCGAACCAGACACGGCGTCCGACGACGGCGGAGCGGCCGGACAGCACAGCTGACCTGGAGCGGCTCAACCGTCAGAGGGCGGGGAGTACGCAGCCTTCATGGATTTCGGCGCTGTATACCCAGAGAGCCGACGTTACCTCGTCCGCGAGATCGAACTCACGGCGGAGCGGGCCGCTGCCGATGCGGACTACCAATGCTCCGCCGAAGGGTTTGCGCCCCACTACTTCGACGGCGGCGTCCAACGTGATCTCCTCCGCCGCCAAGTAACGCAGAAGGTCCGGGTTTTCGTCGCTGATCCTGGTGATGCGCCCTGAGTGGCCTTGGTCCAGCTCGATCATGCGGTAGGCATGCGGCAGTTCCACTGAACCGTCGGCGGCGGGAATAGGATCGCCGTGCGGGTCGCGCACCGGATTGCCGAGCTTCGCTGACATCCGCTCAACAAAGGTATCGGACACCGCATGCTCCAGCATCTCGGCTTCGTCGTGGACTTCGTCCCAGCTGTAGCCGAGTTCCTCCACCAGGTAGGTCTCAATGAGGCGATGGCGCCGGACCATCGACAACGCTAGGCGCATGCCCTGCGGCGTCAACCTGATGGCACTGTAGGGCTGGTGGTCCACCAGTCCTTGGTCCTTGAGCTTGCGCACCATTTCCGACACCGACGAGTTGGCTACGCCCAACCGCTGCGCGAGCTGCGATGACGTGATGGGCTTGTCTTGCCACTCGGTATAGGAGTAGATGACCTTAACGTAGTCCTCAATCGAGGAGGAGGGCGTACTGGTCTTCACAATCCAAGCCTACCGTGGCCGGGCGCCGGGAATCCTCGTTGCGCGCCACGTCTGCGTCACGTATGGCAACTGGATGGTTTCGCCCGGCTGGTGCCCCAGGTGGTCGTGGAGGTACCACTCAAGGTTGCTGATGACTTTGGCCCGCGTGGCATCGTTGGCGCGGAGATAGTAGCTGCGGGACTTGGTCAGTTCCATGATGCCTTCAGGAGTCAGGGCGTCTTGCCAGCTGGTTACGTGACTTTCCAGGCCTGCGAACTCCGGTCCGATGACTGGCCGGAAGTCCGGTTTGTGGACGTCACCAGCATGCATGATGCGCGAGAGGCGGTGTACCCACGGAACAGAGGTGTCCAATTGATTCCAGATGAGGCCCAATACTCCCTCTGGTCGCAGGATCCGGGCGATTTCCGTGCTTGCTGTGAGGGGGTCGCACCAGTGCCACGCCTGGGCAACGCTGACGACGTCGAATGCTGAGTCCGCCAGTCCTGTTGCCTCGGCGGTGCCTTCCAGTGCAGTGACGCGTGGAAAGGACTTCCGCAATTGCTCCAGCATGTCTGCCGAAGGGTCGACAGCTGTGACCTCGAGTCCGCGCTCCACGAGAAGGCCTGTGAACTTGCCGGTCCCTGCACCGATGTCCGCGGCAGTCCTCGCTTCCGACGGCAAAAGCCAACCGGCGGAGTCGCGAGGATACCCGGGGCGCACCAAATGGTAGTGCTCTCCGCCGTCCTGGAAGCTCTGACCGAGCTCATGCCGGCGGTTGGCATGAAGTTTTGGTCCTCCTGGACCGGCCTGACCGCCCGAAGTACCCAGGGAACCAATAGCCACGCACAAACTCCTTCACAGGGCCGCCAAAGATACCCTACGAATTTACCGCAGCTGGTGAATGAACAGGCCTCAGTCCACAGTGCAGGGCGCAGCGCCCGCCGTGCCGGGTGTGTTCGGAGCCCACTCCGGGTAGGTGCGATGATCGTTGGCGGGGACCCAGCGGCCTTCATCCACCACGTAGTCCCAGCCCAGCCCGGTGTGCTTGAGTTCCTCGATACCGGCAAGGAGCCTCGTAGCGTCCTCCAACCTCGAACCAACGCCAAAGCTGGCGCGCAGGGACCCGGACGGGAGCCCGAGGCGCTTCAGGAGCGGGTGGGCGCAGAAACGGCCGTCCCGGAGACCGATTCCGTGCTCGGCCGCCAGGTATGCGGCGACCAATCCAGCGTCGAAACCTTCAACAGAGAAGTTGACCACGCCAATGGTGTCCTCGGAATCGCTGAAGATCTGGTGGACGGTGACGCCGTCGATCGCCCGCAGTCCATCCACAAGGTACGAGCGGATGGAGGCCTCGTGGGCATGCCACGCATCCTCATCCAGCCCTGCCAGAACCTGGGTGGCACGGGCAAGCGTGGCTGCGCCCAAAACATTGGGGGAGCCGCCCTCGTGGCGGGCCGGTCCTGTGGCCCAGCTGACGGAGTCCAGGCGGGCCTCACGCACGGCTCCGCCGCCGGCCAAGTGGGGGGGTCCTGCGTCAAGCCAATCCGGCCGGCCAACAACAACGCCTGCACCGAAGGGTGCATAGAGCTTGTGGCCGGAGAAAACAACGTAGTCGACGTCGGCCTCGGCGATGTTGATCCGGCGGTGCGGAGCGAGCTGGGCCGCGTCCACCACAATCCGTGCCCCGTATTCGTGGGCCAACGACGCCAGCTGTGCGATGGGCAGGATTTCGCCGGTTACGTTGGAAGCGCCCGTTATGGCGAGCAGCGACACGCCGCCCTCGCTGAGCTCCGCACGAAGGTTCTCCAAGGTGGCCGCCAGTGTTGGGGCCGCAATGACGCTGCGGTGCGGTACACCCTGCCAGGGAAGAAGGTTGGCGTGGTGCTCAATATCCAGGTAAAGGACCTCGCCGGTGTTCTGTCCGTTGACCTGGGGAAGGCACCCGGCCAGCAGGTTCAAGGAGTCCGTGGTGTTGCGGGTGAAGATGACGGAATCGTCCGCCCTGCCGCCGACGAACTCCCGGACGATGTTTCGGGAGTTCTCGTACACCGAGGTGCTGATCTGGGACGCGTAGCCGGCGCCGCGGTGGACGCTGGCGTAGTACGGAAGAACTTCGTTCAGATAGGCCGACACAATGGTCAACGCAGGTGCCGAAGCACCGTAGTCGAGATTGGCATAGCGAACGTGGCCGCCCTGAATCAGGGGCGCCTGCAGTTCCGCGCCAGTGACTGCGGCCAGCGGCCGCGAGGCGGCGGCTGCCTGTGCGGAGGACGGCCTGGTGTTTGAGTTTAACGTGACAGTGCTCATGGGACCTCACTCAAGAGGGACCCCCGCAGGGGATCCGCGCTTGCCGTATCCGTTCCGGACCGGCCAGGTCGTCACCCGGGGCACCCCACCGCGAATGGAGGGTTGCCGGCCAGCAAACCGGGGTTTAGCGCTGGCACTCGTGACCTGTAAAGAGGTTAGGGCACCTCCGACGCTCCCTCCAAAGCCGCCAGGTTTTGTTAAGCACATTGTTACGGAGAATGGCGGGCAGTCGTTTCGTCGAATAAAAGACGGCGGGTGCCTCCCAAAGGAGGCACCCGCCGTCGAAAATTCGCCAAAACTGTCCAGAAGTGTGCAGGCTGGATTACATCAGAGGAGGTCGTCCAAGGCGGGGTTGAGCCGCTTGAGGACCTCGGAATGCAGGATGGAGTTCGTCGCCAGGGCATTGCCGCCGAAGGGGCCGTCTTCGCCCTCCAGGGACGTGAAGCGACCGCCTGCCTCCGTAACGATGGGGACCAGCGCTGCCATGTCATAGAGGTTCAGCTCCGGCTCGCAGGCGATGTCCACGGCACCCTCGGCCACCAGGCAATAGGACCAGAAGTCACCGTAGGCGCGCGTGCGCCAGATGTCCTCGGTGAGCCCCATGAATTCATCCAGGTTGCCGCGCTCCTTCCAACCCGAAAGGCTCGAGTAGGACATCGAGGCGTCTGCCAGGCGCGAGACATTGGAAACTTTGAGTCGGGTGGCCGATGCCAGGGAACGGCCCATGTAGGCGCCCATTTCCTTGGCGGCCCACCAGCGCTTGCCCAATGCGGGCGCGCTGACCACACCCACAACGGGCTCTCCTTCGTCCACGAGGGCGATCAATGTGGCCCACACCGGAACCCCGCG
Organism: Paenarthrobacter sp. NPDC056912; assembly: GCF_042786555.1. Classification (NCBI taxonomy): domain Bacteria; kingdom Bacillati; phylum Actinomycetota; class Actinomycetes; order Micrococcales; family Micrococcaceae; genus Paenarthrobacter; species Paenarthrobacter sp. NPDC056912. The sequence continues at coordinate 111,213 of NZ_JBHUCD010000018.1, forward strand.
GACAAAGTTCTTGGTGCCATCGATGGGGTCGATAATCCAGCGACGCGAGCCGTGCCCGCTGCTCCCGAACTCCTCGCCGAGGACGGCGTCACGGGGACGAGAGCGTGATAACTGCCCGCGGATCGCTTCCTCGGCGGCCTTGTCGGCGTCCGTGACGGGTGTGAGGTCAGGCTTGGTTTCGATCTGCAGGTCCAGTGCCTTGAATCGGTCCATGGTCTGGGCATCGACGGAATCGGCGAGGACGTGAGCCAGTCGCAGGTCATCGTTGTAGCTGGAAACGGGTCGGGTCATGCCACCAAACTATCCTGAAACGATCCCCGCAGTGGGGACGTGAAGCGGCAACGATCAGTTGACAGTGCCCAGCTCCTTGGCCTCTTTGGCTTCCAGCCTCGGGTCGGCACCCAGCAAACGGCGCAGGGAAGCAAGCCGCGGTACGCCTGAAGGCCCCGCGTGGCCCGCGTTCACCCAGGCGTCCAGGCCGCAATTGATGGCGGTGGCATCGTGCTTGCAGCCGCGGTCGCACGCTTCGGTGCCGGGTTCGAGGTCAGGGAATGAGCGCAGGATCCGGTCCGGATCGACGTGCGCCAAGCCGAAGGAACGTATGCCGGGGGTATCGATGATCCAGCTGCCGGACGGTGCATCGGCCAGCTTCAGGGCCAGCGCGGAGGATGAGGTGTGCCGCCCACGCCCTGTTACGGCGTTGACGCCGCCCGTGGCCCGCTCAGCGCCTGTCAGCGCGTTGACCATGGTGGACTTGCCGACCCCGGAGTGGCCGAGCATGACAGTCACTTTGCCGTCGAGGTGGGCGCGGAGTTGGGACACTGCGTCTCTGTCCAACCGGGCGGACAGTCCGTCGTCCGAGCGGGCATCGATACCGGAAGCCTCGGCATCGGCCGTCCGGCTGATGATCACAGGGAAGTCCAGGCTGAGGTAGTTGGCAAGCAGTTCCGCCGGATCCTTGACGTCCGCTTTGGTGATCAGCAGCAATGGTTCGATGCCGGCGTCGTAGGCTGCCACGAGTGCCCGGTCGATGAATCCGGTGCGCGGTTCTGGATTGGCCGCCGCAACAACCACCACGAGCTGGTCGGCATTTGCCACGACCACGCGTTCGATGGGATCTGTGTCGTCGGCGCTTCGGCGGAGGAGGGTTTTGCGCTCCTCAACTCGGACCAGCCGGGCGAGTGTATCCGGGGAGCCGGAGACATCACCCACCAAGGCGACGAAATCGCCAGGGACCACCGGATTTCGCCGCAGCTCACGGGCGCGCGCGGCAATGACGATGCGCTCGTCCGCTGAGTCTTCTCCGACAATTGCCCTGTAGCGTCCACGGTCCACGGTGATGATCCGCCCGATGACGGCATCATCATGGCTGGGACGATCTTTGGTCCTGGGCCTTGAGCCCTTCTTGTTGGGACGGATCCGGACATCGGACTCATCCCAGGAGCGTGCGTCGCGGCCCATCGTCAGTTGCTTGCCTCGTCGACGCCAATTGAATCAAGCAAGCCGGCCCAGATTTCGGGGAACTCGGGCATGGTCTTGGACGTCGTGGCAATGTCCTCCACCTGCACGCCCTTGACGGCGAGTCCCAGGATGGCGCCTGCAGTGGCCATGCGGTGGTCGGCGTAGCTGTGCACAGTACCGCCATGCAGTGTGGCCGGGCGGATGACGAGCCCGTCCGCGGTCTCCTCCGCGTCACCTCCAAGCCGATTGATTTCAGCAACCAATGCGGCGAGCCGATCAGTTTCGTGCCCGCGCAGGTGGGCGATGCCGGTTAGCCGTGAAGGGCCCGTGGCGAGCGCACACAACGCTGCAACGGTGGGTGCGAGTTCGCTTGTTTCGTCGAAGTCGGCGCCCTTGATCTCCGGCCCGCCGGTCACGGTCAGTGTTCCCTTGTCAAGGGAGACGCTTGCTCCCATGGCAGCGAGGATGCTGCGCCAAAGGTCACCCACTTGGGTAGTGCCTGTTGGCCAGTTGGGAATGCGGACGGTACCCCTCGTGGCCAAGGCGGCCGCAAGGAAAGGGCCGGCGTTGGAAAGGTCCTGCTCAATCCGCTGGTCGAAGGCCCGGATGGTTCCGGGGGACACGCGCCAGTGGTTGGGCACGGAGTCATCCACCGTCACCCCGACGCTGCGGAGAACCGACACGGTCATGGTGATGTGGTCCAGGCTCGGAACAGGTTTGCCGACGTGCTCCAGATGCAGGCCTTCGGTAAACCGGGCACCCACCAGCAGCAGTGCTGAGACGAATTGCGATGAGGCGCTGGCATCAATCACCAGATGTCCGCCGCGGACCTCGCCGGTGCCGTTAACAGTGAATGGAAGAGCCGACGGCGTCGCGCCGCCTTCGGCACCCACCGGAACGCCGAGCGCGATCAGGGCTTCGATAATGGTTCCCATCGGCCGGTTGCGTGCGTGGGGGTCACCGTCGAAGACAGTGGCGCCATTGCGCATCGCCGCCAGCGGCGGAACGAACCTCATCACAGTGCCGGCCAAACCGCAGTCAATGGCAGTCTCTGCGCTGGAGGCGGCCGGGTCCATGGGCGTGATCTCAAGGTCAGGACCGTAGTCGCCGTCCCCGGGGATCTCCGTGACGGTGGCGCCCAGTTGCCTGAGTGCCTGGACCATGAGGGCCGAGTCGCGCGAATGCAGTGGAGCCCTCAGGCGCGACGGGCCGTCCGCCAAAGCAGCCAGCACCAGGAAGCGGTTGGTCAGGGACTTTGAGCCGGGTACCGTGACCGTTGCGTCCACCGGCCCCTCGGCAAAAGGGGCCGGCCACAGGGGAAGTGCGGTGGTGGCGGCGTTTGCTGCGGTGGTACCTGTCATGCGTCCTTATGCTCCAACTGCGTTGTCAACGGCCTTGCGTACTGCTTTGTCCGTGCGTTTGATCTGCTTGCCCGTGGCCTTCTTGGCGTCAGCGGCCAAGTGCTCCGCCCGCCAGGCCAACCCCGGACGGCCTTCGGTATCAACGGACGCCAGAAGTACGCCGCCCGTCAGGGATATGTTCTTGAGGAGTTGTGCCTTGCGGGCGCTCCTGCCTTCTTTCGTGCTGATGTCGGCCGAGCGCCACTCAACATAGGAATTCAGGGCGGATGTCAGGGCAAGTACAGTGGCCGCGAATCGGGAGACCTTGCCAAGTCCGAGCAATGCTCCGGCACCCAATTGCGCGCCTCCGATGACGCGCGCCAAGGTCTTCTCGTCAGTCTTGAAGGGGAGCGACTCCGAGGCCCGGCGCAGGATTGGCGATAACTGCTTGGCGGTGTCGTCCGCATTCCTGAGCTTGTCCAGACCTGCTACGACGAAGCTGGACGCGAGCATAGGTCGCGCGAGAAAACGGATAACAGACATGTCTTGCCTCCTGGATGGCTTGCCACACTATTCGATGAGTGTTGTGTTCACGGGGTGCAGTCTGCTCTAGTCTTGCACTTTTGCGGAATATTTACCCGGCGACAGCCGTTGTGAACGTCAGGTGCGGTGGAGACCGGACCGCGGCAATGGTGTTGCCGCCTCGCTGAACGGAGTTGGTTTTTTGACTTTGGTTAAGGACCGCGCGGTCCTGCTGGAGCCCGGATACGGTACACAGCCGGTTTCCCGGAAGCTGACAGTAGACTTGGCAACGATGAGCACCATTGAACCGGCCGCAGCGGCCATGTATGAAGCAGCCGGCGGGGATGACGCCGCGGCGGCCGACGTCGACGTCTCAACAGAAACCCCCGAACAGCGGCGGGCGCGCTTTGAGCGCGACGCCATGCAGTACGTGGATCAGTTGTACTCGGCCGCGATGAGGATGGCCAGGAATCCGTCGGACGCTGAGGACCTCGTTCAAGAGGCCTACACCAAAGCGTTTTCGGCGTTCCACCAGTACAAGCCGGGCACGAACCTCAAGGCCTGGTTGTACCGCATCCTGACCAACACCTACATCAACCTCTATCGGAAGCGGCAGCGCGAACCGTTGCAGTCCAACTCGGACACGATCGAGGATTGGCAGCTGGCCAAGGCAGAGTCGCATACGTCCGCGGGCCTACGGTCCGCAGAGGCCGAGGCCTTGGACCACTTGCCGGACTCCGACGTCAAGAACGCGCTGCAGGCCATTCCGGAGGAATTCCGGTTGGCGGTCTACTTTGCCGACGTCGAAGGCTATGCGTACAAGCAGATTTCAGAGATTATGAACACCCCGATCGGCACGGTCATGTCGCGGTTGCACCGCGGCAGGAAGATGCTGCGGGACATGCTGGCGGATTATGCCGCTGAACGGGGCTTCAGGGCCCATACCGAAGATCAGGCCGCGGCCGGAAGCAACAATCAGGAGAAAGAGAAATGAGCGACTGCCAAGGATTGGGCGATTGCGACGATACGCGGATGCAGCGGATCTATGAATACCTCGACGGCGCTTTGACCCGCGAGGACCTCACGGAGATCAAGCATCACCTCGATACGTGCGAGGAATGTGCCGAGCAGTATGACCTTGAGTGCCTGATTCGCACCATGGTTAAGCGTTCGTGCACCGAATCGGCCCCGGAAAACCTCAAGAATTCCATTCTCGACAGGATTCACTCCATCAAGCCTGTGGATGCCTGATCCACCTTTTGCTTTGACGCTGCCTGATCCAACCGGGCAATAACGCCAAAGGCCCCGGAAACCGTAAAGTCTTGGGTTCTAGCGGTCGTTGCAACACCCAGAATTTTTGGGAGTTGCAACGACCGTGTCTCGTTTAAGCGGTGCTTCGTCAGGCCTGAATCGG